>JANOGP010000231.1:0-25944 GCA_031406075.1 Betaproteobacteria bacterium
TCACGCCGTCGTGTGCAGTTTCAGCATCGCCGCTTCGGTCTTGCCATCAAGAAGCAACGGCCACAGTTCCAGACTGCGCTCGATCGCCTCGTGAATCAGCGGCAGTTCATCCTTGCGTGGCGCGTTCAATACGTAGTTCGACACCTGTGAGCGATCGCCGGGATGGCCAATGCCGATGCGCAAGCGCCAGAAATCCGGCCCCAGATGTGCGGCGACATCCTTCAAGCCGTTGTGCCCAGCCACACCGCCACCCCTTTTGAGCTTGACCCCGCCCGGCGCCAGATCAAGTTCGTCGTGCACCACCAGCACCTCCACAGGCTCAATCTTGTAGAACTGGGCAAGCGCCTGCACCGCGCGGCCGCTCAGGTTCATGAAAGTACCGGGCTTGAGCAACCAGCACTCGCGGCCAGCCTCGACCATCTTGGCGGCCTGGCCGTGAAAACGCGCTTCCTGCCGAAGCTGGACATGGCCGCGCGATGCCAGGCGGTCGACCCACCAGAAACCGGCGTTGTGGCGGGTACCGTCATGTTCGCGTCCCGGATTTCCCAGTCCTACGACGAGCTTCATGTTGTTTGTCGGCGATCCCGCAAAATGAAACGGCCCGCCGGACGCACAGACGGGCGGGCCGCACAGCCAGGAAAAAGAAACTTACTTCTTGGCGCCCTTGTCGCCCTCCTTCTTCTCGGGCTCCTTCTTGGCGCCCGCAGCAGCCGGAACAGCGCCCGGAGCCGCCACCGCATCGGCGGCGGGTGCGCCTTCCACTGCGACCGCTTCGGCGGCGGGTGCGACTTCAGGCTCCGGCTCGACCAGCGCACGCGGAACCTGCACGGTTGCCACCACGGCATTGTCGCCACGCACCAGTTGCGGGGAATCCACACCCTTGGGCAGTTTTACATCGGCCAGGTGTACCGAGTGACCGAGTTCAAGATGTTGCAAATCGACTTCGACGAACTCGGGCAGATCGTCCGGCAGGCAGGAAATCTCGATTTCGTTCATCACGTGGCTGACGATACCGCCCCCGGTCTTCACGCCCGGGGAAATGTCGGCGTTGATGAAGTGCAACGGCACCTCCATGTGGATCGTCTTGTTGGCCGAAACCCGCAGGAAATCGACATGCAGCACCTGTTGTTTCCACGGATGCATCTGCACGTCGCGCAACAGCACGCGGTCATTCTTGCCGTCCAGGTTCATGCTCAAAATCGAGGCGTGAAAGGCCTCCTGCTTGAGTTGGTGGAACAGCGAGTTGTGATCCAGCTCGATGTTCTGCGCCGGTTGTTCGCCTCCATAGACGATTCCCGGCACCTTGCCCGTCCCGCGCAGACGGCGGCTCGCACCCGTTCCCTGCAGCGAGCGGGACATCGCATTGATTTCGATCTTAGCCATGTTGCTCTCCTAAAGTTGACGCCATCCGCGACCAGACGGCGCGTTGAAAAATTACTCCATGAACAACGACGACACCGAGTCTTCGTTGCTGATTCGCAGCATCGTCTCGGCCAGCAGCGCCGCGATGCTCAACTGGCGGATGCGTTTGCAGCGGATCGCGTCCTCGCGCAATGGGATGGTATCGGTCACCACCACCTCATCCAGAACCGAATTCTCGATGCGCTCGATCGCCTTGCCCGACAATACCGGGTGGGTACAGTAAGCCAGTACCTTCAACGCGCCCGCCTCTTTCAGCGCCAACGCCGCTTCACACAGCGTATTCGCAGTGTCCACCATGTCATCCATGATGACGCAGGTGCGGTTCGCCACGTCGCCGATGATATTCATCACCGTCGCCACGTTGGGACGCGGACGTCGCTTGTCGATAATGGCAAGGTCGGACTCCAGCCGCTTCGCCAGCGCACGGGCGCGCACCACACCGCCGACGTCGGGCGAGACCACCACCAGATCCTGATAGCCGCGCTTCCAGATGTCGCCCAGCAGAATCGGCGCCGAGTAGACATTGTCAACGGGTATGTCGAAAAACCCCTGGATCTGGTCCGCATGCAAATCCATCGTCAGCAGCCGGTCCACACCCGCCACCACCAGCATGTTGGCAACGACCTTGGCGCTGATCGCCACCCGCGCGGAGCGCGGGCGCCGGTCCTGACGCGAGTAGCCCAGGTAGGGAATCGCCGCGGTGATGCGTCCGGCCGACGAGCGCTTGAGCGCATCGACCATCAGCATCACTTCCATCAGGCTGTCGTTGGTCGGCGTGGAGGTCGACTGCAGCACGAATACATCCTTGCCGCGGACGTTTTCCAGCAGCTCCACCATGACCTCGCCATCGCTGAAGCGGCCTACGGTCGCGCGCCCGAGCGGGATGTTGAGGTGTTTTACAACGTCCTCGGCAAGCTTGGGATTCGCGTTGCCGGTAAACACCATCAAGCTGTCATAGGCCATTCTAGAGACTGGAAACTGGATACTGGAGACTAGAAAAAAACCCTACATCGGCAAAACAAACATGCGCCGTAAATACTCCGGCGGTTGGCGCTTTCTAGTCTCTAGTCTCAAGCCACTAGTGTCTAGACTGGCTGGGGAGGTAGGGATCGAACCTACGAATGCCGGAATCAAAATCCGGTGCCTTACCACTTGGCGACTCCCCAAGAATCCTAAATGCCCTCGGACCAAAGAGGGTGCCGGTCCAGTCCGCGCGCCACGAATCCCCGCATGTCTGCCGGAAGCTCCGACAGAACCCGCTGGGCTTGCGCATCGGTTTCGAACCCGCAAAACACGCAGGCCCCGGATCCGGTCATGCGGGCGTCGCCGTACTGGCACAACCACTCGAGATGACGGGCCACTTGCGGATACCGCCGGCACACCACCGGCTCGAGATCATTGCGACCCTGGCCGACCGAAAAGGCCGCTATTGTGATTGCATTCGTATTACGTGTCAATTCAGGCGCGGAGAAGATTTCCGCAGTAGAAACAGCCGTTTCCGGCACCAGAATCAGGTACCAGGCAGGCGGCAGTTGGAGCGCGGCGAGGCGCTCGCCAACCCCTCCGGCAAAGGCGCTGCGCCCGAACACGAACACCGGAACGTCCGCGCCCAGTTCCAGCGCCAACTCCTGCAGTTGCGCGCGCGTGAGCCCGGTCTGCCACAACCTGTTCAACGCGATGAGCGTGGTTGCCGCATCGGAACTGCCGCCGCCCAGCCCGCCGCCCATGGGCAGCTTCTTGATCAGCTCGATATCCACGCCGAGACGGGAGCCGGTGCGGGATTTGAGATGGTGCGCGGCACGCACACACAAATCGGCCCCGGCGGGCACGCCTGCAAGCTCGCTGACTCTGCGCACCACGCCATCGTCCCGCACCGAGAATCCGAGCTCGTCGCCGTAGTCAATAAAGCGGAACGCGGTCTGCAGCAAGTGATAGCCGTCTGCACGCCGCCCCACCACGTGCAGGAACAGGTTGAGCTTGGCCGGCGCGGCATACCGGACCCCCGCGGCGACCGTCGCATCAGACTTGGCCGAAGCGCCCGCCGCACCGGAACCGTTGGCGCGGCTCATTCGGTCAGGTCCCAGCGGTCGATGATCAGGCGCAGGCTCAGATTGTCATACGCCAGCGCCATGCGCGCCGGCAGCGCGCTGTCCCCGGCGTAGGCTAGAAAGGTGATGCGCCAATCGTTCTGTGTGAGGCTTGTCAGCCGCCCACGCGCGTCGCGCTCCTCGGCCTGCACCGGAAGCTCCGGCTCGGCGCGTCCGACCACCCAGTGCTGCAGGCCTTCGAGCGGCAGGTCCCAGCCCAAGACCTTACGGGTCAGCGTCCGCACGTCGCCGGATCGGTACACCTTCTTGTCGCCGGTTGTCAGCATCGCACCGGACGCATTGGCCTCGAGTTCGGCGATCACCGAGCCCACCGGGGAAAGCAGGCGCAACCGATCGCCGGCAGCGGCATGCCGCCAGTTCAACCTGGCCGAGTAGCCGCGTTGTTCCACCTTGATTGCGACGCGGCCAATGACGGAGAACGCGTCGATGCCGGCATTGGAGACCGGCAGCACCTGCGGGGCGCGCAGGGCCGCGCAGCCCACCGCCAGTGCGAGGACGCTAAAAGTGGCGAAAAGACGAAAGGAACGAGGCACTGATGCGCCTCATGGCAGAAATTTCTTGATGACCTTCTGCAGTTCTTCGTTACCGGGGTTGTCGCGCAGCGAGTCGCGCCAGACCTTTTCGGCCTCGCCCTTCTTGCCTTTCGCCCACAGTACTTCGCCCAGGTGCGCCGCAATCTCAGGGTCGGGGCGCTGGTCGAATGCACGCTGCAGGTATTGCAGTCCTTCGGCATGATTGCCGAGGCGATATTCCACCCAGCCCATGCTGTCGAGAATGAACGGATCCTCGGGCGAAAGCTTAAGCGCCTTCTCGATGTAGTCGCGCGCTTCAGCGAGCCGGTCGGTGCGATCCGCAAGGGTGTACCCGAGCGCGTTGTAGGCCTGTGCGTGGTCCGGCTTGAGCACGATCAGCCGCCGCAGGCTGGTCTCCACCACGTCGAGGCGGTCGAGCTTCTCGGCCGCCAGGGCGATGTCGTAGAGCAGCTCCGGATTGTCCGCGTTGGAATCGAGCGCGGTCCTGAGGATATCGAACGATTCCTTGTACGCTTTCGCTTCGCGCATCAATTGCGCCTCGGCCTGCACGATCTGCACGCGCTGCCCCTCGTTCTGCAGCTGCAGGGTCTGCAGATGGGTGCGCGCTTCGGCCACACGGTTCTGCCGTGCCAGCATGAACGCGTAGCGTGCATGCGCCATCACGAACTGCTCCCCGCCTTCGACCGCGAGGTACCATCGGGCTGCTTCTTCGTAGCGCTTGCGCTCCTCGTTGACCTGCCCGAGGTGAAAACGCACGCTGTCGGGGTCCTTGTAATTCAGTTCCAGCACACGCTTCAACTGCGTTTCCGCCGCGTCCAAATCGTTGATCTGCACCGACAGCAGAGCCACCGTCAACGCGATGTCGGGATTTTGCGGATTGCCGTCAAGCAGTCGCTGAAACTGTACGCGGGCCTCCGGGAACTTCTTTTCGCCGATCAGCTGGCGGGCGTAGTTCAGGCGCACTTCCTGCGCATTCGGATTGGCGGCCAGGAAACCCTTCATGTAGTCGAGCGACTTGGCGCGCGACTCGCCGGTCAGTGCCTGTGCCTGGAACAGCGCCGCCGCCTCCCAGTCAGGCCTGATGCGCAACGCTTCGCGGATTTCCGCCAGCGCTGCATCATATTTATTGGCCGCCAGCGCCGCCTGCGCCACCGCGAAGTGCGCCTCGGGCAGCTGTCGATACGGCTTGATCAGATCTTTCACCAGCGCCAGGACGGCGTTCTTGTCTGAGTGCTTGGCCAGCAAAGCGTGCAACTGCGTCAGCGACGCTCCGATGTTGGCACCCTCTGCGGAGAGAATTTCCTGCAGCAGCGGTCTGGCTGCCTTAAGGTTGTTGGTGGTGACGAACAATGCCACCAGCGTCTGCCGCGCCGCGGTCGAATCCTTCTCCGCGGCCAGCCAGATCTTGGCGGCTTCCAGCGCCATTTCGGTCTGCCGTCCGTACAATGCCAGCTCCGTGGCGCGCCGGGCAAGGCGCGGGTCGCGCGTGGACCTGGCCATTTCGAGATAGGCTTGCGCCGCAACCTGGAAGCTGCCGCGCTGGGCCGCGATCTCGGCCAGCAGAAACTTATAGAGCAGATCCGAATCCAATTCGCGACCGGGCAGATTGGCAGGAGACAGGGATTGCGTGCCGAAGACCCGCCGGGCGCGTTCTTCAAAGTTGTCCTCGGAATCCGTGGCCTGCGCGGACCAATTCATGGCCGCCTCGGAAGCCATCACACCGTCCGCGGCAAGGGCGGGCGAGCCCGCGCGCGCTCCTGGCTGGGCACAGGCGCCCAGCGTCAGGCAGGACGCAGTCAACATCGAGGCGAAACAGGAAAGCAATGACGGCATGGAGTGGTTGGGGCCAGATGGAATATATGCGCGTAATCGAACTTTAGAGAACATGGCCGCGCGCGAAGTTCTTCAATCCGGAAGACAGTTTAGGTATATTTGGCGGCCATCACAAGTAACCCCTGCCCATTCGCCAACATCTGTTGCGGCATTGCCGCCCGGAGGCGGAAGGCGCTGACAACAAATGGGTTGCAAGAGCAACGGAACAAATCTCCACATTTCTCAGACAAGGCGAGGGCATGACCACTACGGCAAGCTCAGAACTCACCGTTTCCGCGCAGGCATTGACGCGCACCTACGGCGCCCATCGCGCAGTGCGCGACGTGTCGATCGAACTCAGGCGCGGCGAGGTGCTGGGCCTGCTTGGCCCCAACGGAGCCGGCAAAACCACCACCATGCAGATGCTCACCGGCAATCTCGCGCCGACCAGCGGCGAAGTACGCATCTGCGGCATAGACCTGATCGACTTGCCGACCAAGGCTAAATCGCGCATCGGCTATCTGCCCGAAGTGCCGCCGCTGTACCGGGAACTCAAGGTCGATGAATACCTGCGCCTGGCAGGGCGCCTGCACAAACTCAGGAAAAGCGCGCTGGGACCGGCGGTGGAGCGCGTCAGGAATCGCTGCGGGCTGGTAGACATGGGCAAGCGGCTGATCGGTTCGCTATCGAAGGGTTTCCAGCAGCGCGTCGGCATCGCCCAAGCGATCATTCACGACCCCGACGTGATCATTCTCGACGAGCCCACCGTCGGCCTGGACCCGAACCAGATTCGCGAGATACGGGCGCTGATTCGCGACCTCGGGCGCGATCACAGCGTCATGCTGTCCACCCACATCCTGCCCGAAGTCGAAGCGGTGTGCGACCGGGTGCAGATCCTGCACCGTGGTGAGGTGGTGTTCAACGACAGCATTGCCGGACTCAAGCAGTTTCGCGGCGGCCAGTCCCTGCAAATCGGCCTGCGCAATCCGCCGCCGCTGACGGAGCTCAACGGCGTGGCCGCCGATGCCGAGATCGACGCCATCAATGCCAACTTGTTCCGGGTGTGCCCGCGCAGCGGCATCGATCCCACCGACGCACTGGTGCGGGCCGCGGTCGAGCGCAAATGGGGCCTGTATCTGTTGCAACCGGCACTGGCGAGCCTGGAAGAGGTGTTCGTCCAACTGACCCATCGCGAAGACGATCAAAGTGAAAGGGCGTCCGAATGATCTGGACCATCGTTACCAAGGAACTGAGAACGTTGTTCGCCTCGCCGCTGGCGTGGGTGGTGCTGGCGTTCCTGCAAATCATCCTGGCGTGGATTTTTCTCACCCGCGTGGACTACTTCCTGACCATTCAGGCGCAACTCGCGCGCGTGCCCAATGCACCCGGGCTCACTGAAATCGTGGTGGTGCCGATGTTCGGCATCGCCTCGATCGTGTTGCTGATGTCGGTGCCGCTGTTGACCATGCGATTGGTGGCCGAAGAGCGCCGCAACCAGACCATGACCATGCTCATGTCTGCGCCGATTTCAATGACGCAAATCGTGCTCGGCAAGTTTTTCGCCACACTGGCCTTTCTTGCCATCGTCGGCGGCCTGATTGCGCTGATGGGACTGTCCCTGCTGCTGGGCGGCAGGCTGGACCTGGGACTGATCGCCGCCAATCTGCTCGGTCTGCTGCTGCTGACCGGAAGCTTCGCCGCGATCGGCCTGTTCGTTTCCTGCCTGACCACCCAACCGGTCGTGGCGGCCATCGGAACCCTGGCAGCGTTTCTGGTGCTATGGCTGGCGAACATCGCCGCCTCCGACCCCGACAGCCCGCTGCACCTGTTGTCGCTGCTGAAGCATTTCGAGAACTTCATTAACGGTTCGATCGCGGTCGCGGATCTGATCTATTTCGCGCTGCTCACCGCAGCCTTCCTCATACTTTCGATCCGGCGTCTCGATGCCGATCGCCTGCGCGCATGAAACTGAATCGCAAACTGAGACTGCAATTGCTGCTCCAGAATGGCTTGTTCGTGGTGCTGCTTCTGGGGCTGGTGGCCGCCACCGCCTGGGTTACCCGGGACGTCAAAATCCAGTGGGACCTGACGCAAAGTCAACGCAACACCTTGTCGCAGGCCTCGGCCGAGGTGCTCGGGCAGATGTCCGGACCGATTGGCGTCACCGCCTACGCCACGGCGCAGGACGCCGAAGGTGACATCCGCAAGACCGTCCAAACTTTCCTGGCCCCGTTTCAGCGCGCCAAGAAGGATTTCATGCTCGCATTCGTCGATCCGCGCGAGCAACCGCAGAAAGCGCAGGCGGCGGGAGTGCGCATGAACGGCGAGTTGGTGATCGAGTACAACGGCAGAAACGAGCACCTCACCAACCTCACCGAACACGAACTCACCAATCTGCTGGTCAGGCTGGCGCGCTCCTCGGAGCGTCAGTTGATGTCCCTGGACGGGCATGGCGAGCGCAAGCTCGACGGCCGCGACAATCCCGATTTGGGCGAATTCGGCAAACAGCTTGCCGCCAAGGGATTCAAGTCCGCGGCGTTGAACCTTGCGCAGGCGCAGGATATTCCGGAAAACATCAGTACGCTGATCATCGCCGGACCGCGCGTTGACCTGTTGCCCGGCGAAGTGGGCAAGATCAGGCGCTGGGTGGAGAAAGGCGGCAATCTGTTGTGGCTGATCGACAACGACTCGCTGCGCGGGCTGCAGGCACTCGCCGACGAACTGGGCCTGGACCTGATTTCCGGCACGGTAGTGGACCCGCAAGCCGGCGGCCTGAAACTGCCCGCGACTTTTGCGCTGGCCTCCGGATACGGCCCCCATCGCATAACCGAGAATTCCTCGATGACCAGCGTGTTTCCTTACGCACGCCGCATCGCAGCCAGAGAGGGAACAAAGTGGCGTTTCCAACCTCTGGTGGAAACAGCGCAGGGCGGCTGGCTGGAAACCGGCGGCATCAATGACCAAGTCGCCTTCGACCGTAACCGCGACACGCGTGGCCCGATCGTGGTCGCGGCGGCGCTGGAGCGAGACCTTGGCGGCCGCAAGCAACGCGTCGTGGTAGCTGGCACCGGCCAGTTCCTGTCGAACCAGTATGTCGGACTACTCGGCAACCTCGACCTGGGCGTGAACATGGTCAACTGGCTGGCCGGGGATGAAGCGCTGATCACGGTTCAGCCGCGCACGCGTTCGGATCTTTCGCTGGAAATGTCGCGAGCGGGCCTGGCGCTGATCGGCATCGGTTTCCTGGTGGTCTTGCCGCTTGTGTTCCTGGTCGCCGGCGGCGCGATCTGGTGGCGCCGCCGCAAGGCATGAAATCCAAAGTCCTCGTGAACCTGGTACTGGTCCTGTTGCTGACGGGGCTGGTGCTATACGCCATCCTGCGCCCCAAGGAACAGCCGGATCCCGGAATAAGGCTGACGCAGTTGAAGCGCGACGACATTACCCGTATCACCGTGGAACGGCGCGGCGGCCCCGTCATCGCGTTGCAAAAACGCGACGGCGACTGGTACATCAGCGCGCCACTGCAAACCCGCGCGGATCCGATCCAGGTGGACCGGCTCACCGACATCACCACGGCGACCGCCAAGCACAAATTGCCGCCCGGCGATGCTGGCCGTTACGAACTCGACCGGCCGCAACTGAAGCTCACGCTCAACGATCAGTCCTTCGCCTTCGGCCGCATTAACGACGTCACCTACGAACAGTATGTCGCGACCGCGGGAACGGTCTATCTGGTGGCGCCTTTCTACGGCTACGGCTTTCCCACCGAGCTCACCAAGCTGGTAAGCCGCAAACTGCTCGGTGATGCCGAAGTCCCGGTCGCCTTTGACTTCGGACGCTACCGCATCGCCAGGGATGACCGCGGCACCTGGACCATCGAAGGCGCGCATCCGGCGCCAAAAAAGGGCGAGCCGCTTTCGCAGGACGATTTCAACCGCTGGGCCGATGAATGGCGTTTGACCACCAGTCTGGGCGCCGAGCCGCGCAGCAGCACCCGCGGCAAGGACCGCCTGGTCGTGCGGTTCAAGAGTGGAAAGAAAGTAGCCATGGAAATCATGCAGAAACAGCCGGAATTCCTGTTGGTACGCAGCGACGAAAACATGCAGTACCGCTTCGGGGCCGAAGTCGGCAGGCGTCTGCTTGACCCTCACGTTGTCGCTGAAAAGTAAACGCGGCACGTGCCCGAACTACCCGAGGTAGAAATCACCCGCCGGGGACTGGTCCCCCATCTGGTCGGCAGGCGCGTGGAGGCTGTGGTGGTGCGCAACCGCAATCTGCGCTGGCCGATTGCACGCAATCTCGGCGCGCTCATCCGCGGTTGCACCGTGCGCACAGTGGGCCGCCGCGCCAAGTATCTGTTGATCGGCTGCGGCAGCGGCTGGCTGATCGTGCACCTGGGCATGTCAGGGAGCCTGCGAGTGCTTCCGCGAGCAACCCCGGCCGGGAAACACGATCACTTCGACCTGGTGCTCGACTCCGGATTGATGGTGCGGCTGACAGACCCGCGCCGGTTTGGCGCCGTGTTGTGGGAGGCACAGGATCCGCATGCCAACCCATTGCTGGCCGACCTCGCTCCCGAGCCTTTCAGCGATAAGTTTGACGGCGGCTGGCTACATGCCCGCACCCGCGGCCGCAGCGCCGCAATCAAGACCGTACTCATGGATAGCCATATCGTGGTGGGCGTGGGCAACATTTACGCCAGCGAGTCGCTGTTCCGGGCGGGCATCCACCCCGAAACGGCGGCCGGCAAAGTTTCCCGCGAACGCTGCGATCGTCTGGTGCAGGCGATACGGGAAACGCTGAGCGCGGCCATCGATGCCGGTGGCAGCACGCTGCGCGACTTTGTCGGCTCCGATGGCAATCCCGGTTATTTCCAACAGAATTACTACGCCTACCGCAGAAGCGGCCTGCCATGCCGCGTCTGCGGCAAGGCCATCAGGCTGTTGCGCCAGGGCCAGCGCGCGACCTTTTATTGCCCTCGGTGCCAGCGCTGACCGACCTTCGGGGCGGCTAATTCATCTCCCGTTTGTTGGCAATGACTTACTTTCCCTTGACTAGCCCGGAAAACATCCCGAGAATCGTCCAGTACCGAAGTGCAAAACCGGGCTCACAATCCCGGGTTCGAGGCTGTTGTCACGCCTCAAGCAATTTGGCACAAGGAGTGGATCAGGTACGGTAAGTCGCCCGCCTGCCGGTGTTAATCCAGAGAACGACCCAACGGCGACACTGCACTTTCTTGGGGAAGAACGAAAAACTTTGAGAGGAAAATCACTATGAACAGCAATACGTCTCGCTTTGCGCGCGTTGCGCTGGCGACGGCACTTTCGGCCGCGCTGCTTGCCGCCGGAAGTTCCTTCGCCGCGGATGTCGACGCCAAGCGCCTGCTCAACGCAGACAAGGAACCGGGCAACTGGATGAGCTATCACGGCTCCTACAAGTCCTGGCACTACAGTTCGCTGGATCAGATCAACACGCGCAACGTCAGCAAGCTGACCGAAGCCTGGTCGCACGTCGCCTCGCGCGCCAATCGTGGCTTGCAGGGCCATCCGCTGGCAATCGATGGCGTCCTGTATTACAGCAGTCCTTACAACCAGGTCTACGCGCTGGACGGCGCCACCGGCCAGATGATCTGGACTTACAAGCACAAGTTGAATGAAGATCTGGTCGCACGGCAAACCCACTCGCCGTATAACCGCGGTCTCGCAGCCGGCTACGGCAATCTGTTCATGGGCACGCTCGACGGCAAGCTGGCCGCGATCGACATGAAGACCGGCAAGCTGAGCTGGGAGACGAAACTGGTCGATTCGGAGAAGCTGACCGTCGGTTTTACCGGTGCTCCGCTCCTGGTCAAGGACAAGGTGATCATCGGTGCGCAGGGCGGCGAGTGGCCCGATCGCGGACCAATCTTCGGCGTCAACGCCAAGACCGGTGAACAAGTATGGCGGTTCTTCACCGTAGCCGGCAACGAGGGCACCAAGTCCGACCGTCGCGACACCTGGGGTGGAGATTCCTGGAAGACCGGCGGTGGCGGCGGATGGATGGCCGGCAGTTACGATCCGGAGACCGACACCGTATGGTGGGGTACCGGTAACCCGGCGCCGTTGTACGACTGGGCGGGCGACAAGTACATGACCGAAGGTCCGCGTCCCGGCATCAACCTGTACACCTCTTCCATCATCATGCTCAATCCCGATACCGGCGATCTGAAGAATTACTTCCAGGTCTTGCCGCACGATGCCTGGGACTTCGACCCGGCTTCCGGCGAACTGATGATGATCGAGCGCGACGGCAAGAAGTACGTCGTTCACCCGACCAAAGCCGGCTTTGTCTATGTATTCGACCGCAAGACCGGCAAGCCGATCAACGTCTACAAGGGCGTGGACGCCATCAACTTCGTCAAGGACATCACGCCCAATGGCGATTTGGTGGGCCGGTGGGATCCGCCCGAAGGCAAGCACGTGAACCTGTGCCCGGCCATCGCCGGCGGCTACAGCTGGAATGCGGGCAGCTACAGCCCGAAGACCGGCCTGTTGTACAAGGTCGGCTTCGAGTGGTGCATGGACCTCGAAATCAAGAAGACCGAGCCGATCACCGAGCCCGTGGTACAGCTCAACATCGGTGCCGACTTCACCATGCACGGACCGGGCAAGGATCCAATGTCGGGCCATATCCGCGCGCGTGATCCGATCACCGGCAAGGTGAAGTACGAGATCAAATACAACGGCGCCACACCGCACGGCGGCCTGCTGACAACCGGGGGCAACGTATTGTTCGTACCGGAAGCCGATGGGATGTTCACCGCGTACGACGCGGCCACCGGCAAGAAGCTGTGGAGCCACAACACGGGTCAGGGCAGCAACGGCGGCACCATCAGCTACATGGCCAAAGGCAAGCAGTATGTGGCGGTGATGACCGGCTGGGGCAGCCTGGTCGGCGACGGCTACGGCGATTGGTTTGGTGAACCCTGGAAGAGCATGCCGAAGGACTCGGGCGTGCTGAAGGTGTACGCACTGCCATAAACTGGGTCCGGATCAGTTATAGTTATATCGGCCACACGTGCAAGAAGGGTGGGGATTCGTCCCCGCCCTTTTTTCTTGTCAGCGAAATGGTTATCGAAATCGTTAATTCGTTCTTCAGTTTGCAGGTAATGCTGCGGACGATAACTGTTGAATTGCGCGAAGGACACCTGCAATTGAAAAAATTCAACGCCAATGACAATTTTCGGAACCTGCTCGCATGCCTGTTCATGACCTGTGTCAGCCCCGCACCGGCGTTGGCTGATGAGGCATCCAAGAAGGCCTTTGACGTAAAGTCGACGTTCAGCAACATCTGCAGCTTCTGCCATGGGGATTACGGGCGCCATGACGGCAAAGGGCCGCAATTGATGAATTCCGAGCGCAGCGACGAGTTTCTGTTCAACCGGATCAAGAAAGGGATGCCGGGGCGCATGGCCGCCTTCGGCAGCGCCTTCACCGACGAGCAGATCTGGAAGATCGTCAAATTCATCCGCAATCTCAAACCGGGCGAGGAGCCCCAGAACCCATGAATTCATTAATGAAGATGCCTCGAATGAAAGCCGGGCTTGCGTTGGCGTGCGCGTGTACCGCGCTGTGGCTTTCGGCCGTCGATACGGCCAATGCCCGCACGCTTGCCGAAGTGAAATCGCTGGGCGCCATTTCCATGTGCGCCAACCGGGACGCGCTCCCCTATGCCAGCAACAAGCCGGAAACGCCGGGATTCCAGATCGAGATCGGAGGCGCCATCGCCGAAGGCTTGGGTGTGCCTCTGAGCATTGAATGGATCCTGCCGCGAAGGCGTGCCAACGTCGTCAATTGCGACATGATGCTCGACAGCATTAATGACCCGGTAGTCCACGGAGACCGGCTGCGCCTGTCGCGTCCTTACCAGAAATCAGGCCTTGCACTCGGTCTCGGGCGGGATGCCGAGGCCATCAGCGACTTCAAGGAACTGAAGAAGGACCAGAAAATCGGCGCGATGGTTAGCTCGGTTGCCAATATGGTGCTCATCAAGGCCGGCAAGACCACCTCGCCCTATGCGTTCCAGTCGGACATGGTGGAGGATCTGGCGAAGGGCGAGTTGTACGGGGCTGCGGTTTCCGTGCCGACCATGAGCTACTACATTCTCCAGCACCCGGCATCGGGACTGCGGCTGGTGAATGCCTTTGACAGCGAGCCTCAACTCACCTGGGAAATTTCGGTGGGATTGCGCAAATCGGACCAGGCACTGGTGGATGCCGTCAACGCAGTGCTCGAGAGAATGCTGGCCGACGGCAGTCTCACACAAATCTACGCCAAGTACGGCGTCGAACATCGCCTGCCGCAGTAGGCCCGAGCCGACGCAGGTATAGACGTCAGACGGGGGTCTTGATGGTCTGTTGCGTCAGACGCAGAAACCTGTCGTAGAGCTGCTCCTTCGTTTCCGGCAATGCCGGATTCAACGGAATGCAGTCCACCGGGCAGACTTCCTGGCATTGCGGCCGGTCGTAATGGCCGACGCACTCGGTGCATTTGTCCGGATCAATCTGGTAGATCTCCTCGCCCTGAAAAATGGCGTTGTTCGGGCACTCCGGCTCACACACGTCGCAGTTGATGCATTCGTCAGTGATCATCAGGGCCATCGAGACCTCACTTGCGCACTTTTTCCTTCAACCGCGGAATCACGATCGGATTGACGAAAGGCGAGACGTCACCGCCCAGGCTGGCAATCTCGCGCACCATGGTGGCGGAGATGAACATGTACTGTTCGGCCGGCGTCAGGAACAGTGTTTCGACATCCGGAAACAGGTTGCGGTTCATTCCGGCCATCTGAAATTCGTACTCGAAATCGGACACGGCGCGCAGTCCCCGCAGGATGATCTTGGCGTCGTGCTTGTGCAGAAATTCCATCAGCAGGCCCGAAAAGCCCTCCACCCTCACGTTGTCGAATGGCGCCAGCGTTTCCCTGGCCATCGCCACGCGCTCTTCGACGGTGAAGAACGGGCTTTTCCCCCGGCTGTCGGCGACCGCGACGATCATCTCGTCGAACAAAGTCGAGGCGCGCCGCACCAGGTCTTCGTGGCCGCGCGTGATCGGGTCGAAGGTGCCGGGATAAACCACCCTGCTGGGTCGCGTCTTCATGATTGGGCCCATTTTATCAGGAGACTGTGCACCCGCCCGGCGCGGGATTTGCGCAGAACCTCGAAGCCTTGCGGCAATTCCGTCAGCCGGTCGGATTCGAGATAGACACGCGAGCCGCCGTCAAGACGGCTTGGCAACAGCGGCAAAAGGCGCGGCAGAAGATCCAGATGGTAGGGCGGATCCAGAAAAACCACGTCGTAACGGCGTACATCGGCTCGCAGAAACGCCAGCGCATCAGCGCGCACGAGTTCAACCTTGGTCGCGTCAAGATTTGTGTGAGTCGCCTGCAGCGCCCGGAATATCTGCGCGTCGCGTTCCACCATCACAACCTGCCTGGCGCCACGCGAGGCGGCTTCAAACCCGAGCGCGCCGCTGCCGGCGAACAGATCCAGGCAGGTCTCCCCAGTGAGGTCCTGTCCCAGCCAGTTGAACAGGGTTTCGCGCACCCGATCCGGAGTAGGTCGCAAGTCCGCCGCGTCGGGAAAGTGGATCAGACGACGGCGCCACTCGCCGCCGATGATGCGAACGCTGTTGCTACGCGCCGGCATCGGAACCGTAACGGCTCAAGGCCTTGACGAGGCCCCGACCACCACGGTGACCATGCGGGCAGGGTCGATGCGGCGGCGCCACGCGTCTTTTACCTCGGCCATCGTCACGGCTTCGATTCTCGCAGGAAAGTCCTCCAGGTAACTCGGCGGCAGGCGGTAGAAACCGATCAGCGACAGGTATTCGAGGATTTTCCTGTTGCTGTCGATGCGCAAGGGAAATCCGCCAACGATGTTCTGTTTTGCGGCATCGAATTCCTCCTGCGTCGGACCGTCCGCGACAAATTTCGCAAGCGTGTCGCGCGCCACCTTGAGCGCTTCCTCGGCCTGATCTTTCTTGGTTTGCAGCCCGATCTGGAACGGGCCGGGTTGTGCGAGCGGGTTGAAGTAACTGTATGCGCTGTAGGCAAGACCGCGCTTCTGGCGGATTTCTTCATTGAGACGGGAGGAGAATCCGCCACCACCGAGCACGTAATTGCCCAGCCACAGCGGAAAATAATCGGGATCGAGGCGTTTTAAACCCGGCTGGCCGATCAGGATATGCGCCTGGGTGGCCGCATGCGCGACCCAGCTCGTCTGTTCCTTTGCAAGTCGCGGCACCGGCGGCAGAGCGGGCAGCGCCGCCGCCGCCTTCAAGCCGGAAGTCAGCTGTTCCGCGAGCATGCGCGCCTGTTCGCGGCTGATGTCGCCGATGATCGAAACCACCGCTTCCCTGGCGGAAAAATGGCGGCGGTAAAAACCCACCAGTTCGTCGCGGCTGAGCCGCGCGACCGTATCGATTTCTCCCGAACCGCGCAAGGAATAGGGGTGGTCGGCATAGAGCTGGCGCTTAAACTCGCGATCGGCAATCGTCTCGGGTTTGGCGTCGGACTCCTTCATTGCTGCCAGCACCCGTTCCTTCTCGCGTTCGAAGATCGGCTGCGGGAACGTCGGCCTTTGCAGGATGCGCAACAGCACTGCCACCGCCTGGTCGCGCTCGCGCGCGCTCGATAGCGTACGCAATCCATAGCCGGCGCGGTCCATGTCGAATCGCCCGCCGATTTCCGCGCCGACGTCGGCGAGGCGCTCGGCAATCTGGTCCTCGTTGAAACCTTCCACGCCCAATCGCATCATGCGCAATGTCAGCGCCGCCAGACCGGACTTTTCACGCGGGTCGCGGCTGGTACCTGCGGGGAAATCCACGGCCACGTCCAGCATCGGCAGATCGTGGGTCTCGACAAACAGCGCCCGCGCGCCGCTCGCAGTCTGCCATTGCAGGATCGGCAAGGTGGCGTGCACTGCGCCAGCATATGCGAGCATGGCGAGTACCAACAGTCGTGCCGGCACTTTCGG
The DNA here is from genome assembly GCA_031406075.1 of Betaproteobacteria bacterium. GTDB lineage: Bacteria > Pseudomonadota > Gammaproteobacteria > Burkholderiales > JACQAP01 > JACQAP01. The sequence goes on from JANOGP010000231.1 coordinate 16,890, forward strand.
CCTATTCGTCACGGCCGTTTCCCGCGTTCGGACGCGGGCGCGCGCCGGTGGCAACTCGCTGGGGATCGAGCACCGCTACCGTCAGGTTGTCGTCCACAAGATACTTGCGCGCTACCTCGCGGACCTGCGCGGCGCTGACCTCCTGCAGTTTCTTCAACTGCCGGTCTGCCGAATCATGGGGCAATCCAACCGTATCCAGCGCGCCGATGCGCATCGCCTGATAGAACACCGAGTCCTGCGCAAAGACCTGTGCCGCGATGACCTGGGCCTTGATCCGCCGCAATTCGTCATCGCTTACGCCTTCTTCCACCAGGCGCCGGATCTGGTCGCGCAGCGCTGTTTCGACTTCGGCCGCACTTTTGTCCTCGGAGGGAACGCCGTCGAGGAAAAACAGCCCGGGTCCGCGGTTGGTGATGTCGTAGCTCGCACCCGCGGAATTGGCAACACGGCTGTTCCTCACCAGTTCTCTGGGAAACCGCGCCGCGGGAGAACCGTCGAGCACGCCTCCCAGTACCGACAGCGCGTACGGCTCCCAATCACTGTCGACATCGCGCAGCACCGGCACCTGATAAGCCATCAGCAGGTAAGGCTGTTCCGCGGGCGCTTTCAAGTTGATGCGCTTCACGCCCCGTTGCGGCGGCTCGACCTGCGGCTTGCGCTGCGGCAGCGTACGCGCCGGAATCGCGCCGAAGAATTTCCCGGCCAGCCGGAACACATCTTCGACTTTCACATCGCCGCACACCACCAGCGTAGCGTTGTTCGGGGCGTACCACGTCTTGTACCAATCCATGGCATCGGCGAGGCGCATGTTTTCCAGGTCGCTCATCCAGCCGATAACGGGCGTGCGGTAGGAATGCACCGCATACACCGTTGCCATCATCAGCTCCGAGAGCTGTGCGTGCGGATTGTCGTCGGTGCGCATGCGCCGCTCTTCCATGATGACCTTCATTTCCCTCGCGAACTCCTCCTCGGAAACCTGCAGATTCACCATGCGATCGGCCTCGAGCTCGAGCGCCAGCGCGAGCTTCGACTTGTGCAGTTGCTGGTAGTAGGCGGTGTGATCACGCGATGTGAACGCGTTGTCGCGGCCTCCGGCACGGGCGATGATCCTGGAGAACTCGCCGCGCGGCACTTTTTGCGTGCCCTTGAACATCATGTGCTCGAGCACGTGCGCCACGCCCGTGGTGCCGCTTACTTCATCCATGCTGCCGGCTCGATACCACATCATGGACACCACCACCGGGGAGCGATGATCCTCCTTGACAATGATCTTCAGGCCGTTGGCAAGTGTGCGTTCCGTCGCGCCGAACACCGCCCCTGCCGGTATTACGCAGACCAACACCGACGCCAGCACCGCCCGGCGCGCGCGCACGAGTTTATCGACCATGCTTATGGATGAGCCAAGAACAAACAGAATAGAATTGCGGCTGTCCGGTTTCGAGTGCTGCTCTGACAGCGCCAGATTATGTTGAGTTTCCTCAAGCGTGACAAGGACGAACCGATAAAAGACAGCGTCGACAGCGGCTGGGCGGAAAGGCTGCGCCGGGGACTGGCCGCCACCCGCGCGCGGCTCGGCGCCCGGCTCGCCGCGGTTTTCGGCAGCGGTCGCAAAGTAGACGAACAGCTCTTCGAGGATCTCGAAGCGGTTCTGCTGACCTGCGACGTCGGCATCGATGCAACGCGCCATCTCCTCGTCGAGACGCGCGCACGCGCGCAGCGCGAGCACATGCAGGACGCAACGCAGATTCGCGATGCGCTGCGCCAAGCGCTGCTTGAGCTTCTTGCACCGCTGGCGCAACCGCTCGATCTGTCTCGCGCCAAACCATTTGTGATACTGATGGCGGGTGTCAACGGTGCCGGCAAGACTACGTCGATTGGCAAGCTCGCGAGCTTTTTCCGCAACCAGGGAAAATCAGTCCTGTTGGCGGCCGGCGACACCTTTCGCGCCGCGGCACGCGAACAACTGGAGATCTGGGGCGAACGCAACAATGTCGTCGTGGTCGCTCGGGAAGGCGCCGATACTGCGTCCGTCATTTTCGATGCCGTTCAGTCGGCGTTGTCCAAAGGCATCGATGTCGTGATCGCCGACACCGCGGGACGACTGCCGACCCAGCCGCACCTGATGGAGGAGATCAGGAAAGTGAAACGCGTGATAGCAAAAGTGATTCCGGAGGCGCCGCATGAAGTTCTTCTGGTGCTCGATGCCAACACCGGACAGAACGCGATTACGCAGGTAAAGGCGTTCGACCAGGCGCTGGGTGTGACCGGAATCATCCTGACCAAACTCGACGGCACCGCAAAAGGCGGCGCCATCGCCGCCATTGCGCGTCACAAACCGATCCCGCTGCGTTTCGTGGGCGTTGGCGAGGGGATGGACGATCTGCGGCCGTTCTCGGCCGAGCAGTTCGTGGGGGCGTTGTTCGAATGATGCGGCGACGCGTGCCGGGCAATGATGGTCAATCGTTGCGTTCACGTGATCCTGATTCGCCTTCCATGCCTTTGGCTGCGCCCGTGTTCGGATGACACCGTCTCGCATGATCAGCGTCAGCCACATATCCAAGCGCTACCCCGGAGGTTACGAAGCGCTGCGCGACGTGACCTTCACCGTGGAGGCGGGCGAGATGGTGTTCATCACCGGCCACTCGGGTGCGGGCAAGAGCACGCTGTTGAAGCTGATCGCCGCAATCGAGATGCCGACTTCCGGCGGCGTGATCATCAACGGCCAGAACGTCTCGGCGATGAAGTCCGGTGCCATTCCCTATCTGCGCCGCAATTTCGGGCTGATTTTCCAGGACCACAAGCTGCTCTTCGATCGCAGCGTGTTCGAGAACGTGGCCCTGCCGCTGGCGATCACCGGGTTTCCACGCGGCGAGATTGCGCGGCGGGCGCGCGCGGCGCTCGACAAGGTCGGATTGCTCGGGCGGGAAAAAGGCAGGCCGATCACCCTCTCGGGCGGCGAGCAGCAGCGGCTTTGCATCGCCCGAGCCATCGTCAATCGGCCCGCCATCCTGCTTGCCGATGAGCCAACCGGCAATCTCGATGCCGCCTATGCCGAGGAGATCATCGGCATGTTCAAGTCGTTCAATCAAGTCGGCGTGACCGTGGTAATCGCTACGCACGACGAGGCGCTCATCGGGCGCCTCGGCCCGCGCATGCTACATCTCGACCACGGCAGGCTCGCTGCATGAACTGGCTGTTGGCCCACTTCGACACGCTGCGCGAGAGCCTGGTCAGGCTGGCGCGCCAGCCTTTCGCCACCGGGTTGAATGTGATCGTGATTGGCATCGCATTGTCGTTGCCTGTCGGTTTTTATCTCGGCATCGACAATCTGCAGGCGTTTTCGCGCCAGCTTTCCAGCGATCCACAGGTCAGCATTTTCATGGCCATGGATGCCGGACAGGCCGAAGTATCGTCCGTGGAGCGGCGTCTGCGGGCCCATCCCGAAGTCGGCCGCGTCGATTTCATCGCGCGCGAACAGGCGCTGGCCAAGCTTAAGCGCAGCGCCGGATTATCGGACGTGCTGGCCGACCTCGAGCGCAACCCGCTGCCCGACGCGTTTGTGGTCACGGCCAGGAGCAACGACCCGGCAACGCTGGAGGCGTTGCGCGACCAGGCTATGCGCTGGCCTAAGGTCGAGCATGTGCAACTGGACGCCGAATGGGCGCGGCGGCTGGACGCCGCGCTAGGAGTGGGACGCCTGCTGGTCACGCTGCTGGCGGCGCTGCTCGCGTTGGCGCTGGTAGCGGTGACGTTCAATACTATCCGCCTGCAGATTCTCACCCGTCGCGACGAAATTGAGGTTTCCAAACTGATCGGCGCCACCAATCCCTTCATCCGCCGGCCATTCCTTTATCTGGGTGCGCTCCAGGGTCTGGCCGGCGGCTGCGCCGCCTGGGCCATCGTGACCGTGGCGGTGGTTGTTCTCAATGTTCAGCTTGCCGAGTTGGCCACGCTCTATGGCACGGCGTTCAAGCTGCAACCGCTGGACAGTGCCGACTCGGCCATGCTGCTGGTGTTTTCGGCCGCGTTGGGGTGGCTTGGTGCCTGGCTGTCAGTGAGTCGCCACTTGTGGCAGATCGAGCCACGGTGAAGGACTCTGGTCGGCACGCCTGGGAACTTCCGGAGGTGCCTGGCACTCTCAGGACGAGAGTGCTAAAATCTGCGCAAGCAGTCGAAGCAAGGAGGCATACATAATGAATAGCGCATTAACTATTGCGGTTCCGTTCCCGTCGACGACGGGCAGTCTGGACACCTATGTTCAGGCGGTCAACCGCTTTCCTCTGCTGACCCAGCAAGAGGAGACCGCGCTCGCCCGGCGCTTGCGCGATGAAAGTGATGTGGATGCGGCACGCCAGTTGGTGCTGTCGCACCTTCGCGTGGTGGTGTCGATTGCCCGCGGCTATCTGGGCTACGGGCTGCCTCACGCCGACCTGATCCAGGAAGGCAACGTCGGCCTGATGAAGGCGGTAAGGCGCTTCGATCCCGATCGCGGCGTGCGGCTGGTGTCGTTTGCGGTGCACTGGATCCGCGCCGAGATCCACGAATTCATCCTGAAGAACTGGCGCATCGTCAAAGTGGCCACCACGAAGGCGCAGCGCAAGCTGTTCTTCAACCTGCGCAGCCTCAAGCAAGGGCACTCGACCATGAGCCCCAAGGCGGTGGAGGACATGGCCAGACAGCTCAATGTCAGGGCCGAAGACGTGATCGAGATGGAAACCCGGATGGGCGGGCGCGATGTGGCGCTCGAGCCTTTGTCCGATGATGATGACGAAAGCTTCGCGCCCATCGCCTATCTGGCCGATCCCGCCGACGGACCGGGCCTGTTGCTCGAACACGAGCAGTCGGAACGCGCCCGCAGCCAGGGGCTGGAGCAGGCACTGGCCGCGCTCGACCCCCGCAGCCGCCGCATCATCGAGGCGCGCTGGCTGCGCGAGCATGATGCGGCAACTTTGCACGATCTTGCCGACGAATTCGGGGTATCGGCCGAGCGCATTCGCCAGATAGAGGGCCAGGCGATGAAGAAAATGCGCACACTGATGGCGCCATCGGACTCCTGACCCGGTTATACGGATCCACAAAAAAACGCCCCGCAAACGCGGGGCGTTTTCTTTTGGCCGGACTTTCTACGTCTGTTTCAACAGCAATGCGATGTCGTGGGCAAAAACCTCCGGCCCCCGCCCATAGCTCACGTACAGGCGCAGCCGTCCCTGCGCGTCAAAAATATAAGTGCCAGCGGAATGGTCCATGGTGTAGCTGTCAGGTCGCGCGCCGGCAACCTTCTGATAGAGGATCTTGAATTCCTTCCCCACCCGCGCGGTTTCCTCGGCGGTTCCGCGCAGCGCCAGGAAGCGCGGATCGAATGCGGCGACATACTGCGAAAGAACTTGTGGCGTATCGCGCTCCGGATCCACGGTCACCATCAGCACCTGCACCTTGTCCCCGTCGGCGCCGAGCTTTTTCACCGCCACCGCCAGTTCCGCGAGCGTGGTGGGACATGCATCCGGGCAATGCGTGAAACCGAAGAACATCACCACCACGCGCCCGCGAAAATGGGCCAGCGCCCGCGGCGCTCCGGTGTGGTCGGTCAGCGCGAAGTCCCGGCCGAAATCGGCTCCGGTGATATCGGTCGCGAGGAATCCCGGCTTGCCCTGCTGGCAGGCGCCAAGCCCGAGCAGCACGAAGAGCAGGCACAGGCGCAACGCCGTCTTCATGGTGTTCTCAGACGCCAACGTAGTGATCCACCAGCAGCGCGGCAAACAACAGCGACAGGTACACGATGGAATAGCGGAAGGTTTTCTTCGCCAGTTCGTCGCTATAGTCCACATAGATCCGGATGGCGTAGATCAGAAACAGCGCCCCCAGAATTACGGCACTGGCCAGGTAAATCAGGCCGCTCATGCGGCTGGCGAACGGCAGCGCCGTTACCGCCACCAGGATCACGGTGTAGAAAAGTACGTGCAGGCGGGTGAAGCGATCGCCGTGGGTGACCGGCAGCATCGGCACGCCGGCCTTCGCGTACTCGTTCTTTCGGTACAGCGCGAGGGCCCAGAAGTGCGGCGGGGTCCAGGCGAAAATGATCAGGAACAAGAGCAAGGCGTCGGGGGCGATTTGCCCGGTCACCGCCGCCCAGCCGAGTACTGGGGGCATCGCTCCGGAGGCGCCGCCGATCACGATGTTCTGTGGCGTGAGCGGCTTGAGCAGCACGGTGTAGATGACGGCGTAACCGACGAAAGTGGCCAGCGTCAGCCACATGGTGAGTGAATTGACCAGCAGGTACAACGTGGTCAGTCCGAAACCACCCACCACGCCGGCAAACAACAGCGTCTCCAGCGAAGTAATGGTGCCCATCGGCAGGGGACGCGCGCGGGTGCGCGCCATCTTGGCATCGATCTTCTGCTCCACCAGACAATTGACCGCCGCGGCCGAACCCGCCACCAGCGCGATGCCCAGAGTCGCGAACAGCGCCGCGAACCAGAACACGGGCGACAACAAACGCTCGGCCGGAACCGCCAGGAACATTCCGATCACGGCGGTGAAGACAATCAGCGATACCACACGCGGTTTGGTGAGCTGCAGCAACTGCTGCATCCGCGACGGGTGTGTCCGGGAGGGCAGGGAAACCGACATCTGTTAACGGAAGCTGGACGGCGAGTAGACTGCAAAGTTTAGCATCACCAGCGTCGCTAGTAACAGCGCGGCCACCCCGTTGTGGGCCACCGCCAATGGCAGAGGCAGACTGGCCAGAACATTGGCAATGCCGAGCGTCACTTGTGCCAGCAACAGCACCAGTACCGCGATACCGAAACGGCGCAGGCCGCGCAGTCGTATCGCGGGATACGCCAGTATGGCCAGATATGCAAAGGTCACCAGCGCGCCGACCCGATGGGCCCAGTGAATTGCATCGAGCGCCTGGTTCGACAACGATTCGCCGGCGGCGGTCATGCCCAGCTCGCGGAAAAAATGGAATCCGTGCCCGAAGTCCATCGCCGGCGCCCACTCGCCATGGCAGGTTGGGAAGTCCACGCAGGCCAGCCCCGCGTAATTGGTGCTGACCCAACCACCGAGCGTAATCTGCACCCCAAGTATGATCACGCCCACAACCGCCCAGGGTCGGATCGCGCGCAGGGTTGTGGGTGGCCCGCCGCTGATGCCCAGATGCCGCGCCGTCAGCCAGGCCAGCAGTCCCACCAGGGCCATACCGCCGAGAAGGTGCAGCGTCACGATCGCCGGCTTGAGCAATAGCGTCACCGTCCACTTGCCGAACAGTCCTTGCACGAGCACCAAGCCCACCATCGCGAGCGGCAACCCTATCTGCGCGGAGGGATCATTGGCGGCCGGATTATTGCGGCGGCGGCGGCGCAATGTTTGCCATGCGATGGCCATGATCATCACACCAACGAACGAGGCGAAGTAGCGATGCAACATTTCGTTCCAGGCCTTGGGCAGCGACACCGGGCCTGCGGGCGCGACCGCCTCGGCGGCGCGGATTTCCGCCGCTGCATGCGTCGGCGAAAGTCTGCCGTAGCAGCCGGGCCAGTCCGGGCAGCCAAGCCCGGCGTCGGTGAGACGCACGTAGGCGCCGAGCATGACCAACCCGACGGTCAACACCATGGTAGCGATCACCAGCGTACGCAACTGAAAGTAGCGTGCGAACACGGCCAGCGCCACCAGCAACGACCCGCCCCACGCAACAGCGTGCAACGTATTCAGAGAGAATTGCCAGACTGCCGCGTTCTGCATTCTTATCCTTCTGTCAGTTTTCCTTCCGAAGCCAATCGCCCGAAACCAACACCAGCCTGGTAATGTCCTGCTTCATCTGTTGCGGATCAGCCTCGCGCGCAATCGGTAACTCGCCGTAGTTGTTGAATGTCTGCGGCTTCCATAAGCAATAGAGCAGGCAGCAAGCAATGAACGGCGCCAGGCTAATCGAGCCCGGATGCAGCACGATTTTCCGGTTCTTTTTCAGATCGGGCGCGTCTGATATGGAAAAACACGTAAAGAAAAGCAATCAATCCACACAGCGAAAACCACTGCACCGCGTATCCGTAGTGCCTGGCGATGCCGAAATCGGGGCGGCTCCAGGTGCGCACCAGGCCGTCACCCAAATCATTGTGCTGCTCGATGACCACCGGCTGAATATCGAGTTGCATGCGGCGGCGATAGCGCTCGATGGTCAGGTTCTGCCAAACCGGTCCGCTCGCCTCCGCTCCGGACAATTCCAGGAAACGCCCCGGCAACACCGCAATGCCGGCGATCGTCACACTGCCGGCGGGCGTCCTGACCTCTGGAAGCCGTCCGCGGTCCGCGCCCGCGGCAACCCAGCCGCGGTTGACCAGAATGTACTTCTGCGAACCAGGTACGTTCAACGGCATGATCACGTGGTAACCGGCCACGCCTGCCAGCACCTTGTTGTCGAGCAGCACTGCGGCCTGCGGAACGAATTCGCCGGTGACTTGAACGCGGCGAAATTGCAATTCCTGCGCGTCGGCAGGCACGGCGGACAGTGCCGAAGGCGCGGCAGCGGCGCCGCGATCGTAGACCGCTTGCAATCGTTTCTTTTCGTGCGCGCGATCGAGCTGCCAGTTGCCCGCGACCGCAGTCAGGGCAACGCCGGCAACGGCAGCCACTGTCGGCAGCCAGTGCGGCCGGCGCCGCCGCAAAGTGGGATTCGGCACGCTCACGCCATCGGTCGCGCAGATGGAAGCGGCTGGGTGTATCCGCTACACTGGGCTTTCCTTGCAGCGACCCGCGCGAACATGAAACTCGTCGTCATCGCCTTTCTCGTCGTCATCGTTGCCAGCCTCGCCTCGGCGCTGATCTACCTCATCCGCGACAAGGGGCAATCGGACCGTACGGTGAAGGCTCTGACCGTCCGCGTTGCGCTTTCCGTCACCCTGTTCCTGCTGCTCATGGCCGGATACTACTTCGGCATCATTCCGCAGCACGGGTTCTAAAAAAAACAGCCGCACAGTTTTGTGTGCGGCCCCAGTCGCCCGCTTATCCTGCGGGTCTCCTCCTCCTTCTGTTTTTCTTCTTGCTTTTCCTTGCCGCGGTT
>JANOGP010000233.1:0-4489 GCA_031406075.1 Betaproteobacteria bacterium
GCCCGAGCCGATCACTTCGTTGACGATGTCTTCGATTCGGTCACGCACATCCTGCTCGGCCTGGCCGCTGACGCCATTTACTTCGGTGCAGGGCTCCTCGTCGTCCTCCATCGACACGATCGCCTCGGGCCACTCCGACTGAAAGGCGTCCAGCAACTGGTCCTTGAAACGCCGGTACTCCTCGTCGGAGACGATGCCGAGCGGCTCGTGAGAGGTGTAATGGGTGATCGAAAGGGTCGAGGCCATGATTGTCGGTCGCTTGGCTGATCCGGATGTCAAAAGGATACCGAAGTTTCGAGCGGATTTTATCCGCGGCCGCGAAATTCGGTTCTCCCGTTTGGGCGGAGCAATTGTCGTGCCGTTCTCTGTCGCCCTAAACTGGCGCTGCCGTCAGCAACCTCCTGGAGATGCTCAGCCGACGCGCTCGAGCGTCTCGCGATCGACCTCGGCAAGTGTAGGTCGCCCCAACAGGGTCAGCGTGATGTCGATCTCGTCGCGCAGGATTTCCAGCGCGCGCTCGACTCCCGCCTGGCCGGCGGAGGCCAGTCCGTAAAGCCAGGCGCGGCCGATCATGCAGGCCCTGGCACCGAGGGCGCGGGCGCGCACCACGTCGGCGCCACGGCGAATGCCGCCGTCGAGCACCACTTCAAGCCGGTCTCCCACCGCATCGGCGATCGCTGGCAACGCGTGCACCGCGGATATCGCGCCTTCGAGTTGCCGCCCGCCGTGATTGGAAACGATCACCCCATCCGCGCCAAGCGATGCGGCAAGCTTGGCGTCCTCGACGCTGAGAATGCCCTTGAGCAGGACCGGACCGCCCCACGCCGCCTTGAACCATTCGACGTCGCGCCAGTTCACCGTCAGGTCGTACTGACCGGCAATGAACTCGGTAATGGTGACGGCGTCGGTGGCGGCGGCCTTCGTGCCCTCGAAATTCCTGAAGGCGATGCGCGGGCCCAGCCCAACATCGAAGAGCCAGGAAAAATGGCGGGCGAAGTCGAGGATCGTCGCAATGGTGAAACGCGGCGGGACGGTGAAGCCATTGCGCATGTCGCGCTCGCGGGGCCCCTGTACCTTGGTATCCACGGTCAAGACCAGCGCGGTGCAGCGCGACGCCCGCGCACGCTCTATGAACGCCTTGGTGAGTCCACGGTCGCGCAGCACGTAGAGCTGGAACCACTTCGGCTGGGTGGTCTCGGTGGTGATTTCCTCGATGCTGCAGGTGGCCATGGTCGACAGGCAGTAGGGCACGCCATATTTCTCCGCGGCGCGGGCCGCGGCCAGCTCGCCGCGGCGCGACAGCAGACCGGCCAATCCGGTAGGCGCCAGAATCAGGGGCGAGGCGCAGCGCTGCCCGAACAGGGTGATCGATTGATCGCGCGTGGAGACATCGGTCAGCACCCGAGTTCGAAAGCGCCACTTCTGGAAGTCCTCGCGGTTGGCGCGCAAAGTGGTTTCATCCTGAGCCCCGCCGTCGATGAACTCGAATATCACTTTCGGCAGACGCCGGCGCGCCCGGCTTCGCAGATCATCGATGTTGATTGCTTGCATGTATTTTCTGGTTGAAGGTTGAAGAAGTTGAGTTGTGATCGATTTTTAAATCCGACGTAACGTGTTGCGCCCGTTAGTCTCCACTAGAATCCTGTTCGCCCTCTCGGCTGGGGATTTTAGTTGCGACATAACATGCCACGCACATTAGTCTCCACTGAAATCCTGTTTGCCTTAAGGGCGAACAGGATTTTCACCCCAGTACATCGGGGCGTCGTACTTTCTCGGTTTCAGCAAATCTTCCAGGTAAAGCGATGGCGCCGTCTCCCAGGCGTACTCATTGAAGCGCGCCAGCATCTCCTGTACCCGTTGCGGTTCGCGCTCGGCGCGGTTGTCTTCCTCGGACGGGTCGTCCTGGATATTGAACAATTGGTAGCGCACCGGCAAATGCGCGTAGACGATGAGCTTCCAATTCTCCATCAGCAGTGCGCCGCGGGTGTCTTCCATTGCGAGCAGCAATTCCTTGCGCGCATTCGGCTTGCCGTACGCTATTGTGGCCCATTGATCGATGCCGTCGATTCGACGGATCTGTTCGAGCTTCGCACCCGCGACTTTCAGCAAAGTCGGATACATGTCGGTGACGTGGATGCGTTCGGCGACCACACCCGGCTGGATTGTACCCGGCCACACAGCGATCGCCGCCACCCGCATCGAGCCTTCGTGCAGTCCGCCCTTGCCGTCCCGGAAGGGGCCGTTGTCGGCGGCGGGTTTCCTGACATCGCCGTCGCCGCTTGCATACTTGTTCGGCAGCGCCCCACCATTGTCGCTATGGAACACGATCAGGGTATTCGCCAACATGCCTTTCGATTCAAGCGCCGAGATCAGCGCTCCTATGGCGTCGTCGAGTGCGGTGACCATCGCCGCGTAGGCGCGGCGATTTTCGTCGGCGATGTCTTCGTACATTGCCAGGTATTCCTTCGGCGCCTGCAGCGGCGCTTGCGGCGCGGTAAAAGACACGAAGAGGAACAGCGGCGTGGCCGCGTCGTGCCTTGAAATCAGGCCCGCCGCCTCCCTTCCCAACAGGGTCGTGACGTACCCCGTTTCCTTTACCTGTCGTTCGTTGCGGCGCCAGTCGGGCTCGCCGATCCTGTTGGTCTTTTTGAAATAGTCGATCTCGCCGTTGAAGCTGCCGTAGAAACTGTCGAAGCCGCGGCGGGTCGGCCAGAAATCTTTCTTGAAATGGCCGAGTTGCCACTTTCCAAGCATCGCCGTGCGATAGCCGGCTTCTTTCAGCGCCTGAGGCAACATCCGTTCTTCGGTCGGCAATCCGTACCGGCTCCAGGGCAGGATGGATAACGTCTGCAGGCCGTAGCGCATCGGATAGCGGCCGGTCATCAATGCCGCGCGAGTCTGGGTCGAATAGGGGAGGGTATAAAATTTCTCGAGGCGCGCGCCACCTTGCGCCAGCTTGTCGAGGTTGGGCGTCCTGATCGGGCTGCCGTGGTAACCCACGTCCTTCCAGCCGAGGTCGTCGGCGAGGATGTAGACGATGTGCGGCTGCTGCGCAACACTGATGCATGCATACGCGCAGCCGATCAACGCCGCCGCGAGTCGCAGGGCCACCTTCACATATTCCTCCATCGTTTTGCGCTAGATGTTACCTGAGATCGTTCGGCGCAATGCCGCGATCCGCTGCCCACAGGGCCGCGTCGAGCGCTTGTCCCGCTTGGGGCATCCCGGCTGCGTTACAATCGCCCCGGTCATGAAGGATAGTGAAATCATACTCAGTGTTCTGCGTAGCATCGAGCGCCGACTGTGGTTGCGCCGGGCGCTTCAGGAGGTCGCTTACGGCGCCTGCGTCGTCCTGTTCTCCCTGATCGCATTTCAGCTTGTGGACGTCGCGTTGAGCACGGCAGTGCCGATGGTCGGAACCGGCGCCAGGACGGCAGTCGTTGCGGCAATGGTGATGCTCGGGGCTTACGTCACGTGGCGCGCATTGCGTCACGTCACGCTGGCACAAGCCGCAGGAGAGGTCGATGCACGCGCCCGGCTGAAGGACGAACTGAAGTCCGCTTACTGGTTCGCATCCACGACAGAGCGATCGCCGTTCGCGGAACTGCAAATTGCTCGCGCCGCCGCGAGCGCACGCCGGCTCGACCCCGGCGCAATCGTCCCCGGCCGGCCACCGCTCAGCCTATACGCTGCTGTGGGTCTCGCCGCGGGCCTGCTGCTGGTCACCTGGATTGCGCCGCGGCAATCGCATTCATGGGACGGAGCCGGTGCTGCGGCCGAGGCGCGGGAGGGCCAGGACCTACGGGCACTCCTCGAAGGAGCACCGCAGGACCCCGAGCTCGAGAAACTCGATCGCGCGCTCGAGGAATTGCAGCGCGCCGACGCTACCGCGGAAGAGAAAGCTCGCGCAGCCGCGCAGGCGCGGGATGCGATCGAGCAGGCCAACATGGAGGCTGCCGCCGCGCGCGAGGGGCTGGTCAGTCTGGCCGAGGCCATGAGGGCGAACCCGCACTTCGAGAAGGCCGCGGAAGCGCTTCGGGCCGGGCGCAATGAAGAGGCGCTGGCGTTGCTGCGGCAGATGCGAGCCGAGATCGGAGACCGCAACGCGCGAGCGCCGGAGAAGGAAGAGCCCCGGCTGCTGTCAGAAAGTGAAAAGGACCTCGACCGCGGAATCGAGGAAAGACTCGCGGAAGCCGGGCGCGACCTGAGCAGTATCAACGCCAAGCTCGACCAGGATGCGATCGACCGCGTGGTGAATGCCCTTCAGGAGGCGAACCAGCACCTCGAAGTCCAGAACCGGGTATCCGAGGTCAAGCGGCGGATGCAGGATGCGATGATCCCCACATCGCAGCGTAGCGCGCTGTCCGCGAGCCAATTCGATTCCAGCGACAATGCTCCAAACGCAACCGCTTCGCCGGATACAGGCAACGCGGATATTCGCGGCGGCACCATGTTCCGCCAGGGCGCGGTGACGCGCAGTAATGACGAC
>JANOGP010000139.1:0-4090 GCA_031406075.1 Betaproteobacteria bacterium
ACGTAGGGCTGGCGGCCGATCTCGGTGGTGAGCCAGCCCGCCAGCACCGCTACCCATCCCGAAAACGCCATGGCGGCAAAACCCCGCAGCAGCCAGCGCGGAATCTCGCGCCGCCGCAGCAGAAACCAGGCGCCCAACCAAGACAGAGCCAGCATCAGCACGCCCACGCCGACCATGACGCGGAAGCTCCAGAACACCGGCGCGACCGGCGGGTGCTTGTCACCGAACTCGTTCAGGCCTTTGAGCTCGCCGTCGAACTCGTGGGTGAGGATCAGGCTCGCACCCTTGGGGATGGAGACCGAGAAGTCGTTGCGCCGCTCTTTGGCGTTCGGCATGGCAAACAGCAGCAGCGGCGCGCCGCGCTCGGTTTCCCAGATGCCTTCGATGGCGGCGATCTTCGCCGGCTGGTGCTCGAGCGTGTTGAGTCCATGCAGGTCGCCCACTATGATCTGTGCCGGCGTCAACACCGCCGCGATCACGATGCCCAACCGCAACATCCGCCGCGCCGGCTCGAACTGCGGCTTGCGCAGCAACTGCAGCGCCGAAATGCCCGCGATCAGGAATGCCGCGGTCAGCCCGGACGCGATCATCATGTGCGTCAGCCGGTACGGAAAACTCGGGTTGAAAATGATCGCCCACCAGTCGGCCGCATGCAGCTGCCCGTCGATTATTTCGTATCCCTGGGGCGTCTGCATCCAGGAATTGAGCGCGAGGATCCAGAACGCCGAGGCCGACGTTCCGATCGCGACCAGAAATGCAGACGACGTATGCATCCACCCCGGCACGCGGTCGCGCCCGAACAACATCACCCCGAGGAATGTCGCCTCGAGGAAGAAAGCAGTCAGCACCTCGTAACCCAGCAGAGGCCCGGCGATGTTGCCTGCCTTCTGCATGAAGCCCGGCCAGTTGGTGCCGAACTGGAAGCTCATCGTGATGCCCGAGACCACGCCCAGGGCGAACGACAGCGCGAAAACCTTGACCCACAGCCGATAGGCCTGCACGTGCCACGCGCCGCCCCGCCCGATGCGCACGCGCAGATACACCAGCACCCACGCAAGTGCGATGGTGATGCTCGGAAACAGGATATGGAAGGCAATGTTGAGCCCGAACTGGGCCCTGGCGAGGATAAGGGGATCGGCATACATGTCGGCGGCCTGTGATATGGCCAAGTTTAACTCTTAACTTTCACCGGCTCCCGGCATCATGGCGTGCTTTTCGGATTGCCGCTCGCCGGGCCGGCTCACGCCTGCCCGGGACTCCTTGAATCGCAATTCAGCGGTATGATTCATTCATATCGCAACATGACGGTAACTGTGTGCCGGATCATGAGTTCCGCGGATTGCTTTTTTGTGTCTTCCACTTGCGCCCGGTTCCGCGCTCCAGGTTTCTTTTCCTTCCCTGGATCCCAATTGCCGTGATCTCGAACGCACAACTGCGGTCGCTCAGTCCGCTGATCATGCCGATGGCGATCATCGTCGTCGCCACGCTGGCAGTCGCGATCGGGCGAAGGTTGCCGGCCTCGTTCGCCGGATTCGGTGTGTTCGGACCCTACACCGTGCTCCTGCTGGGCACAGCGATCAGCCTGTGGTTCAACCGCGGACGGGCATTCGTCGTCCTGCTGTCCCTGCTCATCGCGTTCGTCGGCTACCACCTCGCGCAGGATGCGGAGTCGATCAACTTTGCCGGGCGCGCCGTTTTTGCCGCGCTCGCGATCTTCGTGCCGCTGAATATCTTGCTTGCCTTGGTGATCAAGGAGCGCGGCATATCCCATTTCCACGACTACCGCTGGCTGCTGCTGCTCGTCACGCAGATTCTGCTCACGGCCTGGGTGGCTGGCGCGGGCACCAGCGCCCTGTCGGGAACGGCGTGGCACGCCGTGCTGGAGAATTGGCTGATCAGGCCGGCGCCGGTACCCTTCCTCGGCCGGGCTCTCATCGCGGCGGCATTCAGTGTTGCCGTGGTCAAATCTTGGGAGCAACATTCGCCGCTCGACATCGGCCTGGCCGGCGCGCTGGTGGCATTCTTCGTGGCCTGTCAATGGCACGCTACCCCCGGTGTGTTTGCGTCATTCATGTCGGCAGCGGGCGCCATAATGCTGGTGGCAGTGCTGCAGGAGTCGCACCGCATGGCGTTTCGCGACGAGCTTACCGGTCTGCCCGGCCGGCGCACGCTCGAGGAACGTCTGGCCGCATTGGGGCCGGTCTACGCCATTGCGATGGTAGACGTCGACCACTTCAAGAAATTCAACGACACGCACGGCCACGACATCGGCGACCAGGTGCTGAAACTGGTCGGGGCGCGGCTTGCCGAGCTCGATGGTGGCGGCAAGGCATTCCGCTACGGCGGCGAGGAGTTCGCGGTTCTGTTCTTCGACCAGACCATGAAGGAGGCGCTGCCACACCTGGAAAACCTCCGTCAGAACATCGAGTCCTACAGAATGGCCATCCGCACCGACGACAGGCGCAGTGATTCCCGCACCGGCAACGACCGGCGTACAACAACCGGCAAGCCCAAGAATTCACGGCCGGGATCGGACGTGCAAGCGTTCCGGAAGCCGGACCAGGTCCTGTCGGTCACCGTCAGCATCGGCGTAGCCGAACGCGACGAGTATCTGAATTCGCCCCCGAAAGTGATTCGCGCAGCCGACCAGGCGCTTTATCGCGCAAAGGAAAAAGGACGCAATCGGGTCAGTCAATGAAGAAAATGCGGTGACCAGCGCCTGCGCC
Source organism: Betaproteobacteria bacterium (assembly GCA_031406075.1). Lineage (GTDB taxonomy): Bacteria > Pseudomonadota > Gammaproteobacteria > Burkholderiales > JACQAP01 > JACQAP01. The sequence continues at coordinate 2,727 of JANOGP010000139.1, forward strand.
GCTTGAACTAGTCTCGCATTGCAACTCCCAATCACGAATATCCCCCAGAGAAGAAAACATGAACGTCCACCGCCACGCATTCTCTCTTGCCACCACGTTTTTCCTGGCTGTGCTCGCCGTGCCCGCTCCGGCATCCTTTGCGAAGGAACGCAGTTTCAGTTCTGAGAAACACGCTTTTCGTCTGGTCACGCTGGTCGAGGGTCTCGAAAATCCGTGGTCGATCGCCTTCCTCCCCGACGGACGCATGCTGGTGACTGAGCGGCCGGGGCGGCTGCGCATCGTGTCGAAGGATTTCAGACTCGACCCGAGGCCGGTCGAAGGTCTGCCCGCCATCGTCGAGACAGGACAGGGTGGCCTTTTCGACGTCGTGTTGCACCCGCGCTACGCCGAGAACGGCTGGATTTATATCTCCTACAACGGGCCCGGAAGCGGTGGATGGGGGACTGAGTTGCTGCGCGCCAGGCTCGAGGGCAACCGCCTGGCCGAAACGCAAGTGCTTTTTCGCCTGCAACCGATGTCGCGCACCGGGCAGCATTTCGGCGGCCGCATCGTGTTCGACCGAAACGGATTTCTCTATCTCACGCTCGGCGACCGCGGCGACAAAGAGCGCGCACAGCGGCTCGGCGACCACGCCGGCTCGGTCATCCGCCTACACGACGACGGCCGCATTCCCTCCGACAATCCCTTCGTGAAAAGCCCGGGTGCGCGGCCCGAAAAGTTCACACTGGGCGACCGCAACATGCAGGGCGCGGCACTGCATCCGCAGACCGGTGAACTGTGGACGCACGAGCACGGTCCGCAGGGAGGCGACGAAGTCAACGTCATGCGCGCCGGACGCAATTACGGCTGGCCGGTCATCACTTATGGCGTGAACTACGGGATCGGTACCCGCATCGGCGAAGGAACCGAGAAGACGGGAATGGAACAGCCGCTTTACTACTGGGTGCCGTCGATCGCCCCGTCCGGAATGACGTTCTACACCGGCGAGCGCTTTCCCAACTGGCGCGGCAACCTGTTCGTCGGTTCACTCAAATTCCAGTTGCTGGCGAGGCTGGAACTGGACGGCGAAAAAATTCTCAAGGAAGAGCGGCTGATCCCGGGCGAAATCGGCCGCATCCGCGATGTGCGTACCGGCCCCGACGGCAATCTCTATCTGCTGACCGACTCGCCTGACGGCGTGCTCGCGCGCATCGAACCGGCAAATTGAAATCGGACAGCCGGCCTATGGCCGGCGATAAGAGCGTTGACGCAGAGGCCGCAGAGGAAAAGCAAGAAAGGGCGCAGAGAAACACAATAACTAAATAAGATGTAGCAGCTCAGACTTGAGCCGACAGGCGGTGTCTGACCAAGTCGACCCCAAATCA
>JANOGP010000277.1:0-7006 GCA_031406075.1 Betaproteobacteria bacterium
CGGCGGCGCGGCGCGACTGTCGGCGACGCGCACACGCGCGCCCCGCGCCGTCAGCCAGCGCGCCATCGACATTCCGCTTGAGCCAAGACCGAGCACCAGTACGCGCCTATTTTTTAACTCGAGCGGCACGCGTCTCCTTCATCGCAGCCTCGATTCTGGACAGCCGCACGGCGCCGACGTCCTCGCTTTCCTCGGGATGAAGGTTGGCAAGCGGCAATTGCAACGGCTTTTTGCCGGCGGCTTGTGCGCGCATTTCGCGCATGAACAATTCGAATTGCAGACGGCTGGTCATGATCTACCCCGGTTTCAAAGTTTAAAAATCCGCGAGTGCCGGAATCACCGTGATGATTCGGAAGCGGACAACGGCCTTGTTGCAGTTTCGGCGATACGCGCTGAGCGCATGACCTGCCACTGGAATGAATATTTTTCTCATCGCAGTTTCAATGTAGAAAGCCCGAAGAGGACGAGCATCATCGTGATGATCCAGAAACGAACGACCACCTGATTCTCTTTCCAGCCTTTCAACTCATAGTGGTGATGCAGCGGCGCCATTCGGAAGATGCGTTTTCCCGTGAGCTTGAAGGAGGCGACCTGCAGCATCACCGACAGCGTCTCCACCACGAACACCCCGCCCATGATGAACAGGACGATCTCCTGTCTGACGACCACGGCGATGGTCCCGAGCGCGCCGCCGAGTGCCAGCGCACCCACATCGCCCATGAACACTTCCGCGGGGTAGGCGTTGAACCATAGGAAGGCCAGCCCTGCTCCCGCCAGCGCCGCGCCGATCACGGTGAGTTCGCCGGCGCCTGGAATGAAAGGAAATCCAAGATATTTGGAAAACACCGCATTGCCGGCGACGTAGGCGAACACACCGAGCGCGCTGCCGACCATCACGGTCGGCAGGATCGCCAACCCGTCCAGGCCGTCGGTCAGATTTACAGCGTTGCTGGTGCCAACGATGACGAAATAGCTCATCACCACGAAACCGAAGATTCCCAGCGGATAGGTGACCTGCTTGAAGAAGGGAACGATCAATTCGGTTTGCGCGGGCAGCGTGGCCGACGTCGCCAGGTAAACGGCGGCGGCCAGGCCAATCAACGATTGCCAGAAAAATTTGCCGCGCGCCGACAGCCCCTTGGGATCGCGGTTCACGACCTTGCGGTAGTCATCCACCCAGCCGACGATGCCAAAACCCAAGGTCACCGCCAGCACCACCCAAACGTAGCGGTTATGCAGGTCCGCCCACAACAGCGTGGTGATGGTGATGGAAACCAGGATCAACGCGCCGCCCATGGTCGGCGTACCGGCCTTGCTCAAATGAGACTTCGGTCCGTCGTCGCGCACCGACTGGCCGATCTTGTAGGCCGTGAGCTTGCGGATCATCGCCGGACCGACGACGAATGAAATCACCAACGCGGTCAACGTCGCCAGCACCGCGCGCAGCGTGATGTAGTTGAAAACGTTGAAGGCACGTACGTCCTCGGCCAACCACTGGGTAAGCAGCAGCAGCATCAGGCGCCTCCTTTCGCGGTCTGTTCTCCGTTCACGGCGCCCAGCGCCCCGACTACGCGCTCCATGCGCATGAAGCGCGAACCCTTGATCAGCAAAGTCGTATCGCGGCCGAGCACTCGGTTGATCGCCGCGACCAGATCTTCGATAGTCGCAAAGTGGGCGCCACCATCGCCGAAGCCGCGTACCGCTTCCGCGCTCAAGTTTCCAAGCGCGAACAGGCGCTCCACGCCGGCGCACTTCGCGAAAACTCCGATTGCAGCGTGCATCGCCGAAGCCGTATCGCCGAGTTCTCCCATGTCGCCCATCACAAAAACCTTGCGTCCGGCATAAGCCGCCAAAACGGAAATCGCCGCCTTCATCGATTCCGGGTTGGCGTTGTAGGTATCGTCGATCAGCGTCGTGCCAGATGGGAGCCGCTTGCGCTGCAGCCTGCCCTTCAGGCCGCGATAGGCTGCTATGCCTGCGGCGATGGCCTTGGGTTCGGTCCCGAGCGCGTAGGCTGCGCTTGCCGCTGCCAAGGCGTTTTTGACGTTGTGCAAACCCGGTACGTTAAGCGTGGCAACGAACTGGCTCTCCGGAGTCACGATAGTGACCAGACTGCCCGCCTCGGCGAGCTCGAAGCGCGCAGAAACCGCGGCGTCCTTTTGCAGCCCGAAATCCACCACGCGACGGGGTTTCGCCAGGCCACGCCAGAAATCGGCAAATGCATCATCGCTGTTGATGATCGCGGCCCCGGCCATGTCCAGGCCTTCGAATATTTCGCCCTTGGCACGGGCAATGGCCTCTGCAGAACCGACTTCGCCGATATGCGCGGTTCCGGCGTTGGTTATCAGTGCCGCAGTAGGCTTGGCCAGCCGCGATAGCGAGGCGATCTCGCCCAGGTGGTTCATCCCCATTTCGACCACAGCGTAGCGATGCTGGGCGCGAAGCTGCAGCAGCGTGAGCGGCATGCCAATGTCGTTGTTCAGGTTGCCGACTGTGGCGAGCACAGCACTTTCGCCGGCAGACTGGCGCAAGATCGCAGCGAGCATCTCCTTGACCGTGGTTTTGCCGTTGCTGCCGGTAATGGCGATCAGCGCCATTGCAAAACGCGCGCGCCAGAAAGCCGCGAGTTGGCCCAGCGCAAGGCGGGTATCGGGAACCACTAGCAGCCGCGCGGCCGCATCCGCGTTTCGCGGAAGGTTGCTCACCATTGCCGCGACCGCGCCAGCGTCAAGTGCCTGTGCCGCGAACTCCTGACCGTCGAAACGCTCGCCGCGTATGCCAACGAACAGATCGCCCGGACGAATGTCGCGGCTGTCGGTGGTCACTCGCACGAATTCGGCGTTGCCGCCGACTCGGCGGGCGCCGAGCGCTTGCGCTGCGCTGACGAGGTCAAGCATCGCCCACACTCCGCGGCAGCCGTTGCAGGATCCCGCGTGCGACTTCCGCATCGTCGAATGGCAGCCGCCGCCCGCCGATTTCCTGATAGGTTTCGTGGCCCTTGCCTGCGATCAGCACCACGTCCTGCGCCGCGGCGGCACTGATCGCGCGCAGGATTGCCGTAGCGCGATCCTCCTCGATCGCGTAATTCGGGTGCGCGCCGGAAAGGATTTCGTCGATGATCGCGCGCGGGTTCTCGGACCTGGGGTTGTCGCTGGTGATCACCACGCGGTCGGCAAGACGGGTCGCCACCTCGCCCATCAGCGGCCGTTTGCCCGGATCGCGGTCACCGCCGCAACCGAAAACGCAATGCAGCCTCGCGTCGCGCGAGACAGTGAGGCGCAACGTCTCCAGCGCCTTCTCCAGGGCGTCCGGGGTGTGCGCGTAATCCACGACCACCAGCGGCGCGCCGGGTTCGCGCACCAACTGCAGCCGCCCCGGCACCGGCTCGACGCGCGACAAAGCCTGCACGGCGTCTCGCAGCGGAACATCTGAAGTGATCAGTACGCCCAGCACGCCCAAAAGATTGGAGGCGTTGAAGCCGCCTATCATCGGGCTGTCGAGTTCGGCCGCGCCCCACGGCGTTGTAATCTCCAGCTTGAGGCCGCGCGTCGACAGATCCAGCCGGTGTCCGGCGATCTCGCCCCTGCCCAGCCCGTAGCCGAGGACATTGACGCTCGAGCGATCGATCGATCCGGCAAGCTGCCGGCCGAAACGGTCGTCCAGATTCACCACTGCATGCTTGAGCTGCGGCCAATGGAAGAGCTTCGCCTTCGCGGCCGCGTAGTCCTCCATGGTCTTGTGATAATCGAGATGGTCGCGCGACAGGTTGGTAAACAGCGCGACATCGAACTCCACGCCGCCGACCCGACCCTGCTCGATGCCGTGCGATGAAACCTCCAGCGCGCAGGCCTCTGCGCCGCGCTTGCGGAAGTTGGCAAGCTGCGCTTGCAGCGTCACGGCGTCGGGAGTGGTGTTGAGCGCCGGTTCAAGCGCGCCGGGAAAGCCGCTGCCAACGGTGCCAATCACCGCCGTCTTGCGTCCAAGGCGGGTCAGCGACTGTGCGATCCAGTGCGAGCAGGAGGTCTTGCCGTTGGTCCCGGTCACGCCGGCGACCCACAGGTGTCGAGACGGATGCCCGTGAAAATGGCTGGCGATGTCACCCAGATGCGCGCGCAGCTCGGGCACACCCACGTTGGGCAGATTCCACGCGGAGTTCCACTGGAAGCCGCGGCTTTCCCACAATACTGCGGCGGCACCGGCGCCGATTGCCTGGTCGATGAAGCGGCGCCCGTCGGCATGTTCACCCGGGTAGGCGAGAAACAGGTCGCCCGGCGTTACTTTGCGGCTGTCCACCGCCAGTCCGATGACAGGCACGCCGAGCGCGCCGATTTCGCGCACATCGAAGGCGCGCTGGCCCCTGCGCGGCGAGCACGCTGCCGCATTCATACTTCTTCCCCAACCAGCGGCGCAGACCCGGGAGGAATCACGTTGTCGGGCGGCGCGTCGGGCGTGACGCCGAGCAGCCGCAATGCGCCCGCCATCACGCTGCTGAACACCGGTGCGGCCACCTCGCCGCCGTAATAAAACTTGCCTCCCGGCTCGTCGATCATTACGGCAATGACCAAGCGCGGGTTCGATGCCGGCGCAAAACCGACGAACGAGGAAATGTAGCGATCCGCCGCGTATGTTGCACCGTCGAGCTTATGCGCCGTACCGGTCTTGCCGGCAACGCGGTAACCGGCGACCTGGGCGCGCGTGGCGGTTCCGCCGGGGTGGGTCACCATTTCCAGCATCTTGCGCACCGCCTGCGCGGTGCGCCGCGATACCACGCGCTTGCCCTCGACCGGCTGGTCGCGACGAATCAAGGTCAATTGCTTGAGTTCGCCGTCGGTGGCGAACACCGAGTAGGCGCGTGCCAACTGAAGCAGGCTGACGGATACGCCGTGGCCATAAGACATCGTGGCGTGTTCGATTGGCTTCCAGCTCTGATACGCGCGCAACCGCCCCGTTGCTTCTCCGGGAAAGCCTACCCTGGTCTGAGTGCCGAAACCGACCGCGGAAAAGATTGCCCAGAGCTTCTGCGGCGCCATCGCCAGCGCGATCTTCGCCGAGCCCACGTTCGATGACTTCTGGATTACCTGGGAGACTGTGAGAAAATTTTCGGGATGCACGTCGCGAATCGTGCGCTTGCCGATGGTAAAGCGGCCGTGCTCGGTATCGATGACGCTGCCCGGTCCCACCAGTCCGGACTCCAATGCGGCGGCGGCGGTGAACGGCTTCAGGGTCGAACCCGGCTCGAAAAGGTCCACCACCGCGCGGTTGCGGGATCGGGCCAGCTTCAGGGTGTCGCGGTTGTTCGGGTTGTAAGTGGGCCAGTTCGCGAGCGCCAGCACTTCGCCCGATGTCGCGTCCAGCACGACGATGCTGCCCGCCTTGGCCTGATGCTCGGCGACTGCGCTCTTCAGCTCCCTGAAGGCGAGATACTGGATGCGCTGATCGATGGAGAGCGCCAGATCGCGCCCCTGCTGGGGCGCGCGGATGCTCTCAACGTCCTCGACAATCCGTCCGAGCCTGTCCTTGATCACGCGCCGGCTGCCGCGCTTTCCGGCCAGCCATTCCTGGTACGCCAGCTCGATGCCCTCCTGGCCGTTGTCGTCCACCCCGGTGAAGCCGACCACGTGCGCAGTTACTTCCGCTGCGGGGTAGTAGCGGCGGAACTCGCGCTGCAGGAACACGCCGGGAAGATTGAGCTGCACGACTTTGGTCGCCTGCTCCGGAGGCAAATGCCGCTTCAGATACACGAACTCGCGCTCACTGTCGGCAAGACGTCCTTTCAGTTCCGCTGGAACCGTGCCCAGCAGGCGCGCAAGTTCCACTCTTTGCTCGTTGCTGAGGCTGGCGTCCGCGGGAGATGCCCACACCGATTCCACTGGCGTACTCAATGCCAGCGGTTCGCCATTGCGGTCGGTCACCATGCCGCGATGCGCGGAAATCTCGACTACGCGCGCATAGCGGGTTTCGCCTTTCTGCTGCAGAAAATCGTTATGCAGCCCTTGCAAATAAAAAGCCCGCGCCGCCAGCACCATGAACCCGCAGCAAACCAGCACAAACAAAAGCCGCGCCCGCCACACGGGCAGGCGCACCGAGAGTGCCGGATTCCTGGAGGGTCTCATGGGTTGGACGGCGCGGGGGGGGGAGGAACGAAGCGCACGCGTGCCGCCGGCGGTACACGCATGTGCAAATTGTTGGCCGCGATCTTCTCGACGCGGGAATGCATTGCCCAGGTGCTTTGTTCCAACTGCAACTGGCCGTATTCGACTTCGAGTTGCTTGGCGACTTCCTGCTGTTTTTGCAACTCCACGAATAGCTTTCGCGCCTTGTGCTGCGAGGTCACCAGCGCCAGTGCGCAAACGACCAGGATTGCCGACAGCGCGAGATTGAGCTTGATCACGCCGCGATCCTTTCGGCGACCCGCATCACAGCGCTGCGGGCGCGCGGGTTGGCGGCAATCTCGGATTCGGAAGGGAAGACCGGTTTGCCGATCAGCCTCAGGCGCGGCTTCGGCAATTCACTCGCACGCAGCGGCAGACGCGCCGGAAGGGCGCCGGGCTGCGAATGCGTGCGCATGAACTGCTTGACGATGCGGTCTTCGAGCGAGTGGAAGCTGATCACCACCAGCCGGCCACCGTCATTGAGGACCTCGAGGCACTGAGGCAGCATCACCGCCAACTCTTCAAGCTCCTGATTGACGTGAATCCGTAGAGCTTGGAAGGTGCGCGTCGCCGGGTCCTGATGTGGCTCGCGCGTGGGAACGGCTTTTGCCACGATCTCGGCAAGTTGCCGTGTGCGGTCGACAGGCCCGCGCGATCGAGCCGCAACAACCGCTCTTGCAATCTGTTTAGCAAACCGTTCTTCGCCATAGCGTCTGATGACCTCCCCGATCTCCTGTTGCGAAGACTGCTCCAGCCACTGCGCCGCGGTCTGCCCCCGGCTCGTATCCATTCGCATGTCCAGCGGCCCGTCGAAACGGAAGCTGAATCCCCTTTGCGCCTCGTCAAGCTGCGGC
>JANOGP010000290.1:0-2695 GCA_031406075.1 Betaproteobacteria bacterium
ACCGCAGCGTCGATTTCCTCGATCTCAGCGGCAAGCTGAGAGTCCCGCCACTGGTTGATTGCGATCAGTCCGAAGATCAGAACTGCCATCGGCAGCAGCACGCGCGGAACAAGTGTGGAAGGCCCCCCCGATTTGCCAATGACGTTGCCTGCCCAGGCCAATACGGGAATGCGGGATTCGACGCGCTGGCGCGCCAAAGCCTGCTCGCGTGCCGCTTTCAAGCGGACGAGCTTGCCGGCGTCCAGATCGAGCCCCCGGTTGAGGTATTGCTTGATTCGGTAGGCGATCTGCTGTTCGTTCATAGCTGAACCCCCTTTGCTCTCAAAGCCTCCGCCAATGCGTGTGCCGCCCGGGAGCAATGGGTCTTAACGCTGCCCGTAGAGCAACCCATGATGGTTGCGGTCTCGGCAACGTCTAACTCCTCCCAGTAACGCAGCAGGAACGCTTGCCGTTGACGTTGCGGCAAGCGTTCTAGTGCTTTTTCAATTAATTCAACAACTTGTTGTTGCTCCAGTCGATCGGCCGGTCCGTCTTTGATATTTGACGCATCGGCGCTCTCCAAGGTTTCAAGCGGGTCGCTTTCTTCTTCCCGCCCCGGCGAAAGGGCGGAAAAGAGCGTGACCCACAAAGACCGCACCTTCTGCCTGCGATAAAAGTCGCGAATCGTGTTCTGCAGGATGCGCTGGAACAGCATCGGCAGTTCGGCAATCGGCTTTGCCCCGTACTTTTCTGCGAGCTTGAGCATCGAATCCTGGACGATGTCGAGCGCGTTTTCCGCGTTTCGGACCGCGAACATCGCTTGCTTGTATGCTCGGCGCTCGACGCCTGCGAGAAACTCGGAAAGTTCGTTTCGAGAGGTCAGAGGCACATCCTTTTTTTGCGGTCGGAGCAGCCGCAATCATGATAATCGATGGTATCAAAAGCCCGACTCCGATGCAGGGGAAAAACTTGACCATTCAGGCGTCAGCAATTAGGCTCTAAAGTCTTCGTCGAAGCGAGTTGACACGGGACTTGAAATGGAATTGTCCGGCGCAGAGATCGTGATCCGGTGCCTTCAGGCCGAGAAGGTCGAATACGTATTCGGCTATCCCGGCGGTGCGGTCCTGTACATCTACGATGAGTTGTTCAAGCAGGACAAGGTAAAGCACGTACTCGTTCGCCACGAGCAGGGAGCGGCGCACGCGGCAGACGGTTACTCGCGTTCGAGCGACAAGATCGGCGTGGCGCTGGTGACCTCGGGACCCGGGGTGACCAATGCCGTGACCGGCATCGCGACGGCCTACATGGATTCGATCCCGATGGTGATCATCACGGGGCAGGTTCCGACCCACGCGATCGGACTGGATGCCTTTCAGGAGTGTGACACGGTGGGCATTACCCGGCCGTGCGTGAAGCACAATTTCCTGGTGAAGGACGTCAGGGATCTCGCCGTTACGATGAAGAAAGCTTTTTATCTCGCCAAGACTGGACGGCCGGGACCGGTGCTCGTCGACATACCCAAGGACGTGACCAGCGCGAAGTGCGCGTTTGAGTACCCGGAAACAGTGACGATGCGCTCGTACAACCCGGTGGTTAAGGGGCACCCCGGGCAGATCAAGAAGGCTGCGCAGTTGCTCGCGGACGCAAAACGCCCCATGGTCTACACCGGCGGCGGTGTCATCCTTTCGGACGCCTCGAAACAGCTGACCAAGCTCGTCAAGATGCTCGGCTTCCCGTGCACCAATACGCTGATGGGCCTGGGAGGCTATCCCGCGACCGATCCACAGTTTCTCGGCATGCTGGGAATGCATGGTACGTACGAAGCCAACATGGCGATGCAGAATTGCGACGTGCTGCTTGCCGTCGGCGCGCGGTTCGATGACCGCGTGATCGGCGACCCGGCGCATTTTGCTCAGGTGCAGCGGAAGATCATTCATATCGACATCGACCCGTCGTCGATATCCAAGCGCGTAAAGGTCGACGTCCCGATCGTCGGCAACGTTTCCGACGTTCTGGAAGACCTGACTACGCAGCTTGAGGCCGCCGGCTACAAGCCGGACCAGAAGGCGCTGAGCGCCTGGTGGTCGCAGATCGGACTGTGGAAATCCAAGGACTGCCTGAAATACGACAAGAAGAGCACGATCATCAAGCCGCAGTTCGTGCTCGAACGGCTCTACGAGATCACCCGGGGCGAGGCTTTTGTCACTTCGGATGTCGGACAACATCAGATGTGGGCGGCCCAGTTCTACAAGTTCGACAAGCCGCGCCGTTGGATCAATTCCGGAGGTTTGGGAACGATGGGTTTCGGCCTTCCCGCGGCCATGGGCGTACGGCTCGCCAATCCGGGAGCGACCGTCGCGTGCGTTACCGGCGAGGCGAGCTTCCAGATGTGCATCCAGGAGTTGTCCACCTGCAAGCAATACCGCCTGCCGATCAAGATCGTCATCCTCAACAACAAGTACATGGGAATGGTGCGCCAGTGGCAGCAATTCAACCACGGCAACCGCTATTCGGAGTCCTACATGGACGCTCTACCCGATTTCGTCAAGCTCGCCGAGAGCTTCGGTCACGTCGGCATGCGTATCGAAAAGCCGGGCGACGTGGAAGCGGCCTTGCGCGAAGCGTTCAAGCGCAAGGATGAACTGGTGCTGATGGACTTCATTACCGACCAGACCGAAAACGTCTATCCGATGGTCCAGGCCGGCAAGGGTCTGAC
>JANOGP010000311.1:0-7308 GCA_031406075.1 Betaproteobacteria bacterium
ATGTGGTCGGTCTTGATCATGCCGTACTTGGTCGAAACCGTGGTGCCCTCCACCAGCGGCAGCAGGTCGCGCTGCACGCCATGGCGCGACACCTCCGCGCCCGAGGTCTCCTGGCGGCTGGTGATCTTATCGATCTCGTCGAGAAAGACGATGCCGTTCTGCTCCACGTTGGTGAGAGCCTTGAGCTTGAGTTCCTCGTCGTTGACCAGCTTGGCCGCCTCTTCCTCGGTCAGTAACTGCATCGCCTCGGGGATCTTGAGCTTGCGGGTCTTGCGCCGCGTTCCGCCGAGGTTCTGGAACATGCCTTGAATCTGCGAAGTCAGGTCCTCCATTCCGGGCGGCGCCAGGATTTCCATCTGGGCGTGCATCGCCGCGACTTCGATCTCGATCTCCTTGTCGTCGAGCTCGCCTTCACGCAGCTTCTTGCGGAATTTCTGCCTGGTCGCGCTGTCGCGGTCTTCCTGTTCGGCCTGGAAGCCGATCTCCCGCGCCGACGGCAGGAGCACGTCGAGGATGCGCTCCTCGGCTTGGTCTTCCGCACGGTGGCGCACCTTGCGTGTCTCCTGCTCGCGCGTCTGCTTGATCGCGGTCTCCACCAGGTCGCGGATGATCGAATCCACATCCTTGCCGACGTAGCCGATCTCGGTGAACTTGGTGGCCTCCACTTTGATGAAGGGCGCATCCGCGAGCTTGGCCAGCCGCCGCGCGATCTCGGTCTTGCCCACGCCGGTGGGCCCGATCATCAGGATGTTCTTGGGCGTGATCTCCTGGCGCAAAGGCTCGGCCACCTGCTGGCGCCGCCAGCGGTTGCGCAGCGCAATCGCGACGGCGCGCTTGGCGGCGTCCTGGCCGACGATGTGTTTATCCAGCTCGTGAACGATTTCTTGGGGGGTCATGTGCGACATGGAGTGCGTGAATGCGTGAACGCGTGAATGTGTGAAGGAGTGGGAAATGCGGGGTGTATCCGGTTTTACCCTTCACACCTTCACTTCCTTCACCCTTCACTCAAGAACTTCAATCACATGATTCTGGTTAGTGTAGATGCAAATATCGCCGGCGATGGTCAGCGATCTCTTGACGATGTCCTGCGGCGACAGTTCGGTATTCTCGAGCATCGCCCGCGCGGCCGCCTGGGCGTAAGGACCGCCGCTGCCTATGGCGACCACACCCAATTCCGGTTCGACTACATCGCCGCTGCCGGTGACGATCAGCGAGGATTCGTGGTCCGCCACCGCCAGCATCGCTTCGAGCCGGCGCAGTATGCGGTCGGTGCGCCAGTCCTTGGCCAGTTCCACCGCGGAACGGAGAAGATTGCCCTGGTGCTTTTCCAGCTTCGCCTCGAAGCGCTCGAAAAGCGTGAACGCGTCCGCCGTTCCGCCGGCGAAACCGGCGAGGATGCGCTCGTGGTAAAGGCGCCGGACCTTGCGCGCACTGGCTTTGATAACGACATTGCCGAAGGTCACCTGGCCGTCGCCGCCGAGAGCGACGCTGTTGCCGCGGCGTACCGATAGGATCGTCGTGCCGTGTATGTTGTTAGTCATGAGGATCTGGACCGGGAGGAGTGATGGCGACTGCGCGGGACAGCTGGGGCTGGTTCTCCGAGACTTCGATGTTTGCGGAACTCATAGCGATTGGCGCGGCGACCGGCGCGCGGTGGGACGACGGAAGGCCCGCCGCTCCAGCGGCGGGCCTGACAATATCAGCAAGATAGTGATTGTACTGGAGACTATCAAGCTGCGGCCGCCGACGGACGGCCACGCTCGACTGCGGAAAACGCGATTCCCACCACCGCCATGGCCCAGACGATGATCGCGCCGGTGGGCAGATCGAACACGATCGATGCGATCAAGCCGAAAAAATATCCCAGCGCGCCGACGGCGTAGGCCTTGGCCAGGCGCAGGCGCGTGGCATTGCGCGAGGCGAGAGCCGGGATGATCAGGCTGCTGAACACCAGATAGATGCCGACCATCTGCACCGACGCGGTCACCGCAAGGCCGAACAGAAGGTAGAAACCAACGCGGCCGAGCCGGGCCACACCGATGCCGAACCACGCGGCCAGAATGATGACGGTTAATGCTGCAACGACTGCAAGTTGATGATGACCGACCCAGAGAATCTGTCCGACCAGCATGTCCTTCAGGTACTCGCCGGCATGCGGATTGCCGGCCAGCAACAGGATTTCAAGCGTGGCTGCCAGCACGAATGCCGAGCCGATGATCGCCTCCTGGACGGCGGGCCAGCGCTTCTCCGTCCAGGTAAGGAGCAACGCGCCGAGGAGCGCCGCCGATAGCGCAGACAACTGCACCGTGAGTACTTGCTCCTCGAAGCCGAAAAACGCTGCTGCGATCACACCGACACCGGCAATCTGCGCGATCGCGATATCGATGAACACGATGCCCCGGTTCAGCACCTGGATCCCGAGCGGGACATGCGTCAATGTTACCAGGAGACCTGCAATCAGCGCGGGAAGCAGAATGCCGAATTCGAGGTTGGGCATGTTATTTCTTCGCTTTCTTCAATCTCGCGATCGTGTCGTCGAACAGGCCGAACAGATCTTTTGCTGCGGCCGTCCCGCCCACGGTATACGGAAGTTCCACGACCTGAAGGCCGGTTTTTTCGGACAGCCAATCGGGCGCTTTAGGATCCTGATACGCGGAGCGCGTTATGGCGTCCGCCGCCCCTCCCTGTAAACGCCCGACAATTTCCGAGAGATGACCCGCACTCGGAGGAATTCCAGGCTTTGGTTCAATGTTCATGACCCCGACAAGACCGAGCCACTTGATCAGGTACACCGTGTCCTTGTGGTAGGGAACGATACGCATGCCTTTCAGCGACACCGCTTCCTTTTCCCAGATTGCGATCGCCTGCTGCCAGCGCGCCTGAAAGTCGCTGCCGCGTGTTTCGTAATAGGCAGCATTGGCGGGGTCGAGCTTTGCCAGCCGTTGCGTCACCGCTGTCGCAATTTTCGCGATGTTGTGTGGATCGAGATGGACGTGCGGGTTGCCCGCTGGATGGACGTCGCCTTCCGCGCGGTCGAGTCTCGTAGGAATTTCCAGCCGGTCCACCAGTTCGGAGGCGAAGATGAACCCGGGCTGACCGGGCTGGACCTTCTTGTTTCCCGCGGTTTGCAACAAAATGGGGAGCCAGCCGACCTCGAGTTCGGCACCGGTGCAGATCGCCAGATCGGCGCTGCGCATTCGCGCCACCAGACTCGGCCGTGCCTCGATTCTGTGAGGGTTCTGCAAGGCGGTGGAAGCTTGGTATAGCGAGACCTTGTCGCCGCCTAGCTCGTTCGCCAGAGACGCCCATTCGGGTACGCAGGTGAAAATGTTCACGGCGGCATACGCCGGCGACCATCCGATCAGCATCAACGCTGTTGCTACGTATGTCAGACACTTGTTCATTTGCGTTTTCCTTTTTACGATAGGTGCGCCCGCTCAGAACTTGTGTGCGCCGTGCGCACCCAGGCTCATGATGTACTGCAGGAAGACCTGGTTGTCGGCTTCGTTGAACCTGGCCTCGTCGCGCGCGAGTTGCAGCCGGAAGCGCGAGAACTCCGACGGTGAGAAATCGATCATTGCCGTGGTCCGCTTCGGATCGTTCTCCGCCAGACGCGGGAAGTCGGCCGCAGTGAGCGCACCGCTGTTGACCAGACCGATGTCGGTGTTGCCGCTGTTAAGTTCTTCGTAGCGCAGTCCCACTCGCCAGCGCGGCATGAACTGGTAGACGCCCTGCATGTACCAGCCCGACTGGCTGGAGCGATAGGTACCGCTTGTACCGGCCGCTGCCTGGCGGGAGACAACCGCGGTGTCGAATGCAAGGTCGCCGTCTTCCTTGCGACGAAGGTATTCCGCCTGGAACTTGAAATTGCGTTCCACGCGATTACCGTTTGGCGCCCACTTCCAGACGAAGTCCACCCCCCACATCTTGCTGTCGCCTGTGAAGGCATCGGTGACCGTGTTGCCCAGGGAATCCAGGTCGTCATACGACCGATCCTGCGCATACGTGACCCGGTAGGACGCGCCAAACCGGTAGCTGTTGCTGATGCCGACATCGTCGCCGACATGCGCGAAGATCATGCCGGAGTTGACGCCGTTCTTGTTGCGCTCCGAGCCCGGAAAGTTCTCGCCGCGTCCCGTTTCCAATCCGAACTCCAGGAACACCGGTGTCGGCGCCAGCCAGCGTGCCTGGATACCCTCTTCCTTGAGCTGGCCGCCGAAGAACGCCTGATGCGCCAGCGGCGCGTCGACGAAGTCCCAAAAATGGGCGTGTATTTCATTCAGATACCCGAACCCCGACAGAAAGCGGCCGAACTTCAGCGTGGCGCCGGGAATGGAGCCAATGTTTTGCACATAGGCCTCTTCGACCTCGACTTCATTCTCCGGCGTTATGGCGGCGATGAAAACGCCTGAGAAGTACGGATCGACGTTGGCCGTGACGATGAGCTCCGATTCGCCAAGATTGAAACTGCGGCCGCCCGGACCGATCTCATCGCCGCCCGGGATGAAGCCGCCGATCTGGTAGGTCCCCGGGTCCCGCTGCAAATTGTTGAACTGGCCCCCCAGGATCAACGAGATCGCGGGATTAAAAGCGTTCGCTGAAGCCGGCGCGGATTGAGCGGGTGCTGCGGGCTTCGCCGTGCCGGCGCCTTGCTCGGTTTTTTCGAGGCGCTGCTCGAGCTGGCGGATGCGCGTTTCGTAGCCGTCCTTCAGCTCCTTGATTTCTTCGCGAATCTTTCCGATTTCCGCATCGTCCGCGGCGAACGCGGATGCGGGTATGGCGAAGGCGGTGGCAATGGCCACCGCCAGGATGCTCTTCCTGAACATGAATGCTTCTCCTCATGACAAAACAGTGCGGCGCGACGCGATTTCGCCGCGGGCGGATTTGCTTTGCTAGAGGAGAACGGGAGGGGCGCGGCTGTGGAACGCGGCAACCTGGCGCGGACGGTAAGAGTACAGGGCGCCGACAGGTTGCTGGAAATTCAGATCGAGCGGAAGGATTGCGGGGGCACCGCCCGGCACCGCGTGAGCCAGCTTCTCGAAACTGACGCACTTGGCGCACAGATTGGAGTGGGCAAGCTGTTCCTTCGCCGGCGGAGGCTTGCCCGTGTGGGTGACGCCGTGCGCGAACACGGTCTGCTGTGCCGCGAGCAGCAGCACCGATAGCACGATGACTAGGGCGCGACGCAGTTTCATGATTTGAACATGCGGTGGAGCCGGGAGTGTAGCGCCTTCGCCGGAAAATGTCAGGACCCAGGTCATGGTCCGGCGCCAACAAACCGATTGGGGCAATCAATCACGCTTAAAAGCTGAGCGTGTAGCGCACAAAGATATCTTCATCCCGGCGCGCACGTGCGGCGCCCACGAGCGCGTCTATCTCGTCGCGCCTGCGGAAGCGGGTGGTCAGCGTGTGGTTCTCCACAATGCGCCACTCATAGCGTAATTCGTAGAGAATCTCGTTGTTGCGAAAGTCCGGCGAGATCAGCCACCCAGCCTGCGCGCGTCCATGCTGAAGCGCAAAGCTGTGTCCGGGGAAGGCGTCGAGAAAGCTCACTTGAACCTGCCAGGCGAATCCTCCGGTCTCTCCGGAGGTACCGGTTCCGATGGCTGCTTTCGTAGGGGTATTCGGCGCGTAACCCAGTTCAACACCCGCCAGCAACTTTGTTTCCGTCTTGAAGAGCGGCCATTGTGCTGCCAGACGCCCGACAAAAGCGATGTAATCCTCTAACGGTCCGCTCGCTGATCCTTCCGTCATGAGCGAACTCGGCAGGTAGCTCACATCAAATGCCCGTTGCACAATCGGACCGTATGCCTCGTTGCCTTCCACGGCCCCAAAGTAGCTGATGCGGCTGTCGTCTTCGGCAAATGACAGCCGAGGCAGGCGCACGTTTGTAGGTCCGGCCTGAAGATTGCGCTGCAAAATCAGATGCCAGTTCCAGCCGCCGGTACTCCGATACTTTGCGTGCACACCGTCAGTCCAGGTAATGTCGGTGTTGGGGCTGTCGCAGCGATCTAGCGACCCTGCGGAAACGCCCGCGAGTTCAAAACAAGTCTGTAAGCGGCCAATCGCGACTTCAGATCGAGGGCTCGGCTTCAGTGAAACGAACAATTGGTCGATAGTCGCGTCACCGGCACGCAACCCGTCGGTATCAGGGATGGTCGTGAAGATTTTGAAATAGTTATGGTTGTCATGCGTCGAATAACGGCCTGCCAGGCGTAACCGCGCGGACACTGCGTCCGTTGGCATCCACTCCAGGCCGGCACGTACACGCCCGAGTAACCGGTCGGTCGAATCCTCGGAGCCATCGCGATCTGTGCGTTGTGAACCGTAATATCCACCACGAACGTCGCCCACAACCGCCAGATCGTCTGCAACGTCGATCGCATACAGCGGCGCGTTCGGGGACAGCAGTATCGCGAAAGTCGCGATCAGGCAAAACTGGCGGTACAAGCGAGACAAACTATTTCAATTCGCCGTAAGAGAAGTCGTCGAACGCCGTCACGCTGTCCGCCTTGGTCCAGACTCCCACTTGTCCGGCACCGGCGATGTGACCGTCGCGAACGTCGATGTAGGTCTTGCCATTGAGGAGAACCTTGATCCGCTCGCCTTCGAACTCGACCCTGAGCACGTTCCATTGGCCGGCAGGTACCGGCGCATCGACGTACTGGATCGTCCGTCGCAATCCCAGCCACATGTAGTAAAGGGAAACGTTGTTCTCCAAAGCGTTGGCGCGCGCCACATAGAACGACCGCGGGCCGGCGAAACGCCAGACAACTCCGCCGGCCTGATCTTCGCGTCCGGCGATCGGCTTGAACTTCACTTCCACGAATCCGTCCTTTAAGGGCGCCCCGTTTTTTACGCACCATGGGAACGTACCCTGTCCCGATTGCTTGAGAACATTTGGCTTGCTGGGAGCCGTCTCGTCGGGCCCCACGAGCCATTTCGGCTCGCCCCGCCCGCTTACCCCGCATTGCCAGCCGGCTGGCGCCGCCCCTGCGGCCAGCGCATCGAAATTCTCCGTCGCTGCGTGGGTCAACGAAGAAGCCGCAACCATTGCCGCCGCAAGAAGGAACTGTTTCATAGGCCCTCTTATTCCAGGTGCTGCGTATCGAGCGCGGCGCGCAGCGTGCGTGCGAGCTGCGCGGTTGGCCCGATGCCCCAGTAGTGCAGGAACACCATGCGCGGGCTTTCGAAGTTCATGTTGTTGCGGATCACGACAATATTGATGGCGCAGGAGCGCGGTAATTTTGCAGAGCACACACTTGCGTTCGTGTTTCGTTGTTTGACTTTCCCCTCACCCCTCACCCC
>JANOGP010000025.1:0-2082 GCA_031406075.1 Betaproteobacteria bacterium
TTGTCGCGAGTATCGGCGATCCAGGTTTCGAACGGCATGAACCGATTTTCCCTGTTGTCCAGGTTTTCTTCGCGTCCTTTGCGTCTTTGCGGTGAAAGGGTTTTTCATGAATATTGACCCACGTACACTGTTAAGAGCGATGTTCGATGCGGCGATTGCGGCAGCGTTGCCGGACAAGACGCTGCCGGCGTATCTGCCGAAGCCGCCGAAGGGCCGCACCATCGTCGTCGGTTGCGGCAAGGCGGCGGCGAGCATGGCGAAGGCCGTGGAAGATCACTGGAATGCAGAGCTCTCCGGACTGGTTGTCACCCGTTACAGCCACAGCGCGCCGACGCGGAAAATCGAAGTGGTCGAAGCCGCGCATCCTGTGCCCGACCTGGCAGGACGCGAAGCCGCCGAGCGCATCCTGAAGATGGTGCACGGGCTTTCCGCCGATGACCTGGTGCTGTTCCTGGTTTCCGGCGGCGGCTCCGCCCTGCTCGCCCTGCCTGCGCCGGGACTCACCCTCACCGACAAACAAGCGATCAACAAGACGCTGCTGAAAAGCGGCGCGAACATCGTCGAGATGAACTGCGTGCGCAAACATCTGTCCGCGGTCAAGGGCGGAAGGCTTGCCGCCGCTTGCGCGCCGGCGAAAGTGGTCACGCTCGCGATTTCCGACATTCCGGGAGACGATCCGGCGGTCATCGCCTCCGGTCCCACCGTGGCCGATCCGACTACGTTTGCCGACGCGCTCGCGATTCTCGCCAAGTACCGGATAACGGAACCGCTCGCAGTGGTGAACCATCTGCGCGCCGCCAGCGAAGAAACGCCGAAACCTGGCGACCCGCGGCTTGCAAGGACCGAATTGCACATGGTCGCAACGCCGCAGATGTCTCTCGAAGCGGCCGCAGAAGTCGCGCGCAAGTCCGGCGTCACACCGGTGATCCTGGGCGACGCCATCGAGGGCGAGTCGCGCGAGGTCGCGCTGGTCCACGCCGGCATCGCCCGGCAGGTCAAACGCCATGGGCAGCCGGGCAAGGCGCCGTGCGTGCTGCTCAGCGGCGGCGAGACAACGGTGACCGTGCGCGGGCGCGGCCGCGGCGGCCGTAACGCCGAGTTCCTGCTCGCACTTGCAGTTGCCCTCGGCGGCGAGTCGGGAATCAGTGCACTCGCAGGCGATACCGACGGCGTGGACGGCACCCAAGACAACGCCGGCGCCGTTCTCACGGCCGATTCGCTCGCGCGCGCCGCCGCACGCAGTCTGGACGCTAAGGCAATGCTCGCGGATAATGATGGTTACCGTTTCTTTTCCGGCCTCGGCGACCTGGTCATCACCGGTCCAACGCTGACCAACGTAAACGACTTCCGCGCTATCTTGGTATTGTGATCACTTCTTCAGAACACAGGTACGACCCTCTCAATCGAATGAGCGCACGTGCGTCCGACAGTCACGAACGCCCGTGTCGTAAATTGCGCTGACTCCGCATGGGCAATCCCGCACTGCTCCCGTCCGAAACGCTGAAACCGCAGGTCTCCAAGGCGGAATTGATCCGGCAGCTCTCTGCGATCCTCGCGCCCGATGCACTGCTGCATCAGAACGAGGACCTCAAACCCTTCGAGTGCGATGGTCTCACCGCCTACCAGCGCTTGCCGCTCCTGGTGGCGCTGCCAGAGAACGAGGAACAGGTGCGCGCGATCCTGCGCATCTGCCACGCAGGCCGGGTGCCGGTGGTATTCCGCGGCGCCGGAACCGGTTTGTCGGGCGGGGCTCTCCCCTACGAGCATGGGCTGTTGCTGGTGATGTCGAAGATGATGAAAATCCTCGAGATCGACGCGAAGGCGCGGATCGCGCGCGTGCAACCGGGCGTGCGCAACGCCGCGATCTCCGAAGCGACCGCACCCCTCGGCCTGTACTACGCTCCCGATCCCTCCAGCCAGATTGCCTGCTCGATCGGCGGCAACGTCGCCGAGAATTCAGGAGGCGTGCACTGCCTGAAGTACGGGCTTACGGTACACAACATCCTCAAGGTGCGGTTCGTTACCATCGAGGGGGAATTGCTCGAGATCGGCTCGCAAGGACTCGATTCTCCGGGTTACGAC
>JANOGP010000028.1:0-10537 GCA_031406075.1 Betaproteobacteria bacterium
AGTTGTCCGCGGAGGCGCAGGTGCCTGTCGATGCGCCGGCGGCCGATGCCACGCCGCACGAGACGGCCGTCGATCTCGTGCTCGTCCAGCGCGCGCAGCAGGGCGAGCTGCCCGCCTACGACGAGCTCATCCGCCGCTACCAGGAGCGCATCTACGCGACCATCTACCACATGACGTCAAACCACGAGGACGCGGGCGACCTCGCGCAGGAGACATTCATCAAGGGCTTCCAGGCGCTCAAATCCTTCAAGGGCGACTCCAGCTTTTACACCTGGGTCTATCGCATTGCGGTCAACAAGACGATCAACTTCCTCAAACAGCGGCGCAACCGATCCCACCTGAGCTTGAACGATCTCGACTTCAACGCAGAGCACGATCCGGATTTAGTGGCGCTCGTGTCCGACAAGACGCCGCGGCGCGAAGCCGCGTTGAACGAACTGCAGGAGAAGTTGAACGGCGCCATGACATGCATGTCCGGACGGAAATCTCACCGAACGTGTATCCCTATACAAACACAGTGCTTTTATAGGGTCAACTCTTTTCCTGAATGGAATTCGAAGGCTCCGGAAGGTGAACGACGGCGATCTACGTGGAGTGTTTCAGTTCTGGACAACTGTTGCAGGTTGCATCAGCGCCGCCGCCATGCCCGTTGCGACACTTCGCGCGCGGCCATTAGTTTCCTAGTAACCCGAGCGCGCGTCAACCGCGCACGTCGTCGCTGCGCTTGCGGCCGGCGCCGCGCCGGCCATCCTGCGGACCGGGAGTCGGGAAGGGGGCGTGCTTGAGCTTGCGGTAGAGCGTGGTGCGGCTCACGTTTAGCTGGCGTGCGGCCGCCGAGATGTTGCCGTTGCAATGGCGGATCGTCTCCTGGATTGCCTGCAATTCGATTTGCTCCAGACTGTCCGCGTACATCGACGACATCACCGCTTGCGCAGCAACCGGTTCGCGCGCGGGCGCAACGGCAGGCACGGGCGCCAGTTCTTCGAGAAAATCTTCGGGAAGATGGCGGCGTTCGAGGGTTTCGCCTGCGTCCATCATCGCCAGCGCGGTGCGGATCACCGAATTCATCTGCCGCAGGTTACCCGGCCAGGGGTGACGCGCGAAAATATCCATGACCTCGACCGAAATCTCGATGCAACGCCGGCCAGCGCACTCCTTCGCGGCCAGCGCCGTCGCCAGCTCGAGCAGGTCCTTGCGTTCCCGCAGCGGCGGCAGGTACAGCGTGAGCCCGTTGAGCCGGTAGTAAAGGTCTTCTCGAAAACCGTTTGCCCGGACCAGGTCGTGCAGCTTGTGGTGCGTGGCGCAGATGACCGCGAGATCCACGTTCACCGGCTTGCCGTCGAGCGGCGTGATGGCACGCGCTTGCAGGACGCGCAGCAATCGCGCCTGCAGGTTCAGCGGCATGTCCCCGATTTCGTCCAGGAAAAGCGTGCCGCCGTCGGCCATCTGGATCTTGCTGATCGCCGCCTTGTGCGTGGCGCCGAATGCGCCCTCCTCGTAACCGAAAAGTTCGGCCTCGAGCGGTCCTTCCGAAATGGCGGCGCAATTAAGCGCCACGAACTCGCAGCCGGCACGCGGGCCGCTGTTGTGAATCGCGCGCGCCAGCCACTCCTTGCCAACGCCGGTTTCGCCCTCGATCAGGATCGGAATGTCGCGTCCGAGCGTGCGGCGCGCCTTTTCGATGTTAAACAACGTCACCGGATCGGATGCGCCAAGCGTATCCAGCGTCAGTTCGTGCAGCGCACAACCGCCGTCGAACGCAGTCTTCCGTTTCTGCGCCGGGGAAACCGCGGCCGTGCCGTGACCTGTCTTCGCGACCACCGTGGGCTGCGCCAATTGCAGATGCACCGGCATGCCGTTGTGGCGCAGGCGCACTTGTATCACCTGTGGCGAAACCGTCCCGAGTTTGCGCAGCACCTGCTCGAAAGACCCGTCGAACAGCTCGTCGAATAGACCGCGGAAGGCGCCTGGCCGCAGGTCGAGCTGAGCGCAAGTTGACGGCGTTGCCGCCAGGTAAACGCCGTGGGGCGAAAAAGCGACCTGCACGTCGAACGGACTGCCAAGATAATTACGCTCCGGGTGCACGTTGAACACCACATCCCGGCAAAAGCGGTGCTGAAACATCTGCCTCTCGATCACCCGCACCGCCATCTGCACCAGCGCAATGGTATGGCGTTGGTGGCCGCGGTAGTCGCAGGTGATGTCGAGCACGCCGGCCACGTCGCCGCTCGGATCGAGCACTGGGGTGGCGGAACAGGCGAGAAAATGGTTCTGCCGGATGAAGTGGTGCCCGGCGTAGATCACCACCGGTTCGCGTTCGACGATCGCGGTACCTATGGCGTTGGTTCCCTTCTGCTCTTCGGCCCAGGAAACACCGGGCTTGAGCGCGACGTGCTGGGCCCGTGGAAGGAAATCGGGATCGCCCATCGAATGCAGGATGAGGCCATCGCCGCTGCACAGGAGCACCACGCTGCCGGAGCCGGCGAGCTGTTGGTGAAGATTTTCCATCACTGGAGCGGCGAGATTGATCAGGCTTCCATACTGGCTCACCACCACCCGCAGATCGGTTTCATCGATGCGCCCGACTTCGTGGATGCGATCGTAGGGCACGCCGAAATCCACGCTGCGTTGCCATGATCGCTTGATGAAATCCGGGACGACGCCCTCGGGCACAACCCCCTTCTCGAGGAATTGTCCGTAGGCGCGGCGGATCGCCGTGACGTCGGTGTTGATCTGATTGTGATTCATGCCGACCTCCTCCCTTGTCCGGACTTGTCTTGAGATTCAGTCGGACAAGAGCGCTTATGCCCAGGGGTCCTGATGGACCCTGTTTTGACCACTCACCGGAAACGGGAACCTCGGGAACGTAAGGAAACCGGCGTTGCAGCGGGCGCTTGCGCTCAGTCAAGCACAGACCCCCTATAGGGTCAACGTGCCAGCCCCGCTGTTGAGGAAAGAAGAAAAATTCATTTTGCACTGCAAGATTTTTCACGACGCCAGATCGGGCTCCGCGAAATCTTTAGTGACTCGCGCGTCGCGCCCGCAAGCGAATGAATTACTTGAACTAGTCGTGCAAAATCGAAATCATCGACCGTGTCCTCCCGATGTCGCGTGGGCTCCGTGACCAGCGCACATCGGGAGAATTCATTGCGCAGCGCAATATACGGTTCCGCTCTATCGATTCCCCACTTCAAAAATAGGTCGCAGAAAAGTGCAAGCCCGAACCGCGTTCAACGCAATGGTCGCAAAGGTGCACGAAGAAAAACTATTACAAGTAACGCAAACCGCCCAGGCATTCAGTCAAGTATTCCTTTGCGTAACTTTCTTTTTGGCTCCCACATAACCTGAAGGTTAGTGTCCGCCGAAACAAATCGCTTCGCGCTGTGTTTTCCTTTGCGCCCTTTGCGTCAACGCTCTTGATGTGGTTTTTTGTCTTTTTCAGCGATTACGCTCGATGCGGACCCCAACGTCGCGGGCATTGGGCACCACGCCGATCTTTGAAATCTCGACCCGGACCCACTGCGCTTCGAACTTGGAGAGCATCAAATCCGCGAGCGTGTCGGCCAGCGGTTCGAGCAGATGTAAGCGGTGCGACGCGAACACTTCCTGGACCACGCCCACCACTGCGGCATAGTCGATGGTGTCGGCAAGCTGGTCGGTCTTGCACGCGCGCATCGCGTTTCGGCCGATCTCGATATTGACCTGCAAGGTCCTCGGCTGCCTGCGCTCGTGCTCGTAGGCGCCGATGAGCGTTTCCAGCCTGATGTCGCGAACGAAGATGATGTCCATGGGTGGGGTGGAGCCGGTCGTGGTTCCCGACGAATTCCTGTCTGCCCGCACGGACGGCCGGACCACGGTCTCAGTCATACTTGATGTATTTGAAGCGCTGGTCGTCGTTCGGCGTGCCTTCCAGCGCGCCGCCTTCCTTGCCCGGTTGCCACTGCACCACCTCCTCGATTTTCTTCGCCAGCGTAAAGTCCTTGTCGGTGATGCCCTTGGCCGAATGGGTGACGAGCTTCACGATCACGAACGCGTACGAGACGGTGAGATCGGGATGGTGCCAGGCCGATTCGGCGAGGTGGCCCACGGTGTTCACCACCATCAGCGTGCCCTTCCAGCCACCGGTCTTGAACTTCCTTCTGATCCAGCCATCCTCGTAATACCAGTGCGGCAGATCCGCGGCGAGTCGCTGCTTGATCTCGTCCTCGCTGTAGGCTTTCTTGGTTGGTTCGGCCATATCGTCCTCCTGCGTGTGCGCGCACTCCAATTCGTTCCGGGTCATTCTATCCAACTATCGCCACGACGCCAGCGTGTTCCGTTTCGCATCGAACACGGCTAACATCGTGTCAAGCGCTCCGGTCGCGGACGTTCCAATATTGAACAGACGCGGTGAACAGTTTCCGGTGCATGACCCAACCTGAGGTATCTCGATCCGATGAATCCTTTCCCGATGCGCCACCGGCCTCAACGCTGCGCGCGTAGCATTCGCAGACATGGCTAAAATCAAAGAGCCACGCATCGCCTGGGTACTCACCGGCTCCGGTCACTACCTCAAGGAATGCATGGAAATCATCGAGCAGCTTCCCGGGGTGAACCTGTTTCTGAGCGAGGCCGCCGACGAGGTGCTGAAGATGTACGGTTACGACCTCGCCAAGCTCAGGCAGAGCATGAAAGTTTTCCGGGACAGCACCGCCAGTTCGGTACCTGTGACCTTGCTTTACGGCGGCGACTATCACACCGTGGTGATCGGCCCCGCGAGTTCCAACACCGTGGCCAAATGCGTCGCGGGAATCTCCGATACGCTCGCGACCAACATCTACGCGCAGGCCGGCAAGTGCCGGATCCCCGCGATCGTGTTCGCCTGCGATACGGCGCCGGCGCTGGTATCGGAGGCACCGGGCGGTGACGTCTGGGTCTATCCCCGCCCGATCGATCTGGAGAACGTGGGCAAGCTTGCGAAATACGACTACACCACGGTGGTGCTCTCGATCGAGGAGCTGCAGAAAGCGCTCGACACGAGGCTGGCCGAACTCGCGCATGGATGAACACATCCTCTTCCTGACCGGCCGGCTCGCCGAGAGGAGCCTGAATCGCGTCATCGAATCGATGCAGCCGGCGCCGTTCAGACATTCCGTACACGTGCTGTCCATCCAGGTGGCGGGACTGATGACCTCAGACATGATCCGGCGCAGACTGCCGGATGCCCTGGGCGCGAACCGGGTAATCGTCCCCGGCCGCTGCCGCGGCGAACTCGAACCCCTGAGCGCTCATTTCGGCGTGCCCTTCCAGCGCGGGCCGGATGATCTCAAAGACCTGCCGCGATTCTTCGGCCGCGAAGGCAAACCGCTGGACCTGTCGAAGCACGACGTGCGCATCTTCGCCGAAATCGTGGACGCGCCGAACATCGGAGTCGAAGCAATCATCGAACAGGCCCGCGCCTATAGCGAATCGGGCGCGGATGTGATCGATCTCGGCTGCCTGCCAAAAACACCATTCCCGCATCTGGAGGAATCCGTCGCCGCGCTGCATGCGGCCGGGTATCAGGTCAGCGTGGATTCAATGGACGAGGACGAACTGCTGCGCGGCGGGCGCGCGGGGGCCGACTTCCTGCTCTCGCTCAAGAACGAGACGCTTTGGATCGCCGATGAAGTTGCCTCGACCCCGGTGCTGATTCCATCGAAGGCCGGAAACCTGCGCTCGCTCCTGCGCGCGATCGAAGCCATGGACAAGAAAGGGCGCCCGTATCTCGCCGATCCGATACTCGATCCCATCCACTTCGGTTTCACTGAATCGCTGGTGCGCTACCGGGAACTGCGCCGGAAGTTGCCGGAGCTGCAGATCATGATGGGCACCGGCAACCTCACCGAGTTGACCGACGCCGACACGCTGGGCATGCAGGCGTTGCTCATGGGCATCATCTCCGAGCTGCGGATCACCAACATCCTCACCACCCAGGTCAGCGCGCACGCTTCCGGCGTGGTGCATGAGGCCGATGCCGCGCGACGAATGATGTACGCCGCGCGCGAGGCAAGCGATCTGCCGCGCGCCTTCGGCGAAGCGTTGCTGGCGTTGCGCTCGATGGATCCCTTTCCCGACAGCGCCGAAGAAATCGCCACCACCGCCGCCGCGATCAAGGACCCGAGTTTCCGCATCCAGATCAGTCCCGAGGGGCTGCACGTCTATAACCGCGATGGGCTGCGCACCGCCGCCGATCCGTTCAAGCTTTTTCCGCAGTTGGGGCTCGAAACCGACGGATCTCACGCCTTCTACATAGGCGTGGAACTGGCGCGTGCGCAGATTGCCTGGCAGTTGGGAAAACGCTACGTGCAGGATCAGGAACTGGAATGGGGTGCCGCGCAACTGCGCCGCAGCGACGATACCGAAGCGCAAGGCTCACCGGCGCCGGGCGGAGAGAAAGCCGGGGCCGAATTGTGATCCTTGAAACCGTCATCACCACCCGTGACGAATCGGGCCGCGATCACATCGCGCCGATGGGCATCCGCGAACAGGACGGATTCATCGTACTGAGCCCGTTTCGTCCCTCCGCCACGCTGGAGCACGTCCTGCGAGAGAAATGCGCGGTGGTGAACTACACCGACGACGTGCGAATTTTTGCTGGCTGCCTGACCGGTCGTTACGTCTGGCCGACCGTGCCTGTGGAACATCTGCCCTGCCGCCGGTTGGCGGCGGCGCTGGCACACTCCGAGGTGAAACTGGAACGCGTCGAGGACGACACGACACGGCCGCGCCTTTTTTGCCGCGAACTCGCGCGCGAGACACACAGTGCATTCCGCGGTTTCAACCGCGGGCAAGCGGCCGTCATCGAAGCCGCGATCCTGGTGAGTCGACTCAACATGCTGCCGCAGGAGAAGATCGACACGGAGATGGCCTACCTCAGGATCGCCGTCGAGAAAACCGCGGGGCCGCGCGAACTCGAAGCCTGGGGCTGGCTCACTGAGAGGGTCGAAGAGTTCCGCGTTCGCACCAGGGAACAGCCGGCATGACCGCGATGCTCGCCAGCGTGCGCAATCTGGACGAAGCGCTGTTCGCGCTCGAAGCGGGTGCGGATTTCATCGATCTCAAGGAGCCGTCGCGAGGTGCGCTCGGCGCGCTCGATCACGCCGCCGTGCGGGTCTGCGTACAGGCTATTGGCGGGCGCCGTCCGGTCAGCGCCACCATAGGCGACATCCCTTCGATGGACCCGCGTCAGATGGTTGTGGCGGTAGATCGTATGGCCGCAACCGGAGTGGACTACATCAAGATCGGCTTCTTCGCGCATCCACGAGCTTTCGACTGTGTCGGGGCATTGACGACGCTGGCGCACAAAGCGCGATTGGTCGCCGTGATGTTTGCGGATGAAACCTACGAAGTTGCGCTGGTGGACGCGCTCGCCAGCAGCGGGTTCGCCGGCGCGATGCTCGACACCGCGCACAAGACCGGCAAGACGCTGCGCGACTGGCGCACGGAAGTAGAGTTACAGGAGTTCGTGAATCGCGCCAGAGACCATGGACTTCTTACCGGCCTTGCTGGCTCACTGCGCAAGGAGGATGTTGCGCGGCTACTTACGATCGATCCAGATTATCTCGGGTTCCGCGGCGCGCTCTGCTCAGGCTCGAACCGGAGCCAGAATCTCGACGCGAAAGCCTTCGCCAAGATTCGAAGCGCTATTCCAGAACTAGAACGTATAGGACTGACCCCGTAGTTCTCACTGCGTTTCGTCGTTGTTCAGCTACGCGCCTTCAAAGTGGAAGTCCATGCTCTCGCCAGCCGTGTCGTGAAAGCGAAAGTCCTTCCCCGCGGACTTGTAGTAGCTGTTCGACGAACGCCCGAGGAACACCAGGCGGGCAAACGGATGGTTGGCAGGGTTCGCTATGGTCAGCGGCTTCGCAGGATCCGCGCTGTTGGGCGATGCCAGAACCGTAACCTCGACCGCTCCGATTTTTCCGACCGCCCCCCGGCAGGTTTGCCCGACTATTCCGTACCCGTCCAGATTCCCGACCTCGATCGGTACCTCCTTCAGCTCCACTGGTTTGCCGCGGCTGGCAAAAGCAGGGCCCGAAAGTATTGCCCGATGCGCTGCAATTTGCGCCGGCGCTGCATTGGCGTCCAGATAGTAGCTGTTGAACGTATGACTGGCTTTGTCATTCCGGCTGGCCCTGGCGAACTCGCCTGCGATGGCGAATTTGGTATTGCCGAGGTCGACACCACGGTAGTGGCCTCTATCGACATGATAAATGGTCAGGTTTTGACAGATTCCGTTCATCGGCGCCTCGCCAAAAAGGCACGGACATCCGATCGGACAGTTGTCCACGCCGATTCTGCGACCCTCGATCAACCAGGTTGAGGCACTGCTCTGTTGCCCGAAAGCCAACGATGGGACCAACCCGATCAGGGGCGAGGCAATAATCAAGCGTCTTGTGCGGGAGAATCCGTATGCGAATTTCATTGTCTCACCTCCATCAGTGAAGCCTTACAAGTACGCGGAAATCCGGCATGAGAGGCAGACTTTCGTCCAAACACCCGTCCCATTAGCATCCGCTCAGCCTGCCAACGAACTCTTTCGCGACCCTCTCCGAACACGACGAAAGCTCCTTGCAGTATGTATCAGGACCCTTCTCGGGTTCCCTATTCGCGATAGGCGACCCGTCCGCGTACGTCGAGGTGCTGTCTACAGCGATCCACTCCAAGATTGTCGCAGCGAACTCGGCCGGCCTCCGCAACTCGAACATGTCGGACCACGCTAAGCCGCAGTCGGTTCGGTATCTTCGGTCCAGCGAAAAGTGTTATTCGGTCTTAGTAGAAACTTTTTGCCCTCGAAACCGTGCACGCAATCGTAAAGTGCAGGATGTGGTCGTACAGAAAACACTATATCAGTGGAGGCAAATGCGCGCCGCGCGTTGTGCCGGAAACAAAGTCGCGGTTGGCACGGGGCATCACTTCTCTCCTTAAAGCGTGCGCTTTGCCTGCAGTAACGCGTCTCTTAGCGTCCGGAATGACCCTGTATTACGACCTCATTTAGAAAGTTCAATGTTCTACGCTGGTCCGACCCGATTGAGCCGGGCCGCGTTGGCCATTCCGAACCTCGTTCCCTCATGTAAGCGTAGCTTCGGTTTGCTTGCGCCGGTCTGCGACGCGGCGCTCCGGGAACCCGATGGGGAGCACGAACATGCGCCGGTTGCCGTCGCGCAACTCGATGTCGATCCCGCCCCGGATTTGACGGCGTGGACGCAAGGTTGCGAAGACATTGGTCGGCCCGACAGTGAAGTTGTAGATTTCTTCCAGTGGTTTCGCGTCCTTCGGCCGGGTAACCTCGAAATCGCGGCACAGCATCGCCGTAACCATCTTGATCTGCAGCATTGCAAGTTGCCGGCCAGGGCAGAATCGTGGTCCTGCGCCAAACGGCATGAACGCCTTGGTGTTGTGCGCCCCTGCGGTTTCTCCCGCGACGTTGAGCCAGCGCTCGGGCCGGAATTCATCCGCCTGCGCGAAGTTCGCCTCTTGCGTGCCCACGTAACCATTGAGCGCCAGGATGGGCGTTCCCTTGGGCACGAAAACGTCCCGGATCTGCACGTCCTGGTTAGGCTCGAGAAACAGATGCCCGCCGACAGGCTTGCAGCGCATCGCCTCGTTGGCAAAGGCCTCGATATACCGCAGCCGATCGGGCGTTGCGGGGTCCTGCCACGCTTGTTCCGCCATGCCGAAAACCCGGTCTACCTCGTCCTGGACAGCGGACTGGACGTGTGGGTACTCCATCAGGAAATGGATCATGTAGGAAAGGGTATTGGCGGTTGTATCTTCGCCGGCAAGCAGCAGGGTCATGACATTGGCCGCGATTTCGTCGTCGGTCGGCCCTTCCTCGTCCTTTTCCTGCGCGGCGACCAGCGCCTCAAGAAGATTCCTCGGGCTTGCGCGCAACTCCGGGATTGCAGCCAGGCGCGCACGCGTCTCCGTGATCAAGCTGTCGATGAACTTGCCGACCTCCTTCACGGCAATGGTCACCTCGCGGTCCTCCGGTAGCTGTATGTAGCGCCAATATGGAAAAAGGGCGGTCTGTCGCCGCGCGATTGCCGGAAACATCTTGTCCAGATGAATCTGGATGGGATCTTTTTTTTCCTCCAGCGTGTTGATGTCCCGCCCGAACGCGAGCCCGCTGGTAACGTCCACGGTGAGCCGTATCAGGTCGGCATGAGCGTCAAAGGGGATGCCGGCCAGCGCCGCCCGCCACCAGCGGCGGCGCAGCCTCCCGGCCACCTGCTCAAGGCGGGGGATGAACTCCCGCACATGGCTCGCGTTGAGCATGTGCATCACGTACTTGCGTTGACGCCTCCATTTCGCGCCCTCGGCCGAGAACAGCCCGTCGGCTTTAATGTCGGCAACGATCTCCTCGATTTTGCGCCAGCGACGAAAGCGATCGGGCCGGTCTCGAAGCAACTGCTGGATTATCTCGGCGTCGGCAACCGTGAGGATGCGTGTTGTGGCTAGCCTGAACACGAACAAAGGGCCGAACTGGTCGGCCCAACCGCCAATAATGCGATGC
>JANOGP010000032.1:0-7209 GCA_031406075.1 Betaproteobacteria bacterium
CTGACTTTCGTCGCGGGGGGGACAGATGCGCTGATCGGTCAGAATGAGGAGCCGCTCACGCGGACGCTCGCTGCACATGGCTGGATCGAGGGCAAGAACATCATACTTGAGCGCCGCGAAGCGGTAGGCGATCCGCCTAAATTCGACGAGCCCGCGGCGGAGCTGGTCAGGCGCAACGTCGATGTCATCTATGCCGATAGTGCGCCTGCCGCTCGCGCAGCCTATGCGGCGACCCGCACGATCCCGATCGTCGCGCTTGACTTCACCAATGACCCGGTTGCGGCGGGCTATGTGGAAAGCTACAGCCGGCCGGGAGGAAATATCACTGGCGTGTTTCTGGATGCGCCCGATTTCGCTGCCAAGTGGCTCGAGCTTCTGAAGGCCGTCATTCCGAAGCTGTCACGCGTCGTAGTCCTCTGGGATCCCAGCCCGGGCGCGACGCACCTGAATGCGCTTAAGGCCGCCGCCCCGGCGCTCGGCGTGAAGTTCCAGGTGGTCGAGGTGCGCAATGCCGGCGATATCGACAAAGCATTCACTGCGCTCCCGGGACGGCCGCAGGCCTTGATCATCCTGCCGTCGCCGATGACGTGGTCGCAGAGCGCGCGACTTGCCGAACTGGCGAAGAAGCACCGGCTGCTCGCGACGTCGATGGCCCCGCAGTTCGCAGAGTCGGGCGGCGCGCTCACCTACGGCCCCGATCTGACCGCATCGCTCGAGCGTCTTGCCATCACTCTGGTGAAGGTCTTGAACGGCGCAAGGCCGGCGGACTTGCCGGTGGAGCGACCGGCGAAAATCGAGCAGGTGGTGAATCTGTCCGCGTTCAAGGCGCTTGGGTTCACCGTGCCGGATTCCGTCCTGCTCAGGACGGACCGCGTTCTCCGCTGACGAACAGCGGGCACGGGTGTGCATTGCGGCACCCATCAGCGTGGATTCGCTTGCAACGGAGTTCGAGGAACCCGGCACCCAGCCCAATAACGGAAACCCCTGAGATCCTGCGATGAGCACGCGATTTTGCTGTCGTGGATCAAGGCTGCGTTTGCACCGTCTGCAAGTAAGTAAACATGCGCCAGAGGACGTCGTCGGTCAGGACTCCCTTCCAAGATGGCATGCCCACGTTCGTCAGTCCCGTGCTGACGGTCTCGTAGAAAACAGCCGGCGCCTTGTCGCCATAGCGGATACCAAGC
The DNA here is from genome assembly GCA_031406075.1 of Betaproteobacteria bacterium. Lineage (GTDB taxonomy): Bacteria > Pseudomonadota > Gammaproteobacteria > Burkholderiales > JACQAP01 > JACQAP01. The sequence continues at coordinate 1,185 of JANOGP010000032.1, forward strand.
CGCCGCAAATCCCGTGGACGTTCCCCCTGCACGGCGTTTGGCCCGTGACAATGCGAGCAGTATTGATTGAACAGGCTACGGCCTTCGTCGACCAGGTCGGCACGGCCCGCGAACGGATTCTGAACGGCTGCCTTGGGCGCGGACTGCTCTGCCTTCGGAGTCCCGAATGGAAGCAAGGTCAGAAGCACTATCGCGGCGACTGGCCGAATTGCGCCCCGGTACCGAGTCGGATTCATAGTGTTTTTTTTGCGTACTGAACGCGAAAAAACGGCGAGGATGTTCTTTCCTCGCCGCGTCACGAAATGGCGCCGGGTAATGCGGTTATTCCACCAATTCGAAAGCGACGACCAACCCGCCTTCAGCACTGGCATCGATCACCCTTTGGCCGATTTTTCCGAGAAAGGAGGGCGGTCCCTTGATTCGGCCCGCCACAACGGCAAGGTACTGCTTGCCATCGGCCATATAGGTGATGGGGCTTTGCACGATTCCGGTACCGACACCGAACTTCCAAAGAATAGCGCCGTTCATTGCATCGACGGCCTTGAGTATCCCTCGAGGGTCGCCATAAAACATCAGGCCGCCCGCGGTTGACATCGCGCCGCCAAGTATCGGAAGGTCTTCCTTGATACCCCAGACGCGTTTCTGCGTGATCGGATTCCATGCGAGCAGTTCGGAAAGATGGCCGCCCGCATCGGCCTTGTCAAGATCGAACTCGGAAGCAAGGTAGAACTTGCCAGCTTCGTATTCTTCCTCCTTGCCGGCAATGTCCATGCACAGATTGAAGGTGGGGATATACACCAGGCCGGTTTGCAGGCTGTATGACATCGGCTCCCAGTTCTTGCCGCCAAACAGGTTTGGGCAAACGTTCCTGGCCCACTTCTTGAGCTGGGGTCGCTTGGCCGGATCCTCGACCGGCCGGCCGGTGGCCTTGTCGATCCGCTTCGCCCAGTTCACGTTCACGAAGGGCTCAGCGGAGAGCAGGTTGCCGTTCTCCCGATTCAGGACGTAGAAAAATCCGTTACGGTCGGCTTTCATCAGCGCCGGCACCTTCCGGCCGCCGATCGACAGGTCGGCGAGTACCGCCTCGTTGACGCCGTCGTAGTCCCATACATCAGCGGGCGTCATCTGGTAGTGCCAGACGATCTTGCCGGTATCGCCATCGAATGCGAGTTGGGAAGCCGTGTGCAGGTTCGTATATGGGCCAATGTCGCTCGAGTCATTGCCACGCGTATGGCCACCCCATGGTCCGGCATTGCTGGTGGACCAATACACAAGATTGAGCTTGGGATCATAAGAACCGACGTACCAGGTGGATCCGCCGCCAATTTTCCAGGAATCACCCTTCCACGATTCGTTTCCGGGTTCACCCGGTCCCGGAATTGTGTGCGTCTTCCATACCATCTCGCCGGTGTCCTGCCTATACGCCTGTAAAGCTCCGCGTACGCCGTACTCGCCCCCGGCATATCCCGTGACTACAAGATCCTTGACGATGAGTGGCGGCGACGTAATGGAGTGGCCTAGCTGGTATTCCATGACAGTCGTGCTCCACAGTTCTTTGCCCGTTTTGGCATCGAGCGCTACCATCTTGGCGTCCAGGCGCGTAACGAATACGCGGCCGTTGGCGTAGGCAACGCCACGGCTAGCCAGACCGCAGCACACCGTCGACATGAAATCTCGTGGAAGTTCAGGCTCATACTTCCATTTGATGGTGCCGTCCTTCGCATTCAGGGCGACAACATAGCGTGGACCAGACGACGTGCTGACGTACATCGTGTCGCCTACCACGACGGGTGTGGCCTCCTGTGATTCAAGAGAGCCCAGGGAACGAATCCAGGCGACCCGCAGCTTGCCTACATTCTTGGTGTTGATTTGGTTCAATGAACTGTAGCGCGTGTTCGCGTAGTCCCCGCCGTACATCGTCCATTCTTTCCCGGACTGAGCATTGACGGACGTTGCCAAGGCGAATGTCGCGCCCAACACGCCAGCTATCAAGATGCGATTTATTGGTTTCATTTTCGTGTCTCCTCCTTTTTGGTTTATTCCTACCGCCGATCCTTCACCGAGGCGCAGTAATGGACTCGCCAACAAGATCGGATCGACGCTTCCTGCCGATGAGTCCAAATTCATGGCAAAGCGGCAATAGAGTCTTGCAGTATCGCCATGTCATGGAAAATTAGAGCGGCGCCTCGATGACTGAATAGATCATCACGGCAGAAAACTCAAGTAAAACTTGTTCTATCGAGTCCGATTCCGGATTCGGAATCTCGTCGCTGAAGTAGCGAGCACAATTGCTGCAACGCCGGACAAGGGGCTCCCCAAAACAGGAGCGCCGCCTTCGCTAGACGTCGTTTTCTTCGGCGAACGCTGTGTTCTGAATGCAGTCGCTGATGAACGCGGCCTCGTGCTGCTCGGGTTTCATCGGTTCGTCGAAGACCCTTTCCACTCTCCGGCTAAGGAACGCCTCGTCCACGGGGTCCTGCACGAACCAGCGTAACTGGGGCGGGAACGCCTGGATGAGCAGCAGATCTTCCTCGAATTTACCGATGAAAAACTGACGGCTGGCGCCTGCATCGCGCGCGAGCGCGGCATTGCGAATGAATTCGCCGCCTTCGGCGCACTCGGAGAGTGTGAGCGGGTGGGCCGCGGACAGGGCAACCCAGAAACTGGTCAGTGCAAACAGGCCGACTGCGCAAATATGGCTTCGGATCATCGATACCTCCAATCGCCGCGCGCCATTCGAGGGCATAGGGCAGGGGTTTTATTCGTCTGTTCATGACCCGCTGGTGTGCGCGCTGCCTGCCAATTCGCATTCTAGACGCTGTTTCTCCTTCTGCTACACTTTGATCGTGCTGCGTTGCAGCTTCACAGGCTCTTTCGAGAGGCGCCGATGAAATCAATTGTGCTGGCCTTGCTGCTGGCTCTGCTGCCAACGCACGTTGCGCATGCGGACCGCATCACCAGGATGAATCAGTCCGATGTGTGCATCTACACAGCGAAGCTTCAGGTCGCCGGGTACTACTACTTCAAACAGGGCAAGCCGCGCGAAGAAGTGAAGGTGGTATGGCACGGGGACGAAACGCAACACGAGATAGACTTCGTGAACAAGACCCTCGACGACGCCTACGTCTGGCTCACCAACGCGAAAAGCAACGGTGCCGCGCCTCTTCCGGTCGAGACGTTCGGCGATATCGTTTACGAAGCATGCGTGAACGGAATTCTTCTCTGATCGGCGCGGGCCTCGCGGTGATTTTGCTTGCATCGGTGCCCGCGCGCGGGCAAATGGACGCCGCGACCCGGGCGCAAGAGGGCGACATCAACCACTGGATCGAGTACTACCGGAAAAATCGCGAGCCCGCCGCTGCGCCGGCTGCGACGCCGCCTGTTACTCGGGCGCCGCAAGGTGCCGCTGAGAAAGAGGGGCAGCGGGAGAGAAGCGGAACTGAGGAGCCGAAAAAGCCGTGACGAATGTGATTATTTTCTATACCCCCTTGAGGGGTACGGCGTGACGATCGTGAAAAAGACCTGGTGCCAAGTGTCGCGAGCTGGCGTCCTGGGGATGTTCTAGGGTTCGAGGTTTGACTCATCGCAGCAACGAAATCATGTCGCGCTTGGATGTTTTACCCAGTCACGTCGTCACGATTCCTTTGCTGTCAGCCGCTGCACACTGAGTCGATCATGCTGAGGAAGATTGGATTTTTCGGATCCTGGTAGAGCGTGGGCCCAGTGACGTGGCCGGCCCACACGGTTTCGCCGCTGCCGATTTCGCCAGCTGTCATGACCCACTGTTCGAAGCCGAGACTGCGATCCTCGCAGCGCACCGAGTAGAGCAGGATCTCGGATTTGTGCGGGAACGCGTTGTCGCCGATCGTCCGTACCTTGCTGTAGCTGTGGAGGATGCGAGCCTTCTTTAGGTCGCCATGCTGCTGGATGGTGCTGCGGTCGACGAATACGATTTCGTCCTTGTCGCCGGCAACCAGGCTCCAGTTTGCGGCGAATGCCGAACTGGTCGCGACCATCAATAGTACAAATACCCACTTTGCAGTTTTCACGTCAGATTCCTTTCACGTCATAAATTACTGGGAGACATGCCTTTGTTGCACAGCAGCAATGTAGACGCTATTCGGTCCTACAAATAGACAGGCAAACCGCCTATCATTCATGCCGTTCTGGCATGAGCAAGGGGTTGGGATGGACCGTTTGACCGCTATGGAAGTATTCGTCCGTATTGTCGAAACCGGCAGTTTCTCTGCGGTAGCGCGCGATCTGGGAATGACCCAACCGACCGTTAGCAAGCAACTCACGGCGCTCGAGCAACAACTCAAGACCCGGCTACTCAATCGCACCACCCGCCAACTCTCGCTTACCGAGGCGGGTTCTGCGTACTACGAGAGTTGCAAGCGCATCATCGATACCGTACGCGATGCCGAGGCTAATCTCGGCACACTGCAGACCCAGTTGAGCGGCTTACTGCGAATCAACACTTCGATCGGTTTGGGGCAGGCGTATGTCGGCAACCTCGTGCTCAAGTTCCAGAAGCAGCACCCGGGACTTTCGATCGACCTGAGTTACGCGGACCGCTTCGTGGATCTTGTAGAAGAGGGTATGGACATGGCGATCCGGGTGGGCCGCCTGAACGATTCCACCCTCGCCGCGAGGCGCATCGGCAGCACAATGCGCAGCGTGGTCGCCACGCCGGCATATCTCGCGAAGCACGGCACGCCGCAGGTACCGCAAGACCTTTCGAACGGCCACAATTGCCTGCTCTACGCCTATTTGTCCACCGGCAACGAGTGGCTGTTCCACGGAGCGGACGGCCCGATCCGGGTCAGAGTATCGGGCAACTTTCGAGCGAACAACGGCGATGCGATCAAACAGGCGGTGCTTTCCGACCTCGGCATCGCGATCACGCCCGACTGGTTCGTGCTGCGCGAAGTCGAGGACGGAAAGTTGAAGGTATTCCTCGGCGAGTTCGCGCCTCCGACAGCGGAGATCAACGCGGTTTACCCGTCCGCCCGGCATGTATCGGCAAAGGTGCGGGCATTCACCGAGTTCCTGCGTGCCGAGTTCCAGGAAAGCCCCATATTGCGTATCCGTTAACGGACTGCCGTAAGGATTGGACTGCTGCCGCCGTTGCGGCAGAAAATTTTTTCGGCCCGATACCGGCCGTGGCCGGTTCCAAGAATTTGATTGGCAAGGACATTATTCAAACCTAACACTTTGATAGATTTGCTTTTCCAGTTTGCTTTGGCTAGCTTGAGATCGGGTAGCAAACAGAATCGCCAAGGCTGGACCGTTCCCTGAGTGGCCGGCCGCGAGATGAAACAGGCGGAAGCTTTCTGCAATAAGCTGTCCCGGTCGCATCTGTCTTGCCTGTCGTTATGTTCGGCAGGGTTGCGTCGCTCGCCTCCCGTCCGACGCAACCCTGATCGATCCGACGGCAACCGCCCCCCCGAGCGGAACGCAAGACAGGTCGAAGCGGTCACCGCGCTGGATGCAAGTCGTGTCCGGTTCTTTGCGCGGGAGAACGCTGGCGCATCATTCCCACCTCGCGCCGGCTTCGTGAATCGCTTCGCCGGGCAGCTTATTTTTTTGAATGAAAAGAGCGGCTCGCTCGCAGCCGCGACCCTCGGTGAATCCCGGCTTAACGACCTTTGCCCTTTCGCTGTTTCGACCCACGGAAGCTGTGACAGGGCCCCGTCAGACCGGCGCTTTCTCGCCCGGCGCAAAGTCGAGTTCGACTCTTGCACCGCTGGGGTCGAAGCAGAACAACTGCCATACGCCGGAGGCCGGCTGTTTCCTCAGGTCGTATTTGATGCCGCTCGTCTTCAACTTCGCTGCGACATCGGAAAGATTCGAGGCGGAAAATGCCATGTGGTCGAGCACGCCGGCGGGATCCGGCGGCAGCGGCCTTCCGGCAACGACATGCAATACCGGCTGGCTGCCGGCGTAAAGCCAGGTACCCGGAAATCCAAGCGGCGGCCGATATCCTTCCTTCAACCCGAGAATGCCGATGTAGAAATTGCGG
>JANOGP010000137.1:0-13142 GCA_031406075.1 Betaproteobacteria bacterium
TCACCGTTACGTCGGCCGTCGCGGGGTTGGTGCGGAGATATTGAAGGACGCCGGGGCAATACCCCCTTGATGGGTATTGAAACGAATCTTTGCGCCATTGCGGTAAAGGTTTAATGCGTCAGACTTGAAAACATGGCGACATACGCGATAGGCGATCTGCAGGGCTGTTACGACCCACTGCGTGAGTTGCTCGAAGAAATCGATTTCAACGCAACGCACGACCGCCTGTGGTTCGTCGGCGATCTGGTGAATCGCGGCCCGCAATCACAGGAAGTGTTGCGTTTCGTCAAAGGCCTTGGCAGCCGCGCGGTGACCGTACTCGGCAATCACGATCTGCATTTATTGATGGTCGCCGAGGGCCGCGCGAAGCTGCACAAGGGCGACACGCTGGCCGCCATTCTCGAAGCCCCTGATCGTGAAGAGCTGCTCGCATGGATGCGCGGGCTGCAGATGATGCACGTGGAAGGCGAGTACGCCATGGTCCACGCCGGACTGCTGCCCTCGTGGAGCGTGCCGGAGGCGCTCGAACTCGGGCACGAAGTGGAGGAAGCGCTGCGCGGTCCCGGGTACCGGAGCCTGATGGCGCACATGTACGGCAATCAGCCCGATCGCTGGGATGATGCGTTGAGCGGATACGATCGTTTGCGCGTAATCATCAACGTGATGACCCGGCTGAGAATATGCACCACAGAGGGCCGCATGGAATTCAGCCACAAGGGCCGGCTCGAGGACATCCCTGATGGTTACGTTCCGTGGTTTGCGGTGCCAAATCGCAAGAGCGCCAACGCGACCATCATCTGCGGTCACTGGTCGGCGCTCGGTTTGCTGGCCGAGAAAAACCTGCTGGCGCTGGATTCGGGTTGCCTGTGGGGCCGGCGCCTGTCGGCGGTCCGTCTGGAGGATCGGCGGCTATTCCAGGTTACGTGCCGGAAGTTCGCCGACTAATCGGGGAAGCTCCGACCAGGCGCGGCAGCGATCGCCGCGTGCGTCTCGTGCGCAAGGTCCCGCCGCGATTTGCCTTCGGCATCGATCGCCGGCAGAAAAATCAGCTCCGCCACAATCTTTCTTTCCCGCAGGATCATCGTCATGGATTCGATCAGGCTGGTGTCCCCGACGTAGCTGGCGTTGACGTTCACCCTGCCGTCTTCGTCCAGATATCGCAGTCTGACCGGGAACAACAGTGCGCGCTCGTCCACCGCGGGCTGCAGCAGAGAAGCGTGGAAGGGTTGCAGGCCGGTGCCGTCGGTGGTCGTGCCCTCGGGAAATACGCCGATGGCGTCCCCGGCGAGGAATGCCTCGTGTATTGCCTGATTGATGCGTGCGGCGTGGCGGCTTTTGCCGCGCTGTATGAACAGCGTCCCGGTCCTGGCGGAGAGCCATCCGATCAGCGGCCAGCGGCGTACCTCCGACTTGGCGATGAAGCGCACCTGCCAGACCGAGTGCACCAGCGGGATGTCGAGCCAGGATATGTGATTCGCGACCAGTACTGCGGCGCGATCCCTGGACGCGGGAGGCGCGCCGCGCAAACGCGGCTCGACGTTTACGGAGGCGAGAATGCGCGCCGACCAGCGCGCCACGGCCAGCCGGCGCCGCGCGCTTCCATAGAAAGGGAACAGCAGGGCCACGGTGGCGATGCCGGCGAAGAGATGGAAAACCAGCAACGTCGCGCGATAGCACCGGACCGGAATCGTGGTCTGTTCTCGATCGTCGAGGGTCATGCTTCGGGAATTGACGGGCGTGGCGTTGGTCGGAGGCGGAAATCGGCAGCAGCAGCAAATTTCCATATAGAAGCCCGGATTCCGCGGCGGTGAGCCGCGCCCGAATGCGTCCGAACGCAACCGGGCCTCGATCAGCGTTGGCGTGGCGGCCTTGCCGTAATGTCCTCGAAGAAATTCGTCCCGGTCGAGGTCATGGAATTTGTGCGGAGCCTTACTGCGTCAGTGCGTGACCCGCGAAATCCCCTGCCCGGTGACAATGCGCACGCGCTCGCCCACACTAAACTTTTCGTCGGCTTCCTGAACCACCGCAAGCATGTTGCCGTTGTCGAGCTTCACGGTAACTTCAATTCCCGGTTTGCGGGTGACGCCTTCTTCGGCCGCACTGCCCGCCACGCCGCCGATGACCGCGCCGATCACCGCGCCGACCACGGAACCCTTGCCCTGACCCACCGTACTACCGGCGACCCCTCCAACCGCCCCGCCGGCGACCGTGCCCACGCCGGACTTGGTGCCCTCGATCTTGACATCCCGAACATGTTCGACCACCCCCATGCGCACGGTCTGCTCGGTGCGCGCCTGTCCACGGCCGTAAGCCGATCCGGAATTGCTCGAGGCGCAACCGCCCGACAGCACCGCAAAAATCAACAATATGAATAGTCCGGTTTTCATTCCAAGCTCCTCATGTGTTACCAGGGCGCCCTGCCAAACGCGTCGCGAAAGCGTTCCGCAATCTCGTCCCGGGTGAAGTGGTGATTCTGCGCCCCCCGTTGGGCAATCTTAACCGAACCAAGTAACGACGCAAGTTGACCGGTGGTTGACCAGTCAAGGCTGTTGGCAATCCCGTACAGCAAGCCGGCGCGATAAGCATCCCCGCAGCCGGTCGGGTCCACCACCCGCGAAGGCGTAACGCTGGGGATCGTTTCGGTCCTGCCGCCTGAATACATCTGCGATCCCTGCGCGCCCTGCGTGACCACGATGGCCTTCACCATTTTCGCCAGCTCTTCAACGCTCTTGCCGGTGCGTTCCTGCAGCAACTTCGCTTCGTAGTCGTTGGTCGCCACGTAGTCGGCCTGCCTGATGAAGTTCAACAGCTCCTCGCGGCTGAACATCGGCAAGCCCTGCCCGGGATCGAAAATGAACGGGACGCCGGCCTCGTGGAATTCGCGGGCGTGCTGCAGCATGCCCTCGCGCCCGTCCGGCGCCACGATTCCCAACCCGACATCGCGCGCGTCGGCAACATGGTTCAGATGCGAGGAGTTCATCGCCCCCGGATGGAACGCGGTGATCTGGTTGTCGGCCAGGTCGGTGGTAATGAAAGCCTGGGCGGTGAACGTGCCCGCTACCTGGCGCACGTGCGCCTGCGACAGCCGCAGCTTGTCCAGGCGGTAGGCGTAAGGCTGATAATCCTCGCCCACAGTCGCCATGATCAACGGATCGCCGCCCAGCATCTTCAGCGTGTGGGCGATGTTGCCGGCGCATCCGCCGAATTCGCGGCGCATGTCCGGCACTAGAAAAGCGACGTTGAGGATGTGGATCTGATCGGGAAGGATGTGGTTCTTGAAGTAGTCCTCGAACACCATGATGGTGTCGTAGGCAATCGATCCGCAGATCAGAGTGCGCATGCTCTGGCAGAGCCCGCTGATTTCAGCGTTTCAGCACGAAAGGCGTGAATCCGAGTTCCTGCCGGATGCGCTCGGCGGCGCGCTCGGCTTCTGCGCGATCGGAATAAGGCCCCGCATGTACTTTGTACAGGCTGTCGCCACGGTAAAGTTTCATCGAACCGGCAAGCCAGCCCAGGTCCAATCGCATTTTGCGCAGGAACGCGTCGGCGTTTTCCTCGACCGAGAAGGCGCCAAGCTGCACGAAGATGCCGCCGGCCTCGTTGCTCACGGGCATCGCAACCGGAACTGGAGCGGCGGGCGTGCTCGCGACCGCCGGCGCCTCGCCGCTGCCGGGAATGATGGCTTCCACTTCAACCATCGCGCTGCCCTGGCCGATGATGCCGATGCGGTACGCAGCCGCGTAGGAAAGATCGATCAAGCGATCTTGATGGAACGGGCCGCGATCGTTCACGCGCACCACCACCGACTTGCCGTTGGCGAGATTGGTCACCCGGACGTAACTTGGCAGCGGCAGCAGCGTGTGCGCGGCGCTGAATGCGTACATGTCGTAAACCTCGCCCGCGGAAGTCTTCTGGCCGTGGTAGCGCTTTCCGTACCAACTGGCCACGCCGCGCTCCTTGTACGGAGCCAGCTGCGTGTGGGGCGTATAGCTACGGCCGAGCACGGTGTAAGGGCGGCTGGTGTACTTGTTGATCGGCTCGATCTTCGGAGCAGGTTCGGGGATCGAATCCAGATTCGCCGGCGGATTGGCGCCCGGCCCATCGTCGAGATAATAACCGCCGGGCTTCGACGCAGGGCGGGATGGGCTAGTGCCGCAACCCGCGATAATCATTGCAACGAACGTTGCGATGATTATCGCGGAGGTACGAGGTACAAGGTACGAGGTACGAGTAAATTCTTTCGTAGTCATGCTTATCATTTGATCAAATTGTCCCGGGAAACTTGTTGAAACGGGCTACCGTGTTTTATCTCGCACCTCGCACGTTGTACCTCACGCCTCACGTCTCTCGCCTCACTCACGTTTGAATCAACCTTCGATGCGTATGGATGCTCATCAGCAATCCGACGCTGAATAGTATCGTCACCAGCGATGTGCCGCCATAACTGATCAGCGGCAGCGGCACGCCCACTACCGGCAGGATTCCGCTCACCATCCCCATGTTGACGATCGCGTAAGTGAAGAAAGTCAGCGTGATCGCGCCGGCGAGCAGCCGGGTAAACAGCGTCGGGGCGTTGGCTGCGATCACCAGCCCGCGGACAACCACTAACAGAAATAAAATCATCAGCACCAGGTTGCCGAACAGGCCGAACTCTTCCGCGTACACCGCGAAGATGAAATCGGTGGTGCGTTCCGGCAGGAAGTCGAGATGCGACTGCGTGCCGTTGAGCCAGCCTTTGCCGAAGACTCCGCCGGATCCCAGCGCGATGGTCGATTGAATGGTGTGATAGCCCGCACCGAGCGGGTCCTGCGAAGGGTCGAGCAGCGTCAGCACCCTCTGGCGCTGGTAATCGTGCAGCATCGACCACAGGAATGGAAGGCTCGCCCCGCCCGCCAATGTAAGACCCACCAGGATTTTCCACGACAGCCCCGCAAGAAAAAGTACGAAGAATCCGGCCGCGGTTACCAGAACCGCAGTCCCGAGGTCAGGTTGCTGCGCGATCAGCAGCACCGGCACCAGCACCAGCAGAGCGCCGACTGCGAAGTCGCGCATTTTCAGCACCGCCTCGTAGCGATCGAAATACCAGGCCAGCATCAACGGCACCGCAATCTTCATCAACTCCGAAGGCTGGATGCGGGTGAAGCCCAGTTCGAGCCAGCGTCGCGCACCGTTCACGATCTCGCCGAACGCCGCGACCGCGATCAGAAGCACCAGGCCAATGACGTACAACGGCAGGGCGATGCGGGAGAGGTAATGCAAGGGTACATTGGCGGCGATCCACATCACCACCAACGCGGCGCAGATGTTGGCCGCCTGCGCGGCTACGCGCTCGAGGCTCGCCTCCGAGGCGCTATACAGGATCAGCAAGCCCATCACCAGCAGGATGGTCACCAGCGTCAACAGATAGCGGTCGAGGTGCTTGACCAGATAGGCGTACAGACGGTTAATCACCTTCCTGCTCCGGGTTCCGGTTGCAGCACCTGCTCCAGCGCCTGCGCCTGTTCCGGTGCCAGCTCGGGGGCCGTTTCCTGGGCTGGTTCGCGCGCCGGTTTCCGGGTCGATGGTTTCACCAGCTGTGGCTCCTTGCCCAATAGATAGAAATCGATGACCTGACGCGCAATTGGCGCGGCAGTGCTGCTACCGTGGCCGCCATTTTCCACCAACACTGCCAGCGCGATCTTGGGATCGTCGGCCGGAGCGTAACCGATGAATAGCGCGTGATCGCGATAGCGCGCGCTAATGCGTTCCTCGTCGTATTTCTGCCCTTTCAATCCGATCACCTGCGCGGTTCCGGTCTTGCCGGCAAACAGATACTTCGCCCCCATGCCCGCCCAGGCTGCGGTTCCACCCGGTTTCGTAACGTCCACCATCGCGTCGCGTATGCGCTTGACGTTCTCGGGCTTCAACGCCACTTCGCCGAACGGCTTCGGTTCGATGGTGGTCAACTCGCCGGTCTGACTGTTCTGTATGTGCTGAACCAGATGCGGTCGGAATATGTGGCCGTCGTTGGCCAGAATCGCCGTGGCGAATGCAAGCTGGATTGGCGTGGTCAGGTTGTAGCCCTGGCCTATGCCCACGGAGATCGTGTCGCCGACAAACCATTTCTGCTGGAAGCGCCGCTGCTTCCATTCCTGCGAGGGCAAAAGGCCGGCGACCTCGCCCTCGATGTCGATGCCGGTCTTTTTGCCGAGGCCGAACTGGCCGATGAATTCGTGGATGGCATCGATGCCGAGTTCGTGCGCCAGACCGTAGAAATAAGTATCGCAAGACTCGACCACCGCCTTGTGCAGGTTCACGGTGCCGTGGCCACCCGACTTCCAGTCGCGGAAAATATGGCCGCCGCCGAGCACGAAATAACCCGGATCGTTGATGGTAAATCCGGCTTTGCGCTTTCCCGATTCGAGCCCGGCCAATGCCATGAAAGGCTTGAAGGTCGATCCGGGCGGATACACACCCTGTAACGCGCGGTTGTTGAGCGGATGGTCGGGCGAATTGTTCAGCGCATCCCAATTCTGCGGATCGATGCCCTCGACAAACAGATTGGGGTCGAAGCCTGGCCTGGACACCAGCGCCAGCACACCGCCAGTGGCGGGCTCGATGGCAACCAGCGATCCGCGGTGAGTGCCGAATACTTGCTCCGCCACCTGCTGCAGCCGCGCATCCAGCGCCAGCCGGAGATCGTTGCCGGACACCGGCAGGATGCTGCGCAGCGTGCGCACCGACCGTCCGTTGGCATCGGTTTCAACATGCTCGTAGCCGGTCACCCCGCGCAGGTCTTTCTCGTAGCGCTGCTCAAGTCCGACCTTGCCGATGTAGTCAGAGGCGCTGTAGTTCGCCGCCATCCCCTTATTTTTCAGCTCCGCCACGTCCGGATCGCTTATCCGGCCGATATAGCCGACTACATGCGAGGCGATTTCTCCGCTGGGATAGTGGCGGAACAGCCGCGCGTACAATTCCACGCCGGGGAAACGGTAGGCGTTGACCGCGAAGCGCGCCACCTCCTCGTCGTTCAAGCGGGTGCGTATCGGAACGCTGGAAAAGTCGTGGCCTTCCTCGAGCAGTTTCTGGAAACGCCTGCGATCCTTGGGGGTGATGTCCACCAGTATCGACAGCCTGTCGATCATATCCTCGAAGTCGTCCACCTGCGTGGGCATGATCTCCAGGGTATAAGCGGCAAAGTTGTGTGCCAGCAACACACCGTTGCGGTCCACGATCAAGCCGCGGTTGGGCACCACCGGAACGATGAAAATGCGGTTCTGCTCGGCTAGCGTGTGGTAGTAGTCGTGCTGCATCACCTGCACGTAGAAGAAACGCACGAACAGGACAAAGAAGGCGAACACAACCGCGCCGCCGGCGATCGCCAGCCGCAACTGGAAGTTGTAGAGCTCGCGTTGATGATCGCGAAGCTCGACACCGCGATTCATCGACGCTCGGGGAAATGTCGCCAGGCGCATGGGCTGCGGATGCCTTACATTTCGTCCCGATCCCGCCGCGATCGCAGCGGAATCCTGAACAGGAACCGGGTTACCGGCCACAACAGCGCGCCGATGACGCTGGAAATAAAATACCACCAGCCCGGATATTCGCCGCCCGCCGCTGCCCGCACCATTAGCACCATCGCTTGCATCAACAGCAGGATCCCCAGGACGTGCAGCATCTGGTGGCGCACACCGAACATGGCCACGCGCCGGTGCAATGCGATGGCGCTGAACATCATCACCGAGTAGGCCAGCGCGTGCTGCCCGAACAGGCTGCCCTCGGCCACGTCCACGGCCAGGCCGAGCAGCCAGGCGGGGAGGAACCCGATCTTGCGCGGCTGGTGGATTCCCCAGTACAGCAATGTGAGGGCGACGAAATCGGGGCGCAGCACCAGTACCCAACCGGTGAGCGGCATCAGGTTCAGCAACAGCGCTGAAAGCAAGGTCAGGGTGACGAATAGCGGGCTGACCGGGAGCAGGATCTCCTCGGTCGAAAGACTGCCGAATCCGGAGTCGCGCATCAGCCGTCCCTCCGCGACTTGCGCGGTTTGGCCTTCTTCTTCTGGGCTGCCGGAGGGTACTCCGGCAGCGGCGCCAGCCTGGAGAGCACCAGAACCTGCCGGTAGCGGTTGACGCCGGCAGCGGGAGTACAGGTGATGCGTGCAAAAGGATAGGCGGGGTTGCGCTCTATGCTGGAAACCATCGCCACCGGTAATCCGGCCGGGTATACGCCGTCGATGCCGGAAGTCACCAGCACGTCGCCATTCTCGATGTCGGCGTTGACCGGCATGAAGCGCAGGTCCAGTGCGCCGTCGTAGCCGGTGCCGAAAACCGCGGCGCGCAGGCCGTTTCTCACCACCTGTACCGGAACAACCTGCTCGCGGTCGGTGATGAGCGCGATCTCGGCGGTCCAGGGAAATGCGCGGCTCACCTGACCGATCAATCCGGTGTCGTCAACGACTGCGGCACCTTCCTCGACTTTGTGCGACGAACCCTTGTCGATGATGACCTTGCGGCTGAACGGGTCGCGCCCCATGTACAGTATTTCCGCCGCCGCCGAGGTCGGACCGACACGCTCCTTCATGTCCAGGAGCTGGCGCAGGTGAGCGTTCTCCGCGATCAGCTCCTGCTGTGTCTGCAACAGCCCGGCGTTGAGGAAATTTTCGCGTGCGAGGCGCTCGTTCTCGCGTTGCAGGAAGGATTGGCTGACGAAGAAGCTGCCGACGCCTGAAGCCACTTGTCCGGGCACGTCCACAATTTTCTGCAGCGGATAGAGCAGCACGCCGATCGTCTTGCGTATCCCTTCCATGTAGTGGAAGCGGGAGTCGGCGTAAAGCAGGATCAGCGAGAGCAGCGCGAAGAACGACAGTCTTGCAAGGAGGCTGGGACCGCGCTTGAAAAACGGTGGTGGGGTGTACTCCATCCTAGGAAGGAGGGACGAGGGGCGAGGGACGAGCGGTGAAGCCTAAGGGGGAAAACTGGTGCCTGAGACGATCTCTGCGAAGTGCCAACCCGATTCCGGAAGTTGTTCGCCGTTCCCTCACACCTCGCCCCTCACACCTCGCCCCTCATGAAATCCTCAGTCGTTCGTGAACAGGGTGCCGAGCTTGTCGATCTTTTCCAGTGCTTGGCCGGAACCACGCACCACGCAAGTGAGCGGGTCGTCGGCGACGATCACCGGCAACCCGGTTTCTTCCATCAGCAGCCGATCGATATCGCGCAGCAATGCCCCGCCGCCAGTGAGCACCATGCCTTTTTCGGCGATATCGGCGCCGAGCTCCGGCGGAGTCTGTTCGAGCGCTGATTTGACCGCGCTGACGATGCTGTTGAGCGGATCGGTCAGCGCTTCCAGGATTTCATTGCTGGATATGGTGAAACTGCGCGGAATGCCTTCGGCGAGGTTGCGGCCCTTGACCTCTTTTTCGCGCACTTCAGAACCCGGGAATGCCGAGCCGATCTCCTTCTTGATTTCTTCGGCGGTGGTTTCGCCAATCAGCATGCCGTAATTGCGGCGGATGTAATTGATGATCGCCTCGTCGAACTTGTCGCCTCCGACCCGCACCGAACCGGAATATACGATGCCGCCCAGCGAAATCACGCCGACTTCCGTGGTGCCGCCGCCGATGTCCACCACCATCGAGCCGGTGGCTTCCTCCACCGGCAGCCCTGCGCCGATTGCGGCCGCCATCGGCTCCTCGATCAATTCCACCTTGCGAGCGCCGGCGCCATAAGCGGACTCGCGGATCGCCCGGCGCTCCACCTGGGTGGAGCCGCAGGGCACGCAGATGATGATGCGCGGACTCGGCGAGAACAGGCGCGTATCGTGGACCTTCTTGATGAATTGCTTGAGCATCTGTTCGGTCACGGTGAAATCGGCGATCACGCCATCTTTCATCGGCCGGATTGCGGTGATGTTGCCGGGGGTACGGCCGAGCATCTGCTTGGCGGCGAGCCCCACCTCCTGAATCACCTTCTTGCCGTTCGGGCCGCCTTCCTGCCGGATCGCGACTACCGAGGGTTCATTGAGCACGATGCCCTTGCCCCGGACATAGATCAGGGTATTTGCGGTGCCGAGGTCGATGGCAAGGTCGTTGGAAAAATAGCCGTTGAGAAATCCGAACATGAATGTAAGCGCTGGAGGCGCCGCGATGCGAAAAGTGAGGAGGTTATGATACTCTATCGCACTGCGGCGGTTAACAAAAAGCGGGTTTCCCAGGAACCACCCGGGCGCGGCCAGCGGCCTGGCAGCCCTCCTTCCTGTCCCGTCCCTGAACCCGGCCGCGACCACGGAAGCCTCCCAAGAAATGGCTCTTACACTCAGCGACGTCAAGCGCATCGCTCATCTCGCGCGTATCGAGGTGACCGATGCGGAAGCCGGGCAGGCGCTCGGACAGCTCAACGACATCTTCAAGCTCATCGAGCAGCTGCAATCGGTGGACACCAGCGGAATCGAACCGATGTCTCATCCGCTGGGCGGTTCGCAGCGTCTGCTCGAAGACCTGGCCGGCTCGTCCGAAAATCGCGAGACCAACATGAGGAACGCGCCCGCACAGCAGGATGGCCTGTTCCTCGTGCCCAAGGTTA
Source organism: Betaproteobacteria bacterium (assembly GCA_031406075.1). Lineage (GTDB taxonomy): Bacteria > Pseudomonadota > Gammaproteobacteria > Burkholderiales > JACQAP01 > JACQAP01. The sequence goes on from JANOGP010000137.1 coordinate 10,563, forward strand.
TCGATTAGGGGCCGCGCGATGTTCGAAAAGTCAGTGGCCGATCTGGGCCGCGCGTTGATTGCCAAGGAAGTTTCCGCCGTAGAACTTGCCCGGCTTTTCCTCGAACGCATCGAAAACCACAGGAACCTCAACGCCTTTCTGGACGTGCGTCCGGAAGTCACTCTGGCACAGGCGCGCGCCGCCGACGAGCGCATCGCCAAAGGCGACGCGACGCCCCTGACCGGTGTGCCGATCGCGCACAAGGACATTTTTGTCACCCGGGATTTCCGTTCGACCGCGTCGTCGCGGATGCTCGAGGGCTACATGAGCCCGTTCGATGCCACAGTCGTCGGGAAACTGAGGGACGCCGGAATGGTCGCGCTCGGCAAACTCAACTGCGACGAGTTCGCGATGGGCTCGTCCAATGAGAACAGCCATTTCGGCAACGTACTCAACCCCTGGGACAAGTCCGCGGTGCCGGGCGGAAGCTCGGGCGGTTCGGCAGCGGCGGTCGCTGCGAGAATTGCCCCGGCGGCCACGGCAACCGACACCGGAGGATCCATCCGCGAGCCGGCGGCGTTTTCGGGCGTTACCGGCATCAAGCCGACCTACGGCCGGGCGTCGCGCTGGGGCATGATCGCCTTCGCCTCCAGCCTGGACCAGGCGGGCATCATGACCCGCTCGGCAGAGGATGCGGGGCTGATTTTCAACGCCATGCTTGGTTTTGACCCGAAGGATTCGACCAGCGTCGAACGCGCCCATGAGGACTACACCCGCTCACTCGACCTCGACCTCAAGGGCCTGCGCGTCGGCGTGCCGAAGGAGTTCTTCGGCGAAGGCCTGCAACCCGACGTCGAAAAGGCCGTGCGGGGGGCGCTCGCCGAGTACGTCAAGCTCGGAGCCAGGCTGGTGGACATTTCGCTTCCGAACGCGGCACTCGGCATCCCGGTCTATTACGTGATCGCCCCGGCGGAATGCTCCTCGAACCTGAGCCGCTTCGACGGCGTGCGCTACGGCCACCGCGCAGATCACTACACCGACCTCATCGACATGATGAAAAAGTCGCGTTCGGAAGGTTTCGGGCCGGAACCCAAGCGCCGCATCCTGATCGGCACCTATGTGCTGTCGCACGGCTATTACGATGCGTACTACATCCAGGCGCAGAAGGTGCGCCGGATCATCGCCGACGAGTTCCAGCGCGCCTTCCGCGAGTGCGACCTGATTGCCGGACCGGTCACCACCAGCGTGGCGTTCGGCTTCGGCGAGAAGGCCGCCGATCCGGTGGCAATGTACCTGTCGGACCTGTACACCATTCCCGGCAGCCTCGCCGGCATCCCGGCGATGAGCATTCCCTGCGGCTTCGGCGCGAAGAACCGCCCGGTCGGCCTGCAACTGATGGCCGATTACTTCGATGAAGCCAGGCTGCTCGGCGCCGCGCACCGCTACCAGCAAGCGACCGACTGGCACCTGCGCATGCCAAAAGATCTTGCTTAACCGCAAAGACGCAAAGGCGCAAAGGGAACGCAAAGGAAAACGGCAAAAAAACTGCGGGTATAAAAACGCACAAACGGTCCAACAGAATGGTTTGTCGAGTCATCATCGAATTTCTTTGCGTGCTTTTCTCTGCGCCTTTGCGTCTTTGCGCTGAGATTTCGAAGGAGAACTGGCAAAGAAATACGATTGACGGCCCAGATAACCGCCACCGTCAAAGCGTCAACCGAATGCTATTAACCAATGTATCTGTTTCTCATTTGTTTTCCTTTGCTTTCCCTTTGCGCCTTTGCGTCTTAGCGTCTTTGCGGTGAGATTTTGATAATGAACTGGGAAATCGTGATCGGCATAGAGACCCACGCACAGCTCTCGACGCGCTCGAAGATCTTCTCGCGTGCGTCGACGGCGTTCGGCGCGGCGCCGAATACCCAGGCCTGGGCGATCGACATGGCCTTACCCGGCACGTTGCCTGCGCTCAACAAGGGCGCAGTGGAGCGGGCGATCCGCTTCGGGCTCGCGACCGGCGGCGCGATCAATCGCCGTTCGATATTCGCGCGCAAGAATTATTTCTACCCCGACCTCCCCAAGGGTTACCAGATCAGCCAGTATGAACTGCCGATCGTGCAGGGCGGCAGCCTCGCTATTCACCTGAAGGACGGCGAAAAAGTCGTGCGCCTGACCCGCGCCCATCTCGAGGAAGACGCCGGCAAGTCGTTGCACGAGGACTTTCACGGCATGTCCGGCATAGACCTGAACCGCGCCGGTACGCCGCTGCTGGAAATCGTGTCCGAGCCGGACATGCGTTCCGCCGAAGAGGCGGTCGCCTACGCCAGGACGCTGCATGCGCTGGTGCGCTGGATAGACATCTGCGACGGCAACATGCAGGAAGGATCTTTTCGCTGCGACGCCAACGTTTCGGTGCGCCACCCGGGCGCGCCACTGGGCACGCGCCGCGAGATCAAGAATCTGAATTCCTTCCGCTTCCTGCAGCAGGCGATCGAATACGAAGCCAAGTGGCAGATCGAGACGCTGGAAGAGGGCGGGCGCATCGAACAGGCGACGGTGCTGTTCGATGCGGATACCGGTAAGACGCGCATGATGCGCACCAAA
>JANOGP010000162.1:0-29857 GCA_031406075.1 Betaproteobacteria bacterium
GTCATCGGCCCGCCGCCGTACCACTGCCCGGCCTGCCCGTAATAAACCAGCGTCCTGTCGCAGGCGACATCGGCGACCTTCGGGAACAGTTCGATCTGTTTGGTCGAGTTGTCCGGAAGCGAACTGGGCCGTCCCAGGGTGTAAAGGTGATACTCGAAGAACGTCTTCTCCTCGAAGCCGGACTTCTCTTCCGCCATGTCCGCCATCGCCCGCTTGGCGGCCATCGGCACGGTCTGGCCCATGTGCACGGCCCGGTGCACGTCGCCGGCGACGAGCTTGATCTTCGCGTCGGGGTAGCTGGCGCCTGACTGATTGAGGATGCTCACCCATGCGCCAACATCGAGCTTGCACGAATTCGCGTCCCCGCCATCGGAGAACGTAAGGTTGTAATCCGCCCACCATGTGATGCCGCCGGTCTGATAGGCCACGCGGGTCTTGTGCTTCCCGGCCCGTTTTGCGGCCACATCCCATACCAGCGTCGGCCGCGTGATCAGCCCGCCGGGCAGCGACGGAAGTTTCACCCCGGCGTTGTACGGCAGTGTGCGGACGGACCCATCCGCTTCGCGGATTACGATCCCGCCTTGGGTGGAGAGCAGCGTGCCGTTCAGCGTCTCGATGCGATCACCGAGCACGCGCTCCACGGCGATGTCGCGGTCGATGAAGCGCCGCAACAGCTTCTCCGGGCTGACCAGGTCGAACTGGAAGTTCTGTTCCATCACCCGCGTGCCGGGCGTGTCGGTAAGCGAGGCGAACGACACCGTGGTCGGGTCGATCAGGCCCGCGACATCGGTGAAGCGCACGGTGTTTCGACCGGAATTGAGCGCGATCTCGCGTTCATGGCGCACGGTGGCGTAGCCCGGTACGCTGTAGCCGCTGCCTGCGTTCCGCGTCATGTCCGGTGCAACTGCTCCTGGCGAGGCAGTGCTATATATGGTGATGGCGTGGCTGCCGCCGTCATCGGCAATGGCAGTCAGCGCGGCGGTGAGTGCCAGCAGTGCGAATGGCGCGCGTAATTTGGAGGGGTGCATGAGTGGTCCTTTCCTGTTAAAGGGGTTGCACTCATGTAAACGGCCGCCCGCTCAAAACGGGGTTAACTCGTTTCGGGGAACGTCGTCTGCCAGCCTTATTCTGACCAGTCGCCCTGGCGTTCCGGGTCATACTTGGCGTTCTTGGCGGCAATGATTCTGTTTGCTCGCTGCAATCATCTGCATAAGGACAGACCAATGCCTGTGACGGTACGCATCTGTATATTCGCGGCCGCGCTGATGCTTTACGTGTCAGGCGCGCATCCCGCTCAGGACCCGCTCGAGCCGTTGGGCGTGGATATGGATGGATTCCAGTATCCGTACCCGGTCAGGTACCTCCCATTGACGATGGAAGGCCGGATGGTCGCGATGGCCTACATGGATGTTGCGCCGGCCGGCAAGCCGAACGGCCGCAACGCACTGTTGCTGCACGGGCGCAATTTTGGCGGCTATTACTGGGAAAACACCATCGGCTTCCTGTCGAATGCCGGTTATCGCATCGTCGTGCCGGACCAGATCGGCTTCGGAAAATCCTCCAAGCCCGGCATCGGGCTGTCGTTTCACGCACTCGCACGCAATACCCGGATGCTGCTTGACCATCTTGAAATAGACCGCACTGTGGTTATCGCGCACTCGATGTGCGGGATGCTCGCGGTACGTTTTGCGCTCATGTTTCCGGAGCAGGTGGAGCATCTGATTCTTGAATCGCCAATCGGGCTCGAGGACTACCGGCTCAAGGTGCCCTACGCCACCAACGACGAACTGGCGCGCGACGCCGCCGCGATGACGCGCGAAAGCATTAATCGTTTTTACCGCGGCTACTTCGTCCAGTGGCGGCCCGAGTTTCAGGTTTTTGCGGACGTGCAATACCGCTGGACTCTCGGCCCGGAGGCCGAGCGCCTTCACCGCACCTCCGCGCACACCTATCAGATGGCCTATGAGCAGCCGGTGGTGTACGAGCTGCCGCGCATCCGGGCGAAGACCCTGATCGTCGGCGGCGATGCCGACCGCTCGGCAATCGGACGCAACCGGGTGGCGCCGGATGTGCGCGATACCCTGGGGCGTTTCACCGAACTGATTCCCGCCGCGGCGCGGGCGATCCCCGATGCCACTCCGGTAGTGCTGAGCAACATCGGCCACATCGCCCATCTGGAAACTCCGGAGCAATTTCACGCGATTCTGTTCTCATTTCTCGGCAAATAGACTCCGCTTCAACGGCACGGCACGTTTGCACCCACGAAACGCCGCAAGGCATTAATATTGCGCCTGCACGACTTTCCACTCCATTCCGTCATCCAGCGTGAACAAACCGGCAGCGCCGACCGCCCAGGTCACCAACTTCATTCGCAACATCATCGAGACCGACCTCGCCGGGGTCGATTACGCCTCCCGTACGTGGGGCGGCAATCCTGGCCCGGCATCGACGCACGCCAACTCGCCGCCCGATCCGGCCAGAATCCGCACCCGTTTTCCGCCCGAGCCCAACGGCTACCTGCATTTCGGCCACGCCAAGTCGATCTGCCTGAACTTCGGGCTGGCGCTGCACTACGGCGGCCGTTGCCACATGCGCTTCGACGACACCAATCCGGTCACCGAAGAAACCGAATACGTAGATTCCATCCTCGACTCGGTGAAATGGTTGGGATTCGACTGGGGGTCGCACCTTTATTACGCGTCCGACTATTTCGACTGGCTGTACCGTTTCGCCGAAGCCTTCATCGAGCATGGACTGGCCTATGTGGACTCGCTGTCCGCGGACGAGATGCGCGAATACCGCGGCACGCTCACGGAAGCGGGCAAGCACAGCCCGTTCCGCGACCGCCCGGTGGCGGAGAACCTCGAACTGTTCCGGCGCATGAAGGCAGGCGAGTTCCCGGACGGCGCGCACGTGCTGCGCCTGAAGATCGACATGAGCTCTCCCAACATCAACCTGCGCGATCCGGCGATCTACCGCATCCGACATGCGCACCATCACCGCACTGGGGACAAGTGGTGCGTGTACCCGATGTACGACTACACTCATTGCATCTCGGACGCGCTGGAAAACATCACCCACTCGATCTGCACACTCGAGTTCGAGGATCACCGGCCGCTTTACGACTGGGTGCTGCAAAAGCTTGCGGACTTCGGCGTGCTCGCCAAACCGCTTCCGCACCAGTACGAGTTCGCCCGGCTCAATCTCACCTACGTGGTGCTGTCCAAGCGCAAGCTGATCCAGCTGGTCGAGGAAAAGCACGTCGACGGCTGGGACGATCCGCGCATGCCCACGCTGGTCGCGGCGCGCCGGCGTGGTTTTACGCCCGAAGGTTTCCGGCTGTTCGCCGAACGCATAGGCGTGTCCAAGTCCGATTCGTGGATCGACATGAGCGTGCTCGAGGACTGCATGCGCGAGGTGCTGAACGAATCGGCGCCGCGGCGCATGGCTGTGCTCGATCCGGTCAAACTGGTGATCGACAATTATCCAGCGGGCAAGGAAGAAAAGTGCGAGCTGCCCAATCATCCGCAGAAGCCGGACTGGGGCAAGCGTGCCGTGCCGTTCTCGCGCGAGCTGTGGATCGAGCGCGAAGACTTCATGGAAACGCCGTCCAAGGGTTTCTTCCGCCTGTTTCCGGGCAACGACGTGCGGCTGCGCTACGCCTTCGTAGTCAAGTGCACCGGCGCCGACAAGGACGCCGGTGGCAGGATCACCGCGGTTCATTGCGAGATCTACCCGGATTCCAGGTCAGGCACGCCGGGCGCGGATAAATATAAGGTGAAGGGCAACATTCACTGGGTGTCGGCGCAGCATGCCTTGAAGGCCGAAGTGAGGCTGTACGACCGCTTGTTCGCGGTGGCGCACCCCGGAGCGGAACGCGACTTCCTCGCCGACATCAATCCACACTCGAAGACCGTTATCCACGCTTATTGCGAACCCGCGGTCAGCGATGCGAAGCCCGAAGAACGATTCCAGTTCGAAAGACACGGGTACTTCATTGCCGACCTCAAGGACTCAAAATCCGGTGCGCCGGTCTTCAACAGATCGGTCACGCTGAGGGACTCGTGGGGGAAACAGACCGCATAGCGCCGTCTCCGCCCGGCGGAGACTGTCGTCGCGAGTCCCGGCGCTGGCGTCCGGCGCCGATCATCATCGCGTCATTGGTGTTTCATGTCGCTGCGATGATCGCTCTCGTTCTGGAGCCGGCATGGTGGCCGGAGATGCTGGGCGCGCTTGTCGCCAATCACCTGGCACTGGGATTGATCGGCATGTGGCCCAGAAGCCGCCTGCTCGGCGGCAACATGCTGCGGCTACCGGATGCGGCAGCGCGCCGCGAAGAAATCGCCGTCACGTTCGACGACGGCCCGCACCCGGAAGTCACGCCCAAGGTACTGGACATCCTTGACCGCTATGGCGCCAAGGCGAGTTTCTTCTGCGTCGGCGAGAAAGCCGCCGCGCATCCAGACGTCGTCAGGGAAATCGCCAGACGCGGCCACGCCATCGAGAACCACAGCATGCGCCACTCCGGCTTGTTCGGTTTTTACGGGCTTGCGGCGCTGCGGCGGGAAATCGGCGCGGCGCAGTCCGTGCTCGGCGGCATTGCCGGTGGCGCGCCGCGTTTCTTCCGCACGCCGATGGGCATCAGGAATCCGATGCTCGATCCGGTATTGGCGCGACTCGGGCTCCAATACGTTACCTGGACCCGGCGCGGTTTCGACACTGTCGCGCGTGATCCGACGGTGGTCCTGAAGCGGTTGCTTGACGGCCTGGCTGCCGGCGACATTCTTCTGCTCCACGACTGCCCGTCGGTGCATGGCGAACCGATCGTGCTCACGGTGCTGCCTGCGCTGCTGGAAAAATTGTCCGCGGCGGGCCTGAAGGCCGTTTCACTGACCATGGCGATGCGTTGATGCAGGCCGAGGTACGCGCGCTCCTGAGGTCTGCGGCGCGTCCCTATCTGGCGGCGGGTCTTTACCCCTATTTCTTCGCTCGCGGCAAACTCGGTTACGACTCGGCGTTCGTGTCACTGTTGGCCCGCGGCGCGATTCCGGACGGCGCGCGCATCCTGGATCTGGGATGTAGCCAGGGTCTGCTCGCTGCCGTGCTGATCGCCGCGCGCCGGCAGTTCGAAGCCGGTGCCTGGCCCATCGGCTGGCCGGCACCGCCGAAAATGACGCAGTTTTACGGCATCGAGTTGCAGGAGCGTTCAGCCAACTGGGCACGTATCGCGCTCGCCGGCGGCGCTTATGTGCAGACCGGCGATGTGCGCCATGCTGAGCTGCCGGACGCCGACGCGGTATTCATTCTCGATGTCCTTCATTACCTGGAACCGGAGGCGCAAGAACGGGTGCTGGCGCGAGCGGCTCATTCGTTGCGGGACGGCGGCATGCTGTTCATGCGGGTTGCCGACATTGCCGGTGGATTGCGCTTTGGTTTCACCCGGGTAACCGACAGGTTTTTCGCGATTATGCGGGGTCATCGGGTCCCGCACCATCACCGCTCGCTGGCGGACTGGACCATGATGCTGCGCGGCTTCGGCTTCGCGGTCGAAGAAGAACCGATGAGCGCGGGCACGCCGTTCGCCAACGTATTGCTGACGGCGCGCCGGCCATAGCTGCCGACTCATTTTCACTCGAACCCCGGAATCCGGCCTCTATGTCTCAACGCAGAGACGCAGAGAGGAAAAGAGCGTACGCGGAGAAAGTGATCGCAATCAAAACAGGAAACCCTCTCTACACAAAGGAGAAACGGATGATGGCGGTCTCTGAATCCTGGTCACGCAATCTCCGGGACGGAATGCCGATCCACATTTTTACGTTTCGATGTTCTCTGCGTACCCCTCGAGGGGATATTGAAGTGAATCGTTTTTTGCACTTCCTCTGCGTCCTTTGCGCCAACGGCCTTAAGGCTGGCCTTCGGCCAGCGAAATGTCATACAGTCCGGTTTGGCCAATCGCTGATCCCCAACGCCTAAGACCATGGATCGAAACCTGCCCTCCGCCCAAACCGTAACGGGTCGTGCCGCGTTCCTGAAACTGCTGACTGCCGAAGGCGTTACGCACCTGTTCGGCAATCCGGGGACCACCGAGCTGCCGATCATGGACGCGCTCTCGCACCATCCGCAGATCGAATACGTGCTTGGCCTGCAGGAAGCGATCGTCGTGGCGATGGCCGATGGCTATGCGCGCGCGTCGAACCGCCTTGCCGCAGCCAATGTGCACGTGGCCCCGGGCCTTGGCAACGCCATGGGGTCGCTGTTCAACGCCAAGTTCTACGGTTCTCCGGTGCTGGTTACCGCCGGACAACAGGAACAGGGACATGGCCTGACCGAGCCGATGCTCTACGACCCGCTGGTGCCAATCGCCAGTCCGCTGGTTAAATGGGCGGTGGAAGTCACCCGCGTGCAGGATTTGCCGCGCATCGTACATCGCGCGGCGAAAATCGCGACCACGCCGCCCACCGGACCGGTGTTCATCAGCCTTCCGGGCGATATCCTCGACGCCGAAGCGCCGCTGGATCTCGGCAACCCAACGCGCGTTCAGACCGACGTGCGGCCTTCGGACACAGCACTGGAACGCCTCGCGGAGCGGCTTCTGGCTGCGGGTAATCCGCTGTTGATCGCCGGCCACGAGATTGCCACGCGCGACGCGCTGAAAGAAGCGGCGGAACTTGCCGAAGTCCTGGGTGCGCCGGTCTACCAGCAGACGGTGGCCTACGGCGCGCACTTCCCGTCTGAGCATCCCGCTTTCCTCGGCGCACTCACTCGCAACCAGCAGCAGGTGCGTTCGGCGCTCGCCGCCCACGATCTGCTGGTCTGCCTGGGCGCCGACGTGCTGCGCATGTCGGTGCACAGTCCGGTCGATCCGCTGCCGGAGGGCATGCCGGTGGTGCAGATCGGCGAGCGCGACTGGGAACTAGGCAAGAATTATCCGGCCGAGATCGCCATCGGCGCCTGCGTCAGGGAAACGCTGCGTGTGCTGCTGCCGATCCTGCGCAGGAAAATGAGTCCCGAGCGCAAGGGGCTGGCGGCCCAGCGGCTGGCCGAATTTGCGAAGAACAACTGGAGTGCAAAGCGCGAGCGCCTGGCGAAGGACATGCTGGCCGTCGCGGCCGCAAAGCCGATGGATCCGCGCTGGCTGATGATGACCATCGCCGATGCGCTGCCGAAAGAGGCGGTGGTGGTCGAGGAAGGTCTGACTTCGACGTTCTCGTTGCAGAGTTTTCTGCGCTTCCGCGACGCGCAGGGATTCTACGGCCTGGCTTCCGGCGGCATCGGCTTTGCGATGGCCGGCGCGGTCGGCATCAGCGTCGCGCTGCCGAACCGTCCAGTGGTGGCTATCGTCGGCGATGGCAGCGCGATGTACAGCATCCAGGCGCTGTGGACCGCGGCCAACCTCAAGCGCCCGATCACCTACGTGATCTGCAACAACCGCAGCTACCGCATCCTCAAGGAAAGGCTGGTGTCGATGCGCGGCACCGAGAAGTTCGTCGGCATGGACCTGCGCGATCCGGAGATCGACTTCGTCGCGCTGTCGCAGTCCATGGGCGTACCGGCGAGGCGCATTTCCGATCCGCAGGACGTGGTGCCGGCACTGCGCGCGGCAATTGCGAGCGGCTTCCCCAATCTTCTGGATCTGGCTGTGGCAGACGGCTTTGGCGGGTGAACCGCGAAGCCCGGTCCCAGAACCGGGTAACTGGAAGCGGCGTAGTCGCCAGGAACTATTAATGCTTCCCTCGCGCCGAGCAGCAATGCTAATCACGCGACGACGCCGCGGCGGCCCGCGGCACATGAACAATTTGGAAACCTGCTGATGAACAAAATACGCGGTCTCGGCGACGCGCTGGCTCACGCGGCATCGACCATCATTGAGCGCATCGTCGCCTATCTCCCCAGCGTGCTGGGCGCGATCGTGCTGCTCATCGTCGGCTGGGCGCTTGCGCGCCTGCTGCGTGCGCTGACCATGCGCGCCGTGCTGCTGCTCGACAGGTTGCTCTCCCGCATGGGCGGGCTCGCGAGCGGCGAGCGCTTCCGTGTGGGTCGGGCCTCAGCCGTGCTCGGCACTGTCGTGTACTGGGTGGTGTTGCTGTTCTTCGTTGCCGCGGGGACGCAAGTTCTCGGGCTGCAGGCGTTTACCGACTGGCTGGCGCGCCTGATCGATTATTTGCCGACGCTGATCGCCGGCGTTCTAATCATCGCCGCCGGCTACGTCGTTTCACGTTTCGTGGCCGATCTGCTCCTGGCAACCGCAACGCGGCTCGCGCATACGCAGCGCCTCGCGCTGGCGCGGATCGCGCAAGTGATGATTCTGGTTGGCGCCGTCCTGGTCGGCGCCGACCAGGTCGGCATCAAGATCACCTTTCTCGCCATCTTTGCCGCCGGCGCCGCTGCAACCATCGTCGGTGGCGTCGCCCTGGCGGTAGGATTCGGCGCGCGCGACTACATCGCCAACCTTATCGGCGCGCATTACATGCGCCAGGCCTTTCCAGTCGGCCAGTTCATCCGTGTGGCGGGCCACGAAGGCCGCATCCTCGAAGTAACCGCCACGGTGGTCATAATCGAAACTGGGGAAGGCCGCGTCTCGCTGCCCGGACGCATTTACAACGAACAGCCGATCGCGGTAATTTCGCGCAAGAACAATGGCTGAACCCGAAGCGCTGACGCTCACATATATTGTCGCGCATCCCTCCGAGGCGGCACGGGTTCTGGAGCGCGTCTCCGGGGCCGATGCGGCGGCTCTGTTCGCAAGTGTCCCGGCGCGCGCGGGTTCGCCGGTACTCACGGCAATGCTGCCTTCGGCTGCGGCGCGGGTGCTCGGTTTGCTGGAAGACGAACCGGCGCTGGCGCTCCTCGCTGCGGCCGGCGTGCAGGCCGCGGTAACGGTGCTGCGCTACGTCCCGCAGGCGCGCAGGTCGCGCCTGCTCGAGAGACTGCCCACGGCCACGGCCATGGCTTCGCGGATACTGCTTGGCTACCCGGACGATTCGGTGGGCGCCTGGGCCGACCCGGACGTAATCGCGCTTCTCCCCGAGACCCGGGTGAGCGACGTGCTGGCGCGCGTGCGCGGAGGCAACGAAAAGACGGTCGAGCAAGTGTACGCAGTCGATAACGAGCAGCGCCTGGTCGGCATTGTCGAATTGCACGAACTGCTGCGCGTGCCGGACACGACGGCGCTCGCGGCCGTTGTGCGCAAACCGGTGGCGATGCTCACCGCGATGACGCCGCTCACCGGCGCGGCGAGTCAACGCGGATGGCACCAATCGAGCGCGTTGCCGGTGGTGGAGCGTGACGGCCGGCTGATCGGCGTGATGCACCGTGCAACGCTTGCCCGCGCCCTTGCCCGCACCCGGGCGACCACCCAGTCTGCCGACGAATTCACCATCACCGGCGTGCTCACTCGCGGCTACTGGGATGCGGCCTCCGGACTCGCGGAAGCTGCGCTGTGGCTGCTGCCCCCGGCCAAGCCGGTGCAGCCAGAGGATTCATGAACAGTGGCCTGCCGGCAGTGCTGGCGCTGAACCGGCGCTACTTTCTCGATTACCCGCACGAGGCTGCGCGGCAACTCGAGTCATTGCCGCCGCAGGAAATCGCAGATTTGCTGGCCGGACAGGCTCCGCATTCCGTGGTGCGCGCATGGCAAATGCTGGCCCCGGATATCGCCGGTGCCGCGCTGGCCTGCGTACCCGAGACGCTTGCGCGCCACTTGCTTTCCGAATCCGAGCCCGCGGTCAGTGTTACCGTGCTCGCGCAATTCGAGCGCACCGATCGCGACCGATACCTGAGCATGCTCGAACCCAATGTCGCGCAGGAGCTGCGCGATATGCTGGAATATCCGGAGGCCTCCGCCGGCAGGCTGATGGACCCTTATGTCAGCCCAATCCGTTCCGACCTTTCGATCGCCGAGGCGTTGGCGCGATTGCGCACGGTAAAACGCCGCGGTATGCGGGAATTGTTTGTCGTCGATGAGCAGGTGCGCCTGGTCGGGCGCGTGGAGATCCAGGACCTCGCGACGGCCGAGGAAGGCCAGCAGCTGCGCGAAATCACCCGCCCGCTGATCGCCGCGGTAAAGGAACTCGACCCGCGCGAAGACGTGGTGGAGATGTTGCAGCGGCAACCGATCACCGAACTCCCGGTTATGAATCACGCCGGGCGTTTTGTCGGCGTGATCCGGCAGGCGGCGCTGGTCTCGGCCATCGAATCGGAAACGACTCTCGACATCCAGACCATGGTTGGCGCGAGCCGCGACGAGCGAGCGCTCTCGGGTCCCGTGTTCGCGGTGCGCAAACGCCTGCCGTGGCTGCAGGTCAATCTGCTCACTGCCTTCCTGGCGGCCGCGGTGGTCGGCCTGTTCGAAGGCACGATCGCAAAATTCACCGCGCTCGCAATATTGCTTCCGGTGGTGGCGGGACAGTCGGGTAACGCCGGCGCGCAGGCGCTGGCGGTGACGATGCGCGGGCTGCTTCTGCGCGAGATCAGCCTGCGACAGTGGCCGCGCATGGTTTGGAAGGAGGCCAGTGTCGGGCTTGCCAACGGCCTTGCGACCGCCGCGACCACCGCGGTCGGCGTGTGGTTCTGGAGCGGCTCGATCGGCCTGGTCGCCGTAATAAGCAGCGCGATGGTGATTTCGATGGTGATCGCCGGGGTGTCGGGCGCGCTGGTACCGATCATGCTGCGCCGCTTCGGCCAGGATCCCGCTCAGTCTTCTTCCATCGTCCTGACCACGGTCACTGACGTGGCCGGCTTCTTCTCCTTTCTCGGGATCGCCACGCTGCTGTCGCCGATGCTGGGGTAGACGAACATGGATGAAGGATGAAGGGGCAAGGATGAGGGATGAAGGATGAAGGGAGAAGAATGGCAAGTGCTCAGTGCTCGGTGCGGGGTGCTCAGTCAAAAACTCAGTGCTCGGTGCTCAGTGCTCAGTGCCCAGAGCGTGTCATGGGAGTAGCAGGGTCCGGATGCCGTAGGTCTTACGCCGTCACGTCGTCACGGCCCGTGCCGCTCCTTCATCCTTCCGCCTCACTTGTCCCCGGAGGGGATCATCCTTCATCCTTGCCTTTCCATCCTTCATCCTTGCTCTTTTTCACCCTTTCGATGTAAGGATCCACGCGCGCCACACGGGAACGCACCGTTTCGCGCGCCTCGTTGGCGACCGCTTCCAGGTGCAGGTGCAGGACGTGGACGCCCTGCAACACCATCATCTTGAAGTACTCCACACCCGGGCCGCGACTGGCGAAACCCACCGCGCCGGGATACTTGGTGAGGTCGTAGATCTCGTCGAAGTGGCTGCGGATCTCGTAGGTGGTCTTGCGCAGATCCTCCATCTCCTGCTCCGATCCCGGCACGCCGTACTTGAGGCGGTCGGTGAAGGTGTAGGTCTGCAGCGTTAGCTCGCCCACGAACCATTCGATCACCCGCCGCTGCAACTGGCCGCCTTCAGTCTGGAAGTGCACCGCGATCTCGTCGGCCTCTTCGCCGTTGAGCAGCGTGGCGACCTGCTCGGACCAGGCCTCCCGAACCCAGGTCCCGTTTGCCACCCTGCGCCGGATCAAGTCGTCGGTGCCTTCAACGAGTTCGCGCTCGGCGGCCCGCCACTGCGGCGAATCGGGATTCCATGTTTCCTTTTTCAACCCGGCGGCCCTGCCTTTCTGGTAAAGCAGATCTCGTGCGGCCACGAGGGCCGATTGCTTGACGTAGACCCTGCCGATGTTCACCGACAGCGACGGGTCGTGCGAGTCGATCAGCCTCGACACCGCGTCGAGTTTCAGCGCCTCTTCGGACCAGTCCTGTTGGGCCTGCACGACGGACACAAAAAAAGCCGCGGCCACGGCGGCAATCCAACCCATCCACTTCACTCGAACCTCCTGAAAATACCGATGCGCCTGCGATTGGGGATAGGCGCGCGCCGGCAGTTCCCAATCGCGTTTCGGGTGATGGTACTGCGGCGGCGAATACCCACATTTTAGGCCAATGACGGTCATTCGAATTCAGAACAAGTATGCTGTACCGTCAGATCTTTTGCGCCGGCAGCTCTCGGGGTTAGCACGGTGCAGACAACCCGCATCATGGCGCGGCCCTGAGGATTGCGTGCGGCCGCGCCGGAGCGCAACAGAGAAGAACCGAAAAGAAATTGGCCGCCGACAAGCACACGCTGGTGGTTCTCGATCCCGGGCATTTCCACGCGGCGCTCACCCTGCGCCAGCGACACCCGCGGCTCAACGACGATGTCTTCGTGTATGCCACGGATGGGCCTGACCTGGAAGATTTTCTGCGCATTGTGCGAACCTTCAACCAGCGTGCCGACAATCCGACGCGCTGGAACCTCCATGTATATCGCGGGGAGGACCATTTCGAACGCCTGCGCTCCCAACGGCGCGGCGACATCGTCATCATCGCCGGAAAGAACGACACCAAGATGGCATCGATCCGCCGCCTGCACGAGGACGGCTTCTTTGTGCTCGGCGACAAGCCCTGGCTGATCGAGCCCGGCGGGATCGGGATGCTGGAGCAAGCCGCGGCAACGCCGCCGCTGGCGATGGACATCATGACGGAACGGCACGAAATCGCGACCCGGTTGCAGGTGGCGCTCACCGCGCAGCCTGGCGTATTCGGCCGCCTGCGCGACGATAGCGGCCAACCCGCCATTGCGATTACGAGCGTCCACCACCTTTACAAAATCGTCAACGGCGCGCCGCTGGTGCGGCCGCCCTGGGTTTTCGATGTCGCAGTGCAGGGCGAAGGCATCACCGATGTCACCACGCACCTGGTCGATCTCGCGCAATGGATCACGGGCGGCGGAGATGCCTTCGATTATGACCGCGACGTCGAGCTGCTGTCCTCGCGGCAGTGGCCGACCGGGGTGACGCGCGACATGTTCAAGCGCATTACCGGCCTCGATGACTTCCCCGGGGCGCTGCGCCATCGGGTCGCCGACGGCGTGCTTTCCTATCTCTGCAATGCGGCGATGAGCTTCCGGTTGCGTGGCATCACGGTCGCCATCGAATCCAGGTGGGCGCTCGCGGCTCCGGCGGACGGCGCAGACACGCACTACGCACTGGTGCGCGGAACGGCTGCCGATGTGCTTGTCGAACACAGCGCGCGAACACATTATGTGACGCAACTCACGGTGCGGCCGGTCGATGGCAACGCAGCTTATGCAGCCGCGCTCGGGAACGCGATCGAATCGCTCCAGCTTGCATTCCCGGGCCTGGGTCTCGAACCCTCGGCCGGCGCGTTGCACGTCACCATTCCGCATGCGTTACGGACCACGCACGAACAGCACTTTTCCAAAGTCCTGGACCAGTTTCTCGGTCGCATAGATGGCATTGAGTTGTCAGACAAATGCGGACGCGACCTGGTCGCAAAATACAGGCTGCTGATGCACGCCGCGGAACTGTCCCACCGCAACGCATGAGGGCATGCGCACCTTTGCCCGGCCGCCGGGTCCATTTCGTTCTTTTCTACCCGGTGCCGTCGGGTTAGCATGGCAACATGGCAATGTTGGTTAGTTCCTCGTAAATGCACTTTGCCTGGGATGTTTGCGGTAACCAGCCTCGAGCCACCAGCCACTGGTTTCAGGGAGAAAAATGAAACTAGGATTCATCGGGGCAGGGTTCATTGCCCGCTTTCACGCGATTGCCGTTAATCAGGTGCGCGGGCTCGAGATCGCCGGCCTGCTCAGGCGCCGCGGCGCGGAGGCGCTGGCGGGCTTCTGTCGCGATCACAAGCTGGGCGAGGCGAAGCTCTTCGAAAGCATCGGCGAAATGGCGAAGCAGGTCGATGTCATTGCGCTCTATGTTCCCAATTACGCCCGCGTCGAAGTGATGGATCAGATTGTCGCCGCGGTCAAAGCCGGCGCAAATCTCAAGGGTGTGATCGTCGACAAGCCGCTCGGCCGAAACATGAAGGAAGCCCGGCGCCTGGTCGAACTGGCGCGCGAGGTGAAACTGCCGACGGCGTACTTCGAGAACCAGATTTTCATGAAGGCGATCCGCACACAGCGCAACCAGCTCCTGCCGGTGTCGCGCTCGATGGGTCCGCTCACGCTCACGCGCTCCGCCGAAGAGCACGGCGGCCCGCACGAACCGTGGTTCTGGGATCCGACCCGCCAGGGCGGCGGCGTGTTACTCGACATGGGCTGCCACAGCATCGCGGTCGGCCGCTACGTGCTGACCCCGCCCGACAAGGACCTGCTGTTCCTGCAGCCGATCTCGGTCAGCGCCGACATCGGCCTGCTCAAATGGGGCCAGAAGAAGTGGCGCGAACAGTTGCTCAAGGATCGCGGCGTCGATTATTCGAAGACGCCTGCCGAGGACTTCGCCACCGGCATGATCACCTACCGCAATCCCGAAACCGGGCAACTCGTGAAGTCTCAATTCACCGACTCGTGGATGTTCGAGAAACAGGGGCTGCGGCTGTTCATGGACGGAATGGGACCGGGTTACGCATTCGAGATCAACACGCTGGTCTCACCACTCAACGTGTTTATCGGCGACGTGGCCGCGCAGGCGATCGCGGACCAGGAAAGCGCGTTGGAAAAGGCTACCGCCAGCCGCGGACTGCTGGCGGTGCAGTACAACGAGGCCGACCTCTACGGCTATACCGACGAGAACGTCGACATGCTGGAATCGTTCTCCGCCGGCCGCAACGCCATGCTGTCGTGGGAATTTGGTCTGGAGGTGCAGCGGCTGGTGATGGCGAGCTACCTGTCGGCAGAAAAAGGCAGGACCGTAGACCTCACCGACAAGGCCACGATTGCGGAGTTGGATGCTTACGTGCCGTTGATACAGCAGGGCAAGGGCGGCGCACAACTATTGCGATGAACACGAAAGCACAACGCAGCGATTCCCCCGTTGTTCGTGAACGGCTTATTCCGGCCCGGGACCTTGTCGCCGCTCGCGGGAAATCGAGGCGCCATCGGTCTTTCGCGCCACGGGGTTTCTTGTCGGTCATTGCACTGGTCGCTGGCACGCTGCTGACAGCCGTGCCGGCCGGCGCCGGCCCCTGGGTCCAGGGCAAGTTCACCGGCGAGGAGATGCTCGCCCACTGCAAGGCGGCGGACAAGGACCCGATCCAGGACTTCGGCAGGGGCATTTGTACAGGATTCATCGACGGCTTCGCCGCCGGTCACTTTGTCGCCGAAACCTGGCATGGGTTTCACCACCGCGACGAAAAGATGGACAACATATTCGGACATCTGTGCGTGCCGGAAGCCACGACGAGAGGCCAGTTGGCGCGGGGTTTCGTGCAGTTTCTGGAAAAGAATCCGGAGAAACTCAAATTGCCGGCCGGGCTGCTGCTGGAAGATGCGTTGCGGGAGTCGTTTCCCTGTCCCAAATAAAAACGTTTTCCCGGATTCAATTGAATTCCGGTCACTGGGAGTACAACTGATGCCGGCGCTGGATCCAGGGCAATACGCACGCGTCATGGAGGGGGCCCGCGAAGATGTCTACGTCGTCGCGACGAGGCGCAGCCTGAACCTGGGCGCCATCAACGTGCAGTTCGATGTCGGACGCGGGCCCGGGCCGCATCTTGTTCATGAACTGAGGATTTCTACAAAGGACAACGCCGTTTCGGTCGAAGCGTCGGGCATTCCGCATGAGTGGGTCGCAACGCTCGGCACGGGATACATCGACACCAGATTCGTGAAATGTGTCGGCGCGCTGCTGGCGAAACTCGAGGAAAAAGCAGCCACAGCCGGCATTCGTCTCTAGTTCGATCCGCAGCCTCCTGCATGGCCGCGTAACGCGGGCCACGATTTCCGGCAAACCCCTCGTTCGCTGCACCATGAGTCTCCGGAAAGCCCGGCTGCAGAAGGATCATGACGTCCGTAATCGCGCGGTGTAGCATAGGTTCGCGTCGCGGCGAGCCGTCGTCGCGGGCGACATCACCAGAGAGGGGAGATTGTCATGGCCAAGAAGAACGCAGGCGACCAGATCTACAGAGTCATCGAGGTGATTGGAACCAGCACCAAGTCCTGGGAGGATGCCGCGACCAACGCGGTGGAAACCGCCTCCAAGAGTCTGCGCGATCTGCGCATCGCCGAAGTGGTGAAAATGGACATGAAGGTCGATGCTGGCAAGGTCGTCGCGTTCCGGACCCGGGTGCTGATGTCCTTCAAGTACGAAGGCTGAGGTGCCGGCCGCCGCGCAAGTCGCCTGAATCGGAAGGTTCGCGGCGGCGCCTTGCGACCAAAGGCGACGACCGGCTGCCCGGCCACGAGCGGGCGCCTCGGGTCGTGGCACGGAACGCCGGGATGATGATCGGAAAGGAAGAATCATGAAAACGATCGCCCGCGTTCTGGTATTCGCATCCCTGATTGTGATCGGCGCCGCCCACGCGCTGACGGTGACGTATATCACCGAAGGGCCGATGATGAGGGATGCGCGGCTTGCAAATTTCGTCGGCCCGCAGATCGGCGGCCCGATTGCCGCGGTTCGCGATCTCGACAAGGGTGGCACTCACCGGTTGTCGGTGCGCCTGAACTCCAAGTATTTTTCGGAAGACAAATCCTTCCTTTACCTTGTCGAGTTTGACGTCCAGCAGCGCGTGACCGATCGCGACAGTGGCAGGATTCTCTTCGCCACGCTTGCCAAGTGGTACTCGTGGGGATTCGTTTCTTCAGACACCGAACTACGAAAGAACATCACCGAATTGATCACCAGCAAAGTCAACACGTGGACTCCGGAATGAACAGGAGGAGATTGGGGCGTTCGGCGAATGACCCCGGTTTACCCTTCCGGGCGCAGCCGGTAGAATAACGCCGTCGTGGATGCGCCACGCGAAACGTACTGACACCCCCCTCCGCTTGACTTTGGTCGGGGGTTTTGTCTTTCTGGTTCCCCGTTTTGGAGATGCCGATATGGCCAAGAAACTGTCGCCCGAAGAAGCTGCCGTAATGATCATCCGGCGCCGGCTTCAGCAAGTCGAGACCGCGAAAAAGGAGTCACCGCGCAGCGAAGTGCCGGAGAAACCGGGCGCGCGCAAGACGCATCCGTCGAAACCTTCCCGCGCCGGGCGCTGAAATCAAATCCGCAGCCGGCTCCGTGCCCGCGGCGCAAAAGAAGCTCGATCAGCACTACCGCGAAAGATTCACGGTCCGGCTTCAACGAACAACTCCCAAGTCGCTTCCGACCGGACCATTGCCCCGTGAATAAAATATTCGTCCACGATCAGTTGATCCGGTTCTCCCACTGCGACCCTGCAGGCATTGTGTACTTTCCGCGATTCTTCGATCTCGCGCATGCGACTATGGAGGACTGGTTCGCAAGCGGCGTCAGCCATCCGTTGCCGGTGCTCATCCGCGACCGGCGGGTCGGTACGCCGACGGTGAGCATCCAGTGCGACTTCGCGTTGCCCCTCAGGATGGGAGATATGCTGCGCTTCGAACTGCGGGTGCCAAAACTGGGCAATGCCTCGGTGCAGCTCGCCTACAGCGGCAAGAAGGACGGCGTCGAACACCTCAAGATCCTGCAGACCATCGTCTTCATGTCTCTCGACGCCGGCCGCGCCGTTCCGATTCCTGAAGAATTGCGGGCGCGCATCGAAGAGTATCTGGTGGTTTAGGTCAAGTAGGTCAAAAAAAATGCAACGCGCTCAACGCAAAGGGCGCAAAGGTACGCGATGGAAAGCGAATACGGAATTCACGTTTGGATCGGTTATACGAAGTCCCGTGAGATTCACCACAGCATTTTTCATCAGAAATATGCCGGAGAACGTGGAGAACGACTGGATTTGCGGATTTTCAGACAGGCGCACACCGCTTTCCCGCTCCTGGCCCGCGCCTCGGGTTTCCTTTGCGTACCTTTGCGGCCATTGCATTGAACGCGTTTCGCTTTTGATTTTCTCTCTTTTTACTTTGCATACCCCTCAAGGGGGTATAAAAAAAGAATCCTTTGCGTCAACGATCTTATGGCCGGCCCTGGTCCGGCTGCTTTGCGCCGAGGCAGGAAGCCGAGTCTGCTACTTTTGAGCCGTCACTCAGTTCGGGAGAAACAGGCAGGATGACCAGATTGGCCACCAGTCCCGATAGACCCTCGCGGATCATGTTCGCGATGGCCTGCCTGTTGTGGCCGGCGCTGGCGCTTGCACATGTTGGTCAGGGCAACATCTCGGGCGGTTTTCTCGCCGGCGTGGCGCACCCGGTACTCGGGCCCGATCACGTCGTGGCGATGGTGGCGGTAGGCATATGGGGCGCCCAACTCGGCGCGCCGGCAATCTGGGTGCTTCCGGTGACTTTCCCGATCGTCATGGCATTTGGCGGCGTGTTGGGCGGGCTCGGGATTCCAGTCCCCGGAATCGAAATCGGCATTGCCGTTTCGGCGATCGTACTCGGAGGCATGATCGCGATTGCCAGGCGCCCGCCGCTTTGGGTTGCCGCGCTCGTGGTTGGATTTTTCGCGATCTTCCACGGTCACGCCCACGGCGCCGAATTGCCGGAGTCCGCCAATGCGATTGCCTACTCGGTCGGCTTCGTGGCCGCGACCGGCAGCCTCCACGCCCTCGGTATCCTGATCGGCGTGGCCAACCGTTGGAGCGCCGGCGCAAAGGCCCTGCGTGCCGGCGGCGCAGTCATCGCCGCGTGCGGAATATATTTTCTGACGGGACATCTGATCGCTGGTTAACCTATCATGCCCGCCCGACTTTCATTGCCACCGGCAAGCGCCGGCATCGCAGTGTGCCTGCTGCTTGCCGCGGGCAACGCATACGCCCATTCCGCAGCCCCCGGTGCCGCTAACCTTTACGCCGGCGCGTTACACGCGCTGAGCGCGCTGGAACATTTGCTCCCTTTTCTCGCGCTCGGGATTCTTGCGGGCCAGCAAGGCAGGAAAGCCGGGCCGGTTCTGCTGGTGTTTTGCCTTGCGCTCGCGGCCGGCGCAAGCGTTGCGATCTGGACTGCGCCGCTTCCTTACGTCGGACTGCTCAATATTTTCTCGGCCATTCTGTTTGGCGGGCTGGTGGCAGCGGCATGGTCGTTGCCGATGACCCTCTGTTACGGTATCGCCGCCGTGTTCGGACTGAGCCACGGCTTTGCCAACGGCGCCGGCATGATCGAACTGAACAAACCCTACCTGTACATCGCGGGGGTCGCGCTCGCGGGACTTGCAGTGACGGTCTACGGATTGATCCTCACCGGTTACCTGCTGCGCAGGAAAGCCGGCTGGATTCACATCGCGGTACGCGTGGCCGGAAGCTGGATCGCTGCAATCGGCATTCTGGTGCTGGCCACCAGCGGCGCCGCGATCCTGAAATCCTGAGATGGAAAATCCAACACCGCAACCAATGCCGGCCGCAGCGGCGGTAGATCGCAAGACCAGGAAACCGACGGCAACAGGCAAACTAGCGGCAAGGCTTTTCTCCGCCACGAATTCAATAAGGCTTTTTCTCTGGAAGCCGGATATGTTGACCTCTAGTCACCGGTATTATCTTCTACACGCTGGGCTTCAGGCATCGCTCTGAATAATTCGGAAGTGCTTCTGCCTGACATCAAGCGGCGACTCTTGCGTTGAAGAACGCGCATGCCACTAACTTCTTGGAGAATTCTATCTTGACGGCGATTGGTAAGACTGTCTCCAAGAACTTGCTCCGCTTAACAGCTTACTTCCGCGGAAAACGCCCGTCGTCCCATTACGCCGACGATGTGCCGCCGCTGCGATCAGAGTTGTTCAGCGCCGATCAAATGGAGCAGCATGGTAAGAGTCTCGCCTCCTCGCACACCCTGACTCCGCGGCGAGCCAAGGACCAGCTGCTAACGCGCCTGGCGGAGAATGAACGCATCCTGATTGAGGCCTGTCAACTGCTCACGGCGGCGGTGACGGCAAACCGCCGGATTACGCCGGCGGGCGAATGGCTGCTCGATAACTTCTACCTGATCGAAGAACAGATTCGTACGGCCAAGAGACACCTGCCAAAGGGTTACAGCCGGGAACTGCCACGCCTGGTTCACGGACCTTCGGCTGGACTTCCGCGCGTGTATGACATCGCGCTGGAGACCATCGCGCACGGCGATGGGCGGGTGGATCCGGAAAGCCTCCGCCGTTTCGTCGCGTCCTACCAGTCGGTCACCGCCCTCAAGTTAGGCGAATTGTGGGCCATCCCCATCATGCTGCGCCTGGCCTTGATCGAGAATCTCCGGCGCGTTGCCGCCCGCAGCGCCGCCGGCAGGATCGACCGAAACCTGGCCGATTCCTGGGCCGACCAGATGATAGAGAGCGCTGAGAAAGATCCGAAGAGTCTGATTCTGGTGATTGCGGACATGGCGCGGTCGAGCCCGCCGATGACGACCCCGTTCGTCTCCGAATTTGCGCGCCGGCTGCAGGGGCAGAGCCCTGCTTTGGCATTGCCGCTGACCTGGATTGAGCAACTGCTCTCCGAGTCTGGCCTGACGATCGAGCAGTTGGTGCAGTCGGGAAACCAGCAACAGGCCGCCGACCAGGTCTCCATCAGCAACAGCATCGGCAGCCTCCGATTCCTGGGGGCGATGGACTGGCGCGACTTCGTCGAGACGCTGAGTGTTGCCGAGCAAAAACTGCGGGAGGATCCCGGCGCCATCTACGGCATGATGGATTTTGCCACTCGTGATCGCTACCGCCACGTCGTGGAGAAGATCGCGAAGCAGAGCCGCCTGTCCGAAGCTGAGGTGGCGGAGAGAGCGATCCGGCTTGCACACGAAGGCGCGACACGCAAAGGCGGCGATGATCGAACGGCGCATGTGGGTTTCTTCCTGATCGACAAGGGATTGCGCGAGCTCGAGCGGACGGCGCAGGCGCGCCTTTCCCACTCCGAGGCGTTCACAAGAGCGGCAGGCCGGTTTGCCTTGCTCCTGTATCTGGGCGCGATCACGCTGATTACGCTGATCCTCACCGGGGGTTTGTCGGTGCAGGCGCAGGCCAGCGGCGGGCCGGATTGGGTGCTCGTGTTGCTGGGCGTCCTCGCACTGCTGTCCACCAGTCAACTGGCGGTGGCGCTGGTGAACTGGCTGGCGGCCTTGCTGGCATCGCCGCATCCGCTGCCGCGCATGGACTTCTCCCGGGGGATCCCGCCGGAATCGCGCACGCTGGCGGTGGTTCCGACGATGCTCACCGGCGCTCAGAACATCGAGGATCTGGTCGAGGCGCTGGAAGTCCGGTTCCTGGCCAATCGGGACGACAATTTGCGCTTCGGCCTGTTGACCGATTTTCAGGACGCGCGCGCGGAAACGCTGCCGGAGGACGACGCGCTGTTGCAGCTGGCGGAGGCGCGAATCGAGGAATTGAATGAAAAGTACCGGGGGGTAAACGGCGGCACGTTCTTTCTTTTTCATCGCCCGCGCCGCTGGAACCCACGTGAGCGGATCTGGATGGGCCACGAGCGCAAGCGCGGGAAGCTGGCTGATTTGAATTTGCTGCTGCGCGGGGGCGCAACCGATCGCTTCTCGCTGGTCGTCGGTGACACCGACGCTTTATCGAACGTGAAGTATGTCATTACCCTTGACACCGATACGCAACTCCCGCGCGACTCGGCGCGGCAGTTTGTGGGAGCCCTGGCGCACCCGCTGAATCGCCCGCGGTACGACGAAGACAAGCAACGTTTCTGTGAGGGCTACGGCATCCTGCAACCGCGCATGGGCGTAAGCCTGCCCGGCACGAACCGCTCGCGGTATGCTCGCTTGTACGGGCATGAACCGGGCATCGACCCCTATACGCGCGCCGTCTCCAACGTCTACCAGGACCTGTTCGGTGAAGGCTCGTTCATTGGCAAGGGGATCTACGATATCGATGCGTTCGAGCGGTCGCTCAAGGATCGCTTTCCCGAGAACCGCATCCTCAGCCACGATCTTCTGGAAGGTTGTTACGCGCGCGCCGGGCTGGTGAGCGATGTGTTGTTGTACGAGGAATACCCGTCTTGCTACAGCGCGGACGTGAGCCGCCGGCACCGCTGGATTCGCGGAGATTGGCAGCTTGCAGGTTGGCTGCTGCCGCGCGTTCCCGGACCCGGGCGCAGCCGGCAGAAAAATCCGCTCTCGGGACTGTCCCGATGGAAGCTCTTCGACAACCTGCGGCGCAGTCTCGTGCCGGCGGCGTTGACGCTCCTGTTGCTGCTGGGCTGGACAGACTTGTCATCAGCCTGGTTCTGGACCATGGCGGTGATCGGAATCATCCTGATCCCGTCCTTGATTGCCTCTACTCTGGAGATGTTTCAGAAGCCGGTCGACGTGCTGCTAGGCCAGCATCTCGCGGCCATCCTACACGCCGTTGGCCGGCGCCTCGCCCAGGCAGTTTTTGCACTCGCGTGCCTTCCCTATGAGGCGATCTTCAGTCTGGATGCGATTGTGCGCACGGTGGGGCGGATGCTGATCACGCACAAGCGACTTCTCGAATGGAATCCATCGAGCGAATCGGATCGCAACAGCCGCGCGGGCCTCTCCGCCTCTTTCCGGTCGATGTGGACCGCCCCGGTTATCGCCATTGGCGCGGCGCTGGTTCTGGAGCTGTCGATCCCGGCCGCGCTGGTCGTGGCGGGACCGATACTGATCTTATGGCTGGTCTCGCCCGCCATCGCCTGGTGGATCAGCCGGCCGCTCGCCCGCCGTGAAGCCAGGCTGACGGCCGACCAGACCTTCTTCCTGCGCAAGCTTGCGCGCAAGACCTGGGCGTTCTTCGAGACCTTCGTCGGCCCGGAAGATCATTGGCTGCCGCCGGATAACTATCAGGAGTATCGCGGTGCCGCGGTGGCGCACCGCACGTCGCCGACCAACATGGGCCTGGCGCTGCTTGCGAATCTGTCCGCGTACGACTTCGGTTACATTCCGGCCGGACAACTCGTCGAGCGCACGGCGAGTGCGCTGCGCACGATGCAAGCCCTGGAACGGCACCGCGGCCACTTCTACAACTGGTACGACACGCTATCGCTCAAACCCCTGCACCCTGCCTACATTTCAACGGTGGACAGCGGAAACCTCGCGGGTCATCTGCTGACATTGCGCCCGGGTCTGCTGTCACTACCTGATCGCCCGATCCTGGACGCGCGATGGTTTGACGGGCTGCGCGACACGCTGGGGATCCTGGCGGATGCCGTAGGAGGTGTAACACCGGCTTCGCTCGCTCAATTTCAGAAAGAACTGGAGTCTGCCTGCGATTCCCGGCCAACCACGCTCACGGCGGCGCGGCTTATTCTTGACCGGCTGACAACACGTGTGGCGGAGGTTGCCGGCAGCTTCGATGCTGTTCCTGAGAAGCTGTCTCAAAAAGGTACCGAGCGGGTATCAGCCGAGGGAAGACGGCGCGCGGAAACCGAAGTATACATAGAAGCACATGAGGATTCCGTGCACCACCCGACCCTGAATCACGCCAGCGCAGTAATTTCCGAGACGGCCTCTGTGACCGATGCGAGTTGGTGGGCGCAGACGCTGGTCCGGCAATGCCAGAGCGCCCTTGATGAGCTGACGTTTCTCGCCCCGTGGAGTTTGTTGCCGGCCGCGCCGGGCCGGCTCAGCGACTTCCCCGGCATCGGCGAAATCCTCACCCTGCGCGAACTGGCCAAACTCGAGGTGGAGTGGTTGCCGACCATCGAGCGTCGACTCGACGCGGCTGCGGAAGGGTCGCTGCGCAGCAGCGGGGCACCCACCGGCGTACCCCTTGCGGGTGACGCGACGCCCGCGGAGCGCGAGTGGCTGGATGAGCTTCGACGGCTGATCACGCAAGCCAGTCGTCGCGCCGAAGAGCGGATGGCGGTGGTCGAGCGCCTGGCACAGCAAGCAGGCGAACTCGCGCACATGGAGTACGACTTCCTGTACGACAAGGCATCGCGTCTGCTGACGATCGGGTACAACGTCGATGAGTTGCGGCGAGACTCGAGTTACTACGATCTGCTGGCCTCCGAAGCGAGATTGATCAAATTCGTCGCGATTGCGCAGGGGCAAGTGCCGCAAGAGAGCTGGTTTGCCCTCGGGCGCCTGCTCACGTCCGCCGGTGGCGAGCCGGTTCTTCTGTCGTGGAGCGGTTCGATGTTCGAGTACCTCATGCCGCTCCTGGTGATGCCCACCTACGAGAACACGCTGCTCGATCAGACCTATAAGGCGGCGGTGGAGCGACAGATCGAGTATGGGGGGCAGCGCGGCGTGCCGTGGGGCATGTCGGAATCCGGTTACAACATGGTCGACGTTCATCTCAACTACCAGTACCGCGCGTTCGGCGTGCCCGGCCTGGGGCTCAAACGCGGACTGGCGGAGGACCTGGTCATTGCGCCGTATGCCTCGGCGCTCGCGTTGATGGTGGCGCCCGAGGCGGCGTACCTGAATCTGCAGCGGCTCGCCGACGCGGGACTGCTGGGAAAATTCGGTTTCTATGAAGCCATCGACTACACCCCGTCACGTCAACGACGCGGTGAATCGAGCGCTGTGGTTCGCTCCTTCATGACCCATCACCAGGGGATGAGTCTGCTCTCCCTGGCCTATCTGCTGCTGGACCGTCCGATGCAGAAGCGCTTCGAGTCGGACCCGTTGTTCCAGGCGACCCTGCTGTTGCTCCAGGAGCGAATCCCCAAGGCCACGGCGTTTTATTCGCACACCGTCGGGTTCTCCGACCTTCACGCGACTTCCGGCGGTCCGGCGATGCCGGTGCGCGTACACAACAGCGCCGACACGCCTATACCGGAAGTGCAGTTGTTGTCGAACGGCAGATATCACGTGATGGTCACGAATGCGGGAGGCGGCTACAGTCAGTGGAAAAACCTCGCCGTCACCCGCTGGCGCGAAGACGCTACCCGCGACAACTGGGGCACATTTTGTTACCTGCGCGACGCGGTGAGTGGGGAGTTCTGGTCAACCGCGCATCAGCCGACGCTCAAACGGGCGAGGAGCTACGAGGCGATTTTCTCGGAGGGACGAGCGGAGTTTCGCCGCCGGGATTCTGTCGGTGATGGCGATATCGATACCCATACCGAGATCGTCATATCGCCGGAAGATGATATCGAACTGCGCCGCGTCCATATCAGCAACCGCTCCCGGATACGCAGAACGATTGACGTGACGAGTTACGCGGAGGTGGTTCTCGCGCCGCCGGCCGCGGACGCGCTGCATCCGGCGTTCAGTAATCTCTTCGTTCAGACCGAGATCATCGACTCGCGGCGGGCGATCCTCTGCACGCGCCGGCCTCGTTCCCTCGATGAGCCGACGCCATGGATGTTTCACCTGATGGCCGTGCACGGGGTGGACGTCGGAGAGATTTCCTACGAGACGGACCGCATGCAGTTCATCGGCCGCGGCAACACTGTCGCCGCGCCCCAAGCCCTGAACGGCTCCGCCGCGCTCTCGGGCAGTCAGGGTTCCGTACTCGATCCGATCGTCGCGATTCGTTGCCGTATAACACTCGATCCGGACGAATCGGCAACGATCGATATGGTTTCCGGCATCGGCGAAACCCGCAACGCCGCCTTGAGCCTGGTCGATAAATACCAGGATCGGCGGATCGCGGATCGCGTCTTCGAACTGGCATGGTCCCACGCCCAGGTGGTGCTGCGGCAGATCAATGCCACCGAGTCCGACGCGCAACTCTATGGACACCTTGCCAGCTCCGTCATCTACGCCAATTCCTCATTGCGCGCCGACGCCGCCGTCCTTATCAAAAACCGCCGCGGACAATCCGGCCTATGGGGCTACGCCATTTCCGGCGATTTGCCGATCGTGTTGCTGCAAATCGCCGACCCGGCCCATATCGATCTGGTTCGCCAACTGGTACAGGCCCACGCGTACTGGCGCTTGAAGGGGCTGGCCGTGGACCTGGTGATCTGGAACGAAGACCGTGCCGGTTACCGGCAACTGCTCCAGGAACAAATCATGGGGCTGATCGCCGCGGGCGTCGAAGCGCACGTGATCAATCGGCAAGGCGGCATCTTCGTGCGGCCGGCGGAGCAGATATCGGACGAAGACCGCATCCTGCTGCAATCGGTCGCGCGCGCCATTTTCACCGACAGCCGGGGAGCGCTGGCAGAACAGATAAACCGTCGCGGCCCGCCGGAAGTGCGGGTTCCGCGCTTCAAACCGACTCGCAGCCACCGCGCTGAACTCCCGGCCGCCACCGACTTGCCGCGCCGCGATCTTATCCTCTTCAATGGATTGGGAGGATTTACCCGTGATGGGCGTGAATACGTCATCACGACCGCGCCCGGGCAAGTGACGCCGGCACCGTGGGTGAACGTGCTGGCGAATCCGCACTTTGGAACCGTCCTCTCCGAGAATGGCCTGGCCTATACCTGGAGCGAGAACGCCCACGAATTCCGCCTTACCCCCTGGCACAACGACCCGGTAAGCGATGCGAGCGGAGAGGTCTTTTACCTGCGCGACGAAGACAGCGGGCATTTCTGGTCGCCCACGCCCTTGCCCAGCCGCGGAGCCGGTTATTACGTGACCCGTCATGGGTTCGGCTACAGCGTCTTCGAGCACGTGGAGGGTGGCATTCGATCGGAACTCACGGTTTACGTGGACGTGGACACCGCGATCAAGTTCTCGGTGCTGAAAGTGCGCAACGAGTCGGGCCAACCGCGCAAGCTGTCCGCGACGGGTTACGTGGAGTGGGTGCTGGGAGATTTGCGGCCGAAATCGGCCATGCACGTGACCACCGAAATTGACCCCAATAGCGGCGCGCTCTTCGCGCGTAACCCGTACAACACGGAGTTCACTGGTCTGATTGCGTTCTTCGATGTGGACAATGCGACCCGGACCACAAGCTGCGACCGCACTGAATTCATCGGGCGTAACGGCACGTTCAAGAATCCGGCGGCGATGGCCCGTTCGCGCCTTTCCGGCAAGGTGGGAGCGGCGCTGGATCCCTGCGCCGCGATCCAGGTCAGCTTCGAGCTGGACGACGGGCAAGAACGCGAGATCATCTTCAGGCTCGGCCTGGCAGGAAGGCGAGGGACCGATGACGCCAGCAAGGTGGTGCATCGCTTTCGGGGATCGGCCGCCGCGCGTGACGCGCTCGAAGCGGTGTACCAGTTCTGGAATCGCACGCTCGGCGCCGTCCAGGTGGAAACACCCGAACCGTCGCTCAATGTGCTGACCAACGGCTGGCTGGTGTACCAGACTCTGGCATGCCGTCTTTGGGCTCGCAGCGGATACTACCAGTCGGGGGGCGCCTTCGGCTTTCGCGATCAATTGCAGGATTCAATGGCGCTCGTGCACACCGAGCCGCAGCGACTGCGCGCGCAACTGCTGCTGTGCGCAAGCCGTCAGTTCCTGGAAGGCGATGTCCAGCATTGGTGGCATCCGCCATCGGGCCGTGGCGTGCGCACGCATTGTTCGGATGATTACCTTTGGCTGCCCTTGGCGATGTGCCGCTATGTTCTGACTACAGGCGACACCGGCGTGCTGAACGAATCTGTTCACTTCCTCGAAGGCCGCCCGGTCAACGCCGAGGACGACTCTTATTATGATCTACCCGGCCGGTCTGGCGAGGCGGCCAGCCTGTACCAGCACTGTGTGCGCGCCATTGAGAGAGGACTCAGATTTGGTGATCACGGCCTGCCGCTCATGGGCACCGGTGACTGGAACGATGGCATGAATCTGGTGGGCAATCACGGTAAAGGCGAGAGCGTGTGGTTGGGATTTTTCCTGCACACCGTGCTCACGCAGTTCACGACGGTGGCACGCCTGCAGGGAGACTCCTCCTTCGCTGAACGTTGCGAAGAGATGGGGGTTCAGCTGCGCCAGAATATCGAGCAGCATGGCTGGGATGGCGAGTGGTACCGCCGCGCCTACTTCGACGACGGCACTCCGCTGGGATCGGCGGCCAACCCCGAGTGCCAGATTGATTCAATTTCGCAGAGCTGGGCGGTTCTATCAGGCGCGGGCGACGTCCAGCGCGCACGCCTGGCCATGGAAGCGGTCGACAAGCGCCTCGTGCGCCGCGACCATGCGCTGATCCAACTTCTGGATCCGCCGTTCGACAAGTCGCCGTTGAATCCCGGCTATATAAAAGGCTATGTCCCCGGCGTGCGCGAGAATGGCGGGCAGTACACGCACGCGGCGATTTGGGCGGCCATGGCGTTTGCCCGATTAGGCGACCATCAACGTGCCTGGGAACTGTTTGCCATGATCAACCCGGTAAACCATGCGAGAACTCCCGAGGGGGTGGCGACCTACAAAGTCGAACCCTACGTCGCCGCCGCCGATGTCTATGCGCTCACGCCGCACACTGGCCGCGGTGGATGGACCTGGTATACGGGCTCAGCCGGCTGGATGTATCGGCTGATCGTGGAATCGCTCCTCGGCTTGAGGCTGGAAGTGGACAAGCTGTATTTCGCGCCGTGCCTTCCGGCGGATTGGCGCGCCTTCAAGATGCACTACCGGTATCGGGAGACGGTCTACCATATCGCTGTGACGCAAACGCAGGCCGCCGATGCTGCGCAGAGCGACACCATGCGCGTGATGGTGGATGGTGTCGAACGCCCAGACAAAATCATTCTGCTGAACGATGACCGCCAGGATCACGCAGTCGAAGTGAGAATATTGGCACCGCCCCCCATTGCACTACCTTAAGGAAATTTGATTCCCTCCCCTGCTTGCGGGGGAGGCCCGGCCGACACGGCGTTCGCGTAGCGATCCGGGGCGGGAGGCCGGGCTAAGACGCGCTTCCCGCAAGCGGCCGACTTCATCGGTAACGTGTCCGCGCGTCAGGGTGGGGGTGAAACTTGCAAACGCAAGCCAAGCATGCCCCCATCCCAGCCTTCCCCCGCTCGCGTGGGAAGGAGCTTATTAGGGGATGAGTGGCTTAAGGTAGTGCCATGAGGCACTGCCCCCGGATCACTAATGACCAAGGAGATAAACATGCGAATGACTTAAAGCCTCGCCCCACTGGTTTCGCTAATCGGCGGCATTCTCATTCTGGTTGTGCCGCGATTGCTGAACTAAATCGTCGCAATTATTTTTTTCCTTCCTTTGCGCCCTTGCGTTACTTTGCGTACCCTTCAAGGGCACCCGTCGAACGCACCCCTAAAGTGGGTATTAACGGGAAGGTATTGAAAAGAATTATTTGCGTCGACTCCCTTGTCACCGGTCGTCGGCCGGCTGCTTTTCTCTGAGTCCTGAGTCCTCGATTTCCCGAAACACGAATCACGAGCCACAATTCACGACATTCACGATATTCACGACAATTACGGCTTTACCAGCTCGCTTATGAAGTTGCGCTCGGCGAGGATGACCGAGGAACGGGCGATTTTGCTCGATCGCTCCAGGCGCAGCAATTTGCTGCCCTGCCGCCAGACCAGTACGGCACCGGCAAAAGCTACCCCGGTGTCGTCTTTTTCGGCCTCCACGGAGCCGGGTCCATAGTCCCGGGCGAGCGCTTCCGCTACCTGGTCGAACCGGCTCTGCTGGAAATCGACCGCGATTCCGGAGAGCCGTTCGCCGGTGAAATACAGCGTCAGGCCTTCGAGCGGCACGCCGTGGAAGGCAACCGCCGCGGTTGCCCTGTAGGCACAGGCTGAGTACAGAAAGCATCCGGCCAGGCTTTCGCAGTCGTAAGCAGGATCATTCAGGACCGAATCGTAAGGCAGGCCGAGTGTATGTCCTCCGAGGGAAAACGTTTCCGCCGCGCGAACTCCCACGGCCGCAAGGCAAAGCGCTGCCGCGGCAAGCAGACTTCTGACTATTCGGCCGGATTTCATATCGCTCACAATATCAGAGTCGGCACTCGGGACCCGGCAAAAACCAGCCGGCCGATGGCCGGCGATGAAAACGTTGACGCAGAGGTCGCAGAGAACGTCAAGAAAGGTCGCAAAGGACTTCAACAAGGGGTGGAGAAAGCACAAACTCGTCGCCTGCGACCGACAGACGCACGATTCGGGATTGCAGAGTAGTCCGGCTTTGCCTCTGTGTGCTCAGAGACAA
>JANOGP010000166.1:0-6758 GCA_031406075.1 Betaproteobacteria bacterium
GGGGTCACGAACGGCTGAAGAACGGTCATCGACAAATACTCCGCATGCTTCGAAGAACGAGACTCGATGCTTGCTCTCATTCGCACGGGCCTTTGCCGGTTCCCATTCAAATTCCATGACATCGATTCTTCAGGTAACCGAATGTGAATTCGCGTTCCCCATCTTGCGTAAGCCGGCCGTATACCACCCGCTAACCCAGAATTTCTCTGCGCCCTTTGCGTCCTCTGCGCCTAAAAGGGTACTCCGACGTCCTACGCACGTAGGGTATCTGCGTTGGGTGTAGGCGGTTTAGGCGGCGGAGGGAAAGCAGGCGGGGCCGATCGGCTCGAAACTCTTGTAGGTGAGAATGAATTCCTGGTGCCCGAGGTCTTCAGATTTGGTCTGTTCGCCGTTGGAAACGCGCATGATCAGTTCGTAAATTTCTCGGCCGACCTCATCGAGCGTGGCGCGGCCCTCGAGTATCCGGCCGGCGTCCACGTCCATGTCGTCGGACATGCGTTTGAAGGTGTGCGGATTGGCGCACACCTTGATCACCGGCGATATCGCCGAGCCCACCACCGAGCCTCGCCCGGTGGAAAACAGGATTACGTGGCTGCCGCAGGCAATCAGTTCGGCGATCTCGGCGTTGTCGCTGATGTTCGGAAAACCGAAGCGCGGTTCGCCGTCCGGCACCACGTCCAGAAGATAGAGCCCGCCGCGGATCGGCACGTCCCCCGGCTTGATGATTCCCGAGATCACCGATTGTCCGGATTTGGCGTAGGCGCCCAGTGACTTCTCCTCGATGGTAGTGAGTCCGCCGTCGGCGTTGCCGGGGCCGATGCTGGCATGACCGTAAGCCGCGTAATATTTGGCGGCCTTGGCGACGGTATTCACGATTTCTTCGCCCAGCGCCGGATTCTCGGCGCGTTTCGCCATCCAGTGCTCCATGCCGATCAGCTCGCCGGTCTCCTCGAAGATGCAGGTCGCGTTCTTTTCCACCAGGAAATCGAAGGCGCGGCCCATCGCCGGATTTGCAGTCAGGCCGCTGGTGGCGTCCGAACCGCCGCAGATTGTGCCGACGACCAGTTCATCGACGCTCATCGGCGTCCGGGGCGTGTCTTCGAGTTGTTTCATTGTCTGTTCGATCCATGCCTTGCCTTCGGCAATGGTCTTGCGCGTGCCGCCGGTACCCTGGATTTCGATGAGCTTCACCGGCCGGCCGGACTTGCGGATGGTTTCCTGCAACTTGCCCTTGTTGAAGCCTTCGCAGCCCAGCGACACCAGCAGCGCGGCGCCCACGTTCGGGTGGGCACAAAGACGCTCCATCATCTTGTGCGAATACACGTTGGGGAAGCAGCCGGGAAAGCCGATCAGGTGCACGCCCTGATCGCGATAGGGAAACACGATTTCGCGCGAGACGTGGTGCGCGCATTCGACCAGGTAGGCCACTACGATCGTGTTGCGAATGCCCTTGCGGCCGTCCGGGCGGAGATAGGCGTTGATCATGATTAATGCGCCTCCTTGAAGAATTCGTGACCCTCGTCGAGGGTGTAGGTGGGAATGTAATCGCTGGTGACGTTATGGATGTGCATGTAATCACCGGGCCCGATGTCCTGGGTCGCCACCCCGATTGGCGCGCCGTATTTCACCAGCTTTTCGCCTTTGGCGACCTTCCGGAAAGCGAACTTGTGGCCGACTTCAACGCGGGCTTTGAGCGTCACGGACTGGCCCATCACCGTCAGCGTCGTACCTGAAGCTATGTCCGACCTGGCCACCGCGACATTGTCGCCCGGCGCCAGCACCAGCACTCGCGGGTCGGTTATCGCTTTCTTTTCGGACATATTCAAACCCTCAATCAAGGTCCAAAGCGTTCACCGCAAAGACGCAAAGGACGCAAAGTGGAACCGGAACGGGCAAAGGCACATAAACTGGGAAATTGAGAATCGGTGAATAGATCATCGTATATTCCTGTCCATTGTTTTCATTTTCCTCCGCGTCCTTTGCGTCTTTGCGGTGAAAGCTGAATTAGGGTTTATCTCGCCTTATTTCCCCAACTTCGAAATGCGCCGAGTGACGTCCTTGCGTTTCAATACCGAAGCCTGCAGCTTGGTGCCCAGCCCCGGCCCCTTGGGCGCGCTGATGTAGCCATCTTTTACCGGCGGCAACTGGGTGACCAGATTGCCGTACCAGTCATAATAGAACGCCCGCACCATTTCCTGTACCAGTGTATTCGGGCAGTTCAGCGACAGATGCACCGAAGCGGTCAGCAGGATCGGGCCGGTGCAGTCGTGCGGCGCGACCGGCAACGCGTAGGCCTCCGCCATGGTCGCAATCTTCTTCGACTCGGACAATCCTCCGGTCCAGCCGACGTCCAGCATGCATACCGAAACCGCCTGCTTCTCGAACAACTCCCGGAAGCCCCAGCGCGTGCCCAACGTTTCCGACGCGGTGACCCAGACGTTGGTGCGGTGGGCGTAGTCCGCAACCGCATCGATGTTATTCATCTTGATCGGGTCTTCGTACCAGAACGGATCGAACTGCTCCAGCGCTTCGGCGATGCGGATCGCGGTGGGCAGATTCCACATCGAATGGAACTCGACGTGGATGTCCATCTTGTCTCCGACGGCCTTGCGAATCTGCTCGAACGGCCGCATGGCCTTCTTCAGGTCCGCATTCGAGATGTAGCTGCCGTTGGAGGCTTCCGCCGCTTCGTCGAACGGCCAGATCTTCATGCCGGTGATTTTCATCTCCAGCAGCGACTTCGCCAATTCGCCGGCGTCGGTCTTGAACGCCATCAGATCCTCGTAGGGACGATTCTTCTTGTCGATCCTCGCCGGCAGGCCGAAATTCTCAGTGCCCTGCGTCGGCTTGGCTCGCACGTACTGATAACCGGCGCAGGTGTTGTACACCCGCACCTTTTCGCGCGAAGCCCCGCCGAGAAGCTGGTAGATCGGCTGGCCCGTAAACTGGCCGAACAGGTCCCACAAGGCGATGTCGATCGCGGAAGCCGCGCGCATTTCCACGCCGACACTGTTGAAACCGAGATAGGAATTGAGGAACTGGCGGCTGTGCTTGTCGATCTCGAGCGGATTTTTTCCCAGGAGGTAGGGGGCACAGGTCTCATGGATGTGCTCGGCTACTGGCGCGACCGCATAAAAGGTCTCGCCCAGTCCGACAATGCCTTCGTCAGTGTGGATGTGCACCCAGAGAATATTGGGGAATTCCTCGAGACCGATGGTCTCGACAGCGATAATTTTCATCTTGTGGTTCTTCCTCCCTGAAGTCACCCCGATTCTAGCAGGCTGTGTAGAAACACTCACCGCAGAGGACGCGGAGGGCGCCGAGGAAAGACAAGAAGGGTAAGAACGTTCGCATCGCTAAAAGCCGCCATCGAATGTAACTTGGGCAAGGATCTACCTTCCGCTCCCACAAATTCTCCCCTCGTTTCAGGTTTTCCCCTGCGTCCTCCGCGTCCTCTGCGGTGAAAAGTCTCGTAGGATGATAACCTGGCATATAGTAAGCTAGGCGACCAATTTAGGGTAGAATGGGCTCCATGCTCCGCGAGGACCTGTCCCGTAATTTCGGCTTCATCCTGAACGACGTCGCCCGGCTGATGCGCACCACCTTCGACCGGCGCGTGAAATCGCTCGGCCTGACGCGCTCGCAGTGGTGGGTGCTGAACCATCTGTTTCGCAACGACGGCGTGACCCAGTCCGAGTTGGCGGACATCCTCGAAGTGAAGAAGGCGACGCTGGGCCGGCTGCTCGACCGCATGGAGCAGAAAGGCTGGGTCCGCCGTGAAAACCATGCCGGTGACCGGCGTGCCAAGCGCGTGTTCCTGACCGACGAAGTCGAACCCGCGATCAAGGCCATGCGCACGGCCGCTGCGGAAATGCGGCGCGATGCGCTGTCCGGCCTGTCGGGCGTACAGCAAGAACAGTTCGTTGACGCGTTGCTCGCCATCAAGGCCAATCTGTCATCGCCGGATAACGGCGCCAGCGGCAATGGCGCCCGCAAGCAAAAGCGCTGACATGCCCGACGCGACCGGCACGGCCATAATCGTAGTGCATCGCGCGGTGCGGGTGCTGTTGCTTGTGGTCGTGCCGCTGGCGGCGATAGTTACGGGCGTCTATATTTATGCAACCGGCGGACAGGAAGTGGAGACCGACAACGCCTACGTCAAGGCGAACATCGTGGCCATCAGTGCAGCTGTCAGCGGGCGCGTAGTCGAAGTGGCTGCGCGCGACAACCAGCCGGTGGAAGGCGGCGCCTTGCTGTTCAGGCTCGATCCCGAGCCCTTCCAGATCGCCGTGTCCGGAGCACGCGCGCAGATGGATGTGGTGCGAACCGATGTGCAGTCGCTGCGTGCGGAATACCGCGCCACGCTGCAGGAAGCCGCGGAGGGCCGCGAGCGCATTGACTTTCTCGCCAAGCAACTCGAACGCCAGGAGCGCCTCAAGGAAAAAGGCATGACTCGCGGCGATACCTACGACGAGGCCCGCCACAACGTCGAAGCGGCCAAGCGCCGGCTAGACAGCATTCGCGAAAAGACCAACCGCGTGCTCGCCGGATTGTCCGGAGATCCCAATCTGCCGCCGGAGCGCCATCCTCGTTACGCTGAAGCCCGGGCGGCCTACGACGCAGCGATGTTTGATTTGTCACGCGCCCAGGTGACGGCGCCAATCGCCGGCGTGGCGAGCAACGTGAAACTGCGGGAGGGTGAATTCGTGCAAAAAGGCGCACCCATTTTCAGCCTCATCGAGAATGGTCCGCTTTGGATCGAAGCCAATTACAAGGAAACGCAACTCACTCACATGCTTGTCGGTCAGCGGGCGACGGTCGTGGCAGATACCTATCCGGATTATAAATGGCCGGCGGCGGTGGAAGCCATAGCGCCCGCTACCGGTGCGGAATTCGCGGTGCTGCCACCGCAGAATGCGACCGGCAACTGGGTCAAAGTCGTGCAGCGTGTGCCGGTGCGCATCAAGGTCGAGCAGCCGCCCGGACAGCCGCAACTGCGCGCGGGCATGACGGTCACTGTGGCGGTGGACACCGGCCGGCCGCGCGGGCTGCCGCGCATGGTTCAGAAGCTGGTCGACGTTGGCTGGTTGCCGCGCTTCCTCGCGCCGGCATCCGCAATCGTGAATAGCCGCCGCTGAAAACGTGAATCCCGCGAGACACCCGGCGCTCATTACCGCCTCGGTATGCCTGGCGAGTTTTCTGTACTCGGTTGATTGGACCATCGCCGCCGTTGCGCTTCCCCACATGCAGGGCACGTTCTCGGCGACGCAGGATCAGATCGCCTGGGTCATTACGTCTTATATCGTCGCCTCGGCGCTCTCCATTCCCGCAGCAGGATGGCTGAGCTTGCGCTTCGGCCGCAAGCGCGTGTTCCTGTATGCGGTATCGGTCTTCCTCGCTGCCTCGGTGCTATGCGGCGCCGCCGATTCGCTGGCGATGGAGGTGGCCGCCCGCGTCGTGCAGGGACTGGGTGGCGCGTTCCTGATCCCGCTGTCGCACGCCATCATTCTCGATACTTATCCGCCGGCGGAGCAGGGGAAGGCGATGGCGCTATGGGGAGTCGGCGCGGTGATGGGATCGTTCGTCGGCCCCACTTTGGGCGGCTACCTGACGGAGTACCTGAGCTGGCGCTACATCTTCTACATCAATGTTCCCTTCGGCCTGCTCGCGCTGGCCGGTGCAGCGGCCTTCCTGCCGGAGACGGAGCGCGAGCCCGGGCGCCGGCTCGACTGGTTCGGTTTTCTGAGCCTGTCGCTCGGTATCGGTTCCCTGCAACTCATGATCGATCGTGGCGGGCAACTCGACTGGTTCGAATCCTGGGAGATCATCACCGAAGCCTGCATCGCGGTCGTGGGCCTTTACATGTTCAACGTGCACTGCCTGACGGCGAAACAGCCTTTCCTCGATCCGCGCCTGCTCGCGCAGCGCAACTTCTTCATTGGTCTGGTGTTCGCTTTCGTCTACGGATTCGTGACCACGCCGCCGATGGTACTGATGCCCTCTTTCCTGGACCACGTGCGCGGCTACTCTGTCGATGCGATCGGACTGCTACAGGCGCCGCGCGGCATCGGCCTGCTCGTGGCGATGATCATCGGCGGCCGCATCACCGGACGCATCGACCCGCGCTTGCTGATCGCGTTCGGGCTGTTGTGCCTGGCCTTTTCGAGTTGGGATATGTCGAACTGGACCGGAGAGGTCGGTGTATGGCCGCTGGTGTGGACAAATTTCGTGCAGGGTGTGGGGGGCGGGATCATCCTGGTACCGATCCAGGTGATCGCCTTTCCATCGCTCGAGCCGCATCGCCGCACCGAGGCCGCCGCCGTCTATAACCTCGTGCGCAGCATCGGCGCGAGCATCGGCATATCCGGCGCGCTGGCGCTTTACGTGCGCACTAAAAGCGTGATGCATGCGCAACTCGCCGAGCATGTCACGCCATACAGCAAGGCGCTGCAGGCGCAAGCTCCGGACGGCTGGAGCATCGAGACGACCCAGGCACTGGCCCGTCTGGACAAGGAAATCGACATGCAGTCCGCGGTCATTGCCTACACGGGGGATTTCTGGTTGTTTGCCCTGGTCGCGCTCGCAGCACTGCCGCTGCTGTTGTTCATCGGGCGACAGAGGCTTCCCGGTGGAGCGAGTGATCGCGCCGGGGGGCTCATAATCGGCGAATAGACTGGCGCGCCGGCTCCCCGGCAGCTAGCATTCGGTTTTTTCTTCACTCTCGAGTCCGGCATGAATACTGTTGATCGTCCGATACG
>JANOGP010000182.1:0-1784 GCA_031406075.1 Betaproteobacteria bacterium
GGCGGGCACAGGCTTCCGGGGACGATAATCTTATCACCATTCAATGCCGATCCGGCAAGGGCCGGGAACAAATTTATTCACTTGCGTCAAGCCCTTTGCGAACAATCCTCCACGGTTTTCGAGGTTTCGCCAGTATCTCTCCCAGCCATGAATTCGATGCAATCCCTTATTATTCGGTGGTCGCGCCGGAACGCCGCAATTGGACACGGCCGCAAGTCCCGACACCCTGAATCGTGCAGATTTCCGGAGCAGCCTTGAGCCACGTCAACCCCTACCGCACCGGCCTGGATCGGAATCCGGCCAACCATGTCGCCCTGTCACCGTTGTCATTTCTGGCGCGGGCCGCGGAGGTCTATCCGCGTCGCACTGCCGTGATTCATGGCGAGCGGTATCTCGACTGGGCGCAAACCTACGAACGCTGCCGCAGATTGGCTTCGGCGCTTGCACGGCGCGGAGTGGGTGTTGGCGACACGATCGCCGTGATGGCGCCCAACGTGCCGGCAATGTACGAGGCGCACTTCGGCGTGCCGATGACGGGCGCGGTCCTGAACACGCTCAACACGCGCCTGGATGCAGAGGCAATCGCGTTCATGCTCACTCACGGCGAGGCCAAGGTGCTGATCACCGACCGCGAGTATTCCGCCACAATTACCGAGGCACTGCAATTGATCGAACACAAGCCCCTCGTCATCGATATCGCCGATGCTCTCGGCGCGGGCGGCGAACCGGTGGGTGAGGCCGAGTACGAGAATTTTATTGCCAGTGGCGATCCGGAATTCGACTGGAAGCTGCCCGACGATGAGTGGGACGCGATCGCGCTCTCGTATACCTCCGGAACGACCGGAAATCCGAAGGGCGTCGTGACGCATCATCGCGGCGCCTATTTAAATGCAGTCAGCAATATCGTCACCTGGGCCATGCCGCACTTTCCGGTTTACCTGTGGACGCTGCCGATGTTCCATTGCAACGGCTGGTGTTTTCCTTGGACATTGGCAGCGCTGGCCGGCACCAGTGTATGCCTTCGAAAAGTCGAAGCAGCGCCGGTTTTCGAACTGATCCGGCGCCACGAGGTCACGCATTTCTGTGGCGCGCCGGTAGTGCATAACATGCTGATCAATGCGCCGGCCGAACTACGCGCCGGAATTGATCACAAGGTTTCGGCGATGGTGGCGGGCGCGGCACCGCCGCAGGCAGTCATCGAAGGCATGGAGCGCTTGGGCGTGGACCTCACTCACGTCTATGGCCTGACGGAGGTCTACGGCCCGGCATCGGTTTGCGCCAAGCATCCGGAGTGGGACCGCCTGCCGCCTGACCAGCGTGCCGAGGTGAACGGTCGGCAAGGCGTGCGTTACGTCTTGCAGGAGGCCATGGACGTGCTCGATCCCAAGACACTGAAGCCGGTGCCGCGCGACGGAAAGACCATGGGTGAAATTTTCTTTCGCGGCAACATCACCATGAAGGGCTACCTCAAGAATCCGAAGGCCACCGAAGAGGCGTTCGAGGGCGGCTGGTTCCA
This sequence comes from Betaproteobacteria bacterium, assembly GCA_031406075.1. Taxonomy (GTDB): domain Bacteria; phylum Pseudomonadota; class Gammaproteobacteria; order Burkholderiales; family JACQAP01; genus JACQAP01. Next base: position 1,517 of record JANOGP010000182.1, read on the forward strand.
CACTGGCGACCTGGCGGTGATGCACCCCGATGGCTACGTCAGGATCAAGGACCGGTCCAAGGACATCATCATCTCCGGCGGAGAGAACATTTCCACGATCGAAGTGGAGGATGTGCTTTACCGGCACCCGAACGTGCTGGAAGCGGCGGTGGTAGGCAGGCCTGATGAAAAATGGGGCGAGACGCCGTGCGCGTTCGTGACTCTCAAGAGCGGTGCGCCGGCTGTCACCGAGCAGGATATCATCGCCTTTTGCCGCGAGCGGATGGCG
>JANOGP010000191.1:0-3415 GCA_031406075.1 Betaproteobacteria bacterium
AGGAGCTGGCGGGCCGCACCAGCAGCAATCTCATGGTCAATTTTCGAGGTTCGCAGCGCCTTGTCGGGCGGCTGACGGACGTGCGCATCACGACCGCAATGTCGCACTCGCTGCGCGGCGAAATGCCCGTAACAGAAGCTGTTTGAAGCCCTTCGAACTGTCTTTTTCCCCCGTCGACAACGAACGTCTCGCCAACCTGTGCGGCGCGCTCGACGAGAACCTCAGGCAGATCGAAACCGCACTCGACGTGTCCATTGCGCGCCGCGGAGAAAACTTCAGCGTCTCCGGGCGCGCCGAGCAGATCCCGCTGGCGGCCGAAGCGTTGCAGCGTTTTTATCAACAGGCGAACCGCAATCTGGGCCTCGAAGAAATCCAGCTCGGCCTGATCGAGGTCGCAGGCGGACCGAATCCGTTGGCAGCAGACGAAGCCCTGGTGCTGCATACACGTCGCCGGGACTTGCACGGGCGCACCCCGCGGCAGGTGCAGTACATCCGGCAGATCAAGGAGTACGACATCACCATCGGAATTGGCCCGGCCGGCACCGGCAAGACTTATCTCGCGGTCGCCTGTGCGGTGGACGCATTCGAGCGCGATTCCGTGAAGCGGATCGTGCTGGTGCGCCCCGCCGTAGAGGCGGGTGAGCGACTCGGTTTTCTGCCCGGAGACATGGCGCAGAAAGTCGATCCTTATCTGCGGCCGCTCTACGACGCGCTCTACGACCTGATGGGCTTCGAGAAGGTCGCCAAGTTGTTCGAACGTGGCTCGATCGAGATCGCGCCGCTCGCGTACATGCGCGGCCGCACGCTCAATCACTCGTTCATCATTCTCGACGAGGCGCAGAACACCACCCCCGAACAAATGAAGATGTTCCTTACCCGCATGGGTTTCGGCAGCAAGGCGGTGATAAACGGCGACGTCACCCAAATCGACCTGCCCAAGGGGCACAAGAGCGGGCTGATCGAGGCGCAATTGATACTCGGAGAAGTACGCGGCATCGCTTTCACCCAGTTTCTCAGCGAAGACGTGGTGCGCCATCCGCTGGTGCAGCGCATCGTCCACGCCTATGAACAGCACGGCTCCCGCAGGAAAGGCTGATCCGGCGATGGCCCGCGCCGGCGGCCGGTTCGGCCACCCCAAACCACGGCTCAGACTCGTGTTGACGGTGCAGTACGCGGCGGAGGGCGACGGATTGCCTACGCGCAGCCAGCTGCGCGCCTGGGTAAAGTCTGCGTTGCAGCACGATGCCGACGTCACGGTGCGCCTGGTAAGCGCCGAAGAAAGCCGCACGCTCAACCGGCAGTATCGCGGCAAGGATCACGCCACCAACGTACTGACCTTTACCTATCCCGAAATCGATTTATTGTCGGGCGACATCGCGCTGTGCATTCCGGTAATCGAGCGCGAAGCCCGGGAACAGCACAAGAATCGGGAAGCGCACTACGCTCATCTGGTGGTGCATGGCGTACTGCACCTGCAGGGTTACGATCACGAGAAGGCCGCAGACGCACAGGTCATGGAAATGCTCGAAACGGAAATTGTCACCGGCCTGGGGTATGCTGCGCCCTACGAGAGCAAGGATGAAAGATGAACCCCGTTAGAAGTGCACGCAAAAATGTCTTGTCTCGAGAGTTCTGCATGTGCACTTCTAACGGGGTGAAGGCGGAAGGATGATGGACGAAGAACAGGACAAACCTTCATTGCTGGTACGTCTGGGCGCGCTATTGATGCGCGAGCCGGAAGACCGCGAGCAGCTGATCGAGCTGCTGCAGCGCTCCTACGAGCGCAACTTGCTGGATTCCGACGCACTCGCCATGATCGAAGGCGTCTTGCAGGTTTCCGAGATGCAGGCGCGCGACATCATGATCCCGCGTTCGCAGATGGACGTGATCGACATAAGCGACGCGCCCGAGAAATTCATCCCCTGGGTGATCGAAACCAGCCACTCCCGTTTTCCGGTGATCGGCGACAACAAGGACGACGTGATTGGCATCCTGCTGGCCAAGGACCTGCTGCGCTACTACGCCGGCGAGGAGTTCAACGTGCGCGAAATGCTGCGGCCGGCGGTATTCATCCCCGAGTCGAAGCGTCTGAATGTTCTGCTCAAGGATTTTCGCAGCAATCGCAACCACATTGCGATCGTGGTGGACGAGTACGGCGGCGTTGCCGGTCTGGTGACCATTGAAGACGTGCTGGAACAGATCGTCGGCGAAATCGAGGACGAATTCGACTTCGACGAGACCGAAGCCAACATCGTACTGGACCGCAATGGCCAGTTTCGCGTCAAGGCGCAGACCGAGATCGACGACTTCAACAGGACGTTCGGCACCGATTTCAACGACGAGGATTTCGACACCGTTGGCGGCCTGGTGCTGGCTCACCTGGGCCGGCTGCCAAAGCGCGGCGAGCAGTTCCGCATCGGCGACCTGAACATCAAAGTGGTGCGCGCCGACAGCCGGAGGCTGCATTCGATACTGGTAGAAAAGGTCAGGACGGAGAGTGCAGCCTGAGGTGTCCGCCCGCCGCGAGTCAGGCGCCGCGACCGCTACTTTGGCTCGAGTCTTCCTGCTCCCGTTCCTCCTGGGGGCGGCTACGGTTGCGGGATTCGCGCCGTTTCATTTTTATCCGCTGCCGATCCTGGCGCTGAGCGGTTTGTTGCTGCTTTGGGAACGCAGCCGCAACGCCCGGTCTGCCGCAGTGATCGGCTTTTCATTCGGCCTCGGCATGTTTCTCGCCGGTGTGAGCTGGGTATACGTCAGCCTGCACGATTTCGGCGGGATGGAAATGCTGACCGCCGCCATCTTCACCTTTTTATTCTGCGCGTACCTGGCCTGTTATCCGGCGTTGATCGGGGCGATGCTCAAGCTTCTGCCGTCATCCCGGCCGGTACGCCTGCTGCTGTTTTTCCCGGCGTTGTGGGCGTTATCGGAGTGGGTGCGCGGCTGGCTGTTCACCGGCTTCCCGTGGCTCGCGCTGGGCTATTCGCAGGCACCGGACAGCCCGTTGGGCGGCTTCGCGCCGGTACTCGGGGTGTTCGGCGTTTCGCTGGCCACTGCGATCGTCGCGGCGGCGCTGGCCTCGGTTATCGCGCGCTTTCCGGAATGGCGCGCGCAGGCCCCGCAACTTCGGATGGCACTGCTGGCTCGCGAACCCGGCGGATGGATCATCGTGGTCCTGCTGATCGCCGGCATGGCATCGAGCGGCCGGCAATGGACGCAAGCCTTGGCCGGCGAGCCGACCACCGTTGCACTTCTTCAAGGGAATATTCCGCAAGAGATGAAATGGCGGCCGGAGCGCGCGCGCGCCACGCTTGAAACGTACCTGGAACTGGCGCAGTCGGCCGAAGCCAGATTGATCCTGCTTCCGGAGACGGCGCTGCCGATGTTCAACGTGCACGTCCCGGCGGAATATCTGGAG
>JANOGP010000185.1:0-9736 GCA_031406075.1 Betaproteobacteria bacterium
CTGGCGACGTCGATGCGGTCGGTTACGTCGAAAGCGACCGCCTGCGCCTTCGCCCCGTCCGCGCGCAATTGCGCGGCAAGCCCCTCCGCGGCCTCCAGCCGGTTATTGGGGTGCACGATCACCTGAAACCCCCGGGCCGCGAGCATGCGGCAGATCGCCGCGCCGATTGCACCGCTGCCGCCGGTCACAAGTGCGCATTTCGCCTTCGTTGCATCAACCATGGCCGAATTCTGCCGGAAATATTGTCTTGGGTCTGCGGTTTGCGGCGAGTAAAATCCGCCAGACGACCCGAACCCGCTTTCTGACCGGAAATGTCGACCACAGCTACGCTATTCTGCGCTCCGGGGATGCCAGCGTGAGCGCGCCGGCCGCTGCGGCGCAATCCGCGGCTTCACACTGCGACGTCTTCGTTCTCGGCGGCGGCCCTGCCGGCTCGACCATCGCGGCCCTGCTTGCCGAACGCGGCTGGAACGTAGTGATTGCGGAGAAGGAGCGCCATCCACGCTTTCACATCGGCGAATCGCTGCTACCGATGAACCTGCCGATGCTGGACAGGCTCGGAGTCAGGGAGCAAGTGGAGCGCGTTGGCTTGATCAAGTACGGCGCCGAATTCACCTCACCGCAGCACGGAGCGCCCGTCACCCTCGATTTTTGCAATGCCTGGGACAAGGCCTTTCCCCATTCCTACGAGGTGCGCCGCTCGGTCTTCGACCACATCCTGTTCGGCAACTGCATCGCCAGGGGCGCGCACGATTTCGAGGAGTGCCGGGTGACCGGCGTAGAGTTTCCGTCCGGTGAAGACGTGCGCGTCCGTGCCGTGCCGAAAGAAGGCGGCGCACGCGAATGGCGTGCCCGTTTCTTCGTCGACGCCTCCGGACGCGATACTTTCCTGGCCAACCGGTTCGGCATCAAACGCCGCAATTCCCGCCACAACAGCGCGGCGATCTACGGCCATTTCGAGGGGGCCAGGCGCCTTCCGGGTAAAGAGGAAGGTAACATCAGCATCTTCTGGTTCGAGCACGGCTGGTTCTGGTTCATTCCCCTGATCGACGGGGCGACCAGCGTCGGCGCGGTGTGCTGGCCGTATTACATGAAGACCCGCAAGACCGACCCTGCGCGCTTCCTGCTCGACACCATCGCGCTATGCCCTGCGCTCGCCGAACGGTTGCGCGATGCAAGATTGGTCAGCGAGGTAACCGCCACCGGCAATTATTCGTACCAGGCCGAGCGTATGGCAGGCGAACGCTACATCCTGCTGGGCGACGCGTTCGCCTTTGTGGACCCCGTGTTCTCTTCCGGAGTGATGCTGGCGATGAACAGCGCCTTCCTCGGCGCCGATGTTGTAGATGCCAGCCTCCGCGATCCGGTTACCGCCGACGCGGCCCTGCGCAGGTTCGACGAGAACGTGCGCACCGCGTTGAGGGAATTCTCCTGGTTCATTTTCCGCATGACCAATCCGACCATTCGCGACCTGTTCATGGGGCCGCGGAACCTGCTGCGTATGGAAGAGGCGCTGCTGTCGCTTCTTTCCGGAGACCTCTTCCGCGGCACGCCTTTTCACTGGAACCTGCGTGCCTTCAAATGCCTGTACTACCTGAACAATCTCTCCTATCCGTGGCGCAGTTTCAAGGCCTGGCGCGGGCGCAAGAGGGCAATACGTGACCTACGGGACGAGTCGCCGGCACACGCGTGATGCGGCGGCGACGGGTCTGGATTTCGCGTTTGCGGTCGAATGCCCTTCCGTGCGGTGCGCTGCTACTTGCCATGCAGGTCGCGACGCCGCCCGCAGTTGCAGCCGAGCTGCCACTCTGGGAAGCCGGCGCCGGCGCGGCAGTCATCGACTTTCCCGACTACCGTGGAGCGGACGAGCGCCACGTGCTTGCGCTCCCCTTCCCCTACATCGTCTATCGCGGCGAGTTGTTGAAGGCGGACCGCGACGGACTGCGCGGGCAGTTCTTCAGGTCCGACCGGGTGGATCTTCACTTGAGTGTGAACGGCTCGATCCCCGTGGACAGTTCCGACAATGCCGCGCGCAGCGGCATGCCGGATCTGGATCCGACGCTGGAAATCGGGCCGCGACTCGATCTCACCCTTTTGCGCAAACCCAACCGCGCAATTGAAGTGACGCTGGGTCTTCCAGTGCGCACCGTGATAGCGTCCGACTTCTCGCACTCGAAAAATGTCGGTTGGGTGTTCCAACCCCAGATCAACATCGACTTCCGCAATACCTGGTTAGGAGAAGGCTGGAAGGTTGGCTTCGCCGCAGGGCCGCTCTACGGTGACCGGCGCTATCACAACTATTTCTACGGCGTGGCTCCGCAGTTCGCCACGCCGCAGCGCCCCGCCTACAACGCCGCGGGCGGCTACGCCGGCAGCCAGATTCTCGGCGCCGCAAGCAAACGCTTTCGTTCCATCTGGGTGGGCGGCTTCGTGCGGTTGGATACGCTCGCGGGCGCAACCTTCGAAGCCAGCCCTCTGGTCCGGCAAAATGAATCGTTTGCCGCAGGATTTGCGATCGCGTGGATACTTGGAACCTCGAAGAAGACGGTCGAGGCGGAAGATTGAATGCGTTTGCACCGGACAATGACTAAGTCGTCACAGGAGCATCGGCAGCAGCCCGGCAAGACCGGGCAAGACGTGACGATGCTGCAAGGATCGCCACACCGCAAATTCGAGCGCTCGCCGCGGTCGTTCCTGTCCCGCCCGGCGCGCCTGGCATACGAATACTTCGTTTTCAGTTTTGGCTACCTGTACTTCGGAATCGGCTGCGCCTTGTGTTCGCTGGCCGCGACCGCGTTGCACCCGCTCCTTCCTGCCCGCTTCGGCGTGCCGCTGGGCCGACGGATGACGGGCGCGCATTTTCGCGGCTTCCTGGCCGTGCTCAGGGCCAGCGGGCTGGTGCGTATCGATCTGGCTGCGCTCGATCAACTTCGCGGCGAACGCTCGATCATCATCGTGCCCAACCATCCCTCGCTGCTGGATGCCGTATTCATTATCTCGCGACTGCCGCAAACCGCCTGCATAATGAAGGCCGATATATGGGATAGCTTTTTCCTCGGCGGGGGCGCGCGACTCTCGGGCTACATTCGCAATGACGCGCCGATAAACCTGGTACGGCAGTCGGTGGACGAACTGCATGCAGGGCATCAGTTGCTGGTATTTCCGGAGGGTACGCGCACACGCGAGCCTCCAATCAACGCTTTCAGGGGCGGCTTTGCGCTGATGGCGAAGAAATCCAACGCGGCAGTGCAGACGGTATTCATCGATACCAACAGCGCGTTCTTGTGCAAGGGCTGGCCACTGCTGAAAAAACCGGATTTCCCGCTTTTTTACCGTGCGCGCCTGGGCATGCGCTTTACTGCCGAAAGCGACGTGAAGGCCTTCGTGACGAAACTGGAAAATTACTATTGTGAGGAACTTTCTACGCATGTCCTGGCCGCTCGCGAACCGCGCCGGGCCGACACGACAAAGTCTTAGTCGCAGGACTTGCGATCTAGAATGGCAGCTCTGCAACTGCGGTATGACGCCGCCAGTCAACTCCAACAAAAAGCAATCCGCCATGCCTGACCGTTCCCAGACGCACCTTGTTGTGATCCCCAGTTACGACACCGGCGCCAAGGTCCTGGAAACGGTCCGGGACGCGCGGCGTTTCTGGGACCCGGTGTGGGTCGTTGTTGACGGGAGTACCGATGGTACTGCGGAGCGGCTGCAGGCTCTCGCCCGCGCCGATGCCGGGCTACGGGTGTTCGTGCTACCCCGCAACCAGGGCAAAGGCGCCGCGGTACTGCACGGCCTGCGCGCGGCGGTCGCGCAAGGCTACACCCACATGCTTACGATGGACGCCGACGGCCAGCACGCGGCCGAGCGCATACCCGCGTTCATGCAGATGTCGGCGCAGCAGCCCGAGGCGCTGGTGCTGGGCAAACCGATTTTCGACGCGACGGCCCCCAGACTGCGGGTGGTGGGCCGGCGCATTTCCAACTGGTGGGCGAATCTCGAAACGCTTTGGGCGGGCATCGGCGACTCGTTGTTCGGCATGCGCGTCTATCCGGCAGCCGCGTTGCTGCAGGTGATGGAGTCGCAACGCTGGATGCGGCGATTCGACTTCGACGTCGAAGCGGCGGTGAGGCTGGTGTGGGGCGGCACCCGCCCGGTCAATCTGTCTGCGCCGGTCCGTTACTTCAGCCTCGAGGAAGGCGGCGTGTCGCATTTCAATTACCTGCGCGACAACGCGCTGCTGAGCTGGATGCACCTGCGCCTGCTTATCGGCTTTCTGCTGCGTCTGCCGCTGCTGCTGGCACGGAGCCTGAAGCTTTCGCTGCACCGGCGCCAGGAACGCTAAGACAACCGGGATTTCATGCCGACCCTGTCCAAACGCAACGGGAAGGACGAACGTGCAGCGCTGTTTCCGCCAGAACTGCTGGCGCATTTCGACGACGCCATGATCGCTTCCTTCGATCTGTACGAGGAGTACGTATCGCGGCTGGCGCTGGTACTGTTCCGCACTACCGGGCTGGAAACGGCCTGTCGCAGTGCAGCCGGCGTAACTGAAGTAATCGCCCGCGCCGGACTGGCGCCGGAAGCGGCGCACCTGCCGGTGTCGTGGATCCTGGCACTGCTCGCTTCCCGGAACTGGATCGTCCGCGAAACCGGCACGGGTGGTGAGATCCGCTATCGACTCGGACAGGCCCTGCCGCTTCTGGATCCGGAAGCATTGCGCGCGGCCCAGCAGGCACACGATCCGCGCTGCCTGCCGGCTTACGACATCGCGGCCCTCGCAGCCGCGCATTACCCGGACGTGCTCAGCGGACGGATGAACGGCGAACAGGCCCTGTTCGGCGCGGCGGGCATCATCCCCTGGGTGAAGTACTTCTCCAACGACAACCCGCTGTACGCCATCAGCAATAAGGTCGGGGCGATCGCGGCGGCACAGGCGACAAGAGCAGACACCGAAGCGATCCTGGAAATCGGCGGCGGGCTAGGAAGCGGCGCAATCGCGCTGCTCGAACATTTCGAGAACATCGGCCGCGCGGCGCAGATCGGCTCCTACACCCTGACCGAAATCTCGCCGCTGTTCCTGAAGCGAGCGCAGCGCAACCTCGCCGCCCGCAATCCGCGCTGTGCACTTCGGTTCATGGCGCTCGACATCGACCGCCCGTTCGCCGGGGCCGGAATCACGCCGGGCAGCGTTTCCATGGTCTACGGCGTCAACGTGCTGCATGTCGCACGGGACCTGGGCAAAACCCTGGCGGAACTGCGTGGCTCGTTGCGCGATCGCGGATTGCTGGTCATGACCGAGTGCATCCGTCCGTTTGCGCGCGCGCCGCTGCATCTGGAACTGGTGTTCAACCTGCTGGGTTCGTTCCGCGATGCGTTGCTGGTGCCGGACTGGCGCCCGAACGGCGGCTTCCTCACCCCGGAGCAATGGACCGCCGCGCTGGAAGCCAACGGCTTCCAGGAGGTGAGGATCTTTCCCGATATCGCAGCGATTCGCGACGCCTACCCAAGCTGCGTGATCGGGGCGATTTTGGCGCGGCGCTCGTGAAAACGCCGGTCGTGAAAACAGCGCCCGCAAAAGCGGCGGACGTGAACGCTACGATCGCGATTCCCGCCGACGGCCCCTGGTTCGAAGGCCACTTCCCAGGCCGGCCGATCCTTCCAGGCGTTGCGGAACTTACGCTCGCCATCGCGGCGCTCAAGCAGGAAACCGGGAAGCCGCTGCCGCTGCGGGGCATCGCCTTCGTGCGCCTGCGCCATCTGGTACTGCCGGGAGACCGGCTCGAACTGGCGGCCCGAGAGAGCACCGGCCGGGAAGGCGAGACGGCTCGATTGCGTTTCGACCTGAAACGCGAGGGCGTGCTGGTGGCCAACGGCGAAATCATCGTCGGCGCACCGCGGTCGCAGCCCGGTGCGTTTCCCGACCACCGGACCCGGATGGCCCCAGGCGGCATCGTCCCCGCCGGCATCGTCCCCTCAATGGAAGCATTGTTACCGCACCGCCCGCCGATGCGATTCGTCGATTCGATCCTGAAGCAGCGCGGCGACGCGCTCGACTGCATTGTCCGGATTCCGGGCCGGTGTGTGCTCGTCTCCGGCGGCAGCGCGCCGACTGTTGCCGCGATCGAGGCCGCGGCCCAAGCCGCGGCAACGTGGGAAGCGCTGCAGCGCTGGCGCCGGCAGGGCGAGGCCGCACCGCGCGTCGGCTATCTGGTCGCCATGCGCGACGTGGCCTTCTTCACCGACCTCATCCCCGCCGACCAGTCACTACTCGTATCGGTACACCTCGAAGCCGCGTCCCCTCCGCTTACCCATTACCGTTTCGAGGTCTCTCTCGAGGGCCGGCGTCTCGTCCGCGGCGTAATCGGCACTTTCCTCGCCAGCCCTCTTCACGAAGACTAAATCCTCACCGCAAAGGCGTACTAAACCTTCACCGCAGAGGCGCAAAGGCGCAGAGGAAACGCAGAGAAAAACAAACGAAGCGAGTCAAAAGCGGGAGGCTTCCAATTTGCCTCACCCAGTCGATATATCGTGGTAGCGCGAACATCCACCTCCTTGCTTTTTAACCTCAAGTTGTTTTGCTTTCCTTTGCGTTTCCTCTGCGCCTTTGCGTCTCTGCGGTAAAGAAGCAGTAAAGAATTTGCGTTAGCGAGGAAGCCGGGCAGTAAGAATGGCGGCGAACACGAGACTGAGAAATGCACCGATCGCGACCGTGGAGCCGATGGCCGAAAGCACCGGCGTGGAGGAAAAACCGATCACGCCGAAGCCGATCACGGTGGAAATGTTGCAGAACAGTGCCGAGGCGATGCTGCGTTCTCTATCGGCGCCCTGTGTGCTGGAGCGCTCGAAGAACAGCGTGTAGTTCGAACCCACGCCGACCACCAGCAACAGCGCGACCACGTGGAAGATGTTGAGCCGCTCCCCGCCCAGAACCATTATTGCGATAGTCACCAGGACCGCAGCCGCCAGCGGCGCCAGCACTTCGAAGCTGCGCGCCGCCGAGCGCAGCGCGATCAGCAGCAGCAACGCGATCGCCGCCACCCCCGCTGCGGCGAACGCCAGCGCCCGGGCGAGGTATCCCTGGTAAAGCGCGTCGGATTCGCGCTTGAGGTCGAGCAGCACCACATCGCGCGAGTCGAATTCCGCGATCCGCCGCTCGAGCGCCGCGGCATCGGTCACACCCCGCAGAGGCAGAATCGCAAACCAGGCATCGCGCCGCTGCGGTAGAAGCGCCTCCAGTTTCAGCGCCAGCCCGGTCCCGTCCAGATCCTTGCGGGTCAGCGGCGCAGCCTGCCGCGCCGCCTCGACGTCCTCGAAAAACGGCGCAAAGACGTCTGAGCGGAAGGGAAGGCCGCGTGAGGCACGTTCGAGGTTGCGACGCAATTGCGCGCCGGACGGAAGCGCCTGCTGGCGCGCGCGCTGCTCATCAACGCTCGGCAGATAGCGCGCCGGGGAATCGAAGCCGGCGAGCCCGCCTTCGGCCACCATTCGATGAAGCACCGCACCGATCCGTTCGGCGGTCTTCAGCGCCGCCTGTTCGGTCCCGCCGCTGACGACGATCAACTGGCCCACGTCGGGGGCGCCGAGATCAGCTCGCATTGCCTCGTCCAGACGCTGGGCCGCTTGCGATACCGGACTCAGGCTGGAGAGTTCGTTGTCCCAGATCGCAGACCCTTTGTAAAACAGCACGCCCGCTGCCGCGACAATGACCAGCGTCAGCGGCAGGCGCAGGACCCGGACACGCGTCGCCAGACTCGCAAGCACGGGCGCCAGTGCGTCGGCCGCGCGTACCTGATATCCGGCCGGCGCAAGCGACGGCAGCACCCAGCGTGTCACTAAGAGCGCGACCATGAGCCCGGCCATGGAAAACAGACCGAGCTGGGCCAGCCCGGGAAAACCGGAGAACAACATCGCGCCGAAACCGATCACCGAGGTCGCCATGCCCAGCCGCAGCGTCGGCCAGATGCGTTTCATCGTGGTCTGTGGCGGGCTGGCCGCAGAAGTGTTGGTGAAAAGATAAATGGCATAGTCCACCGCTTCGCCGATCAGCGTCGCGCCGAAACCCAGCGTGATTCCATGCACCGAACCGAAGCCCAGGCTCACCGCGGCAACACCCGCGAGAGCACCGCTCGCTACCGGCAGCAGCGTAAGCCCGAGCACTCGCGGCGAACGGTACACGGCGAGCAGGATGACCGAGACCAGCACCGTGGCGAGCAGAGAGAAGCGGATCGCGTCGTGCTTGATTCCGGAACGGCTTTCCACCGCGAACACGCCCGGTCCGGTCATCAGCAGGCGAGCGTCGGCGACGCCGAGTTCGCGCGCCGCGGACTCGAACGCGCCGCGGATCTTCGCCAGCGCCTGTTCCTGGGAATCGATGTCGAAACCCGGGGCACGAGTCTGCACGATCAGCAGCGCCCGCGTGCCGCCCGCGGAGAACCATACGCCGTCACGCTTCTGCGGCCCTTGGTCCTCGCGCAGGCGGTCCAGCAGGTGCAGGAATTCCCCGCCCGGGTCGCGCGCCAGCAGGGCGCCGGTGAGCATGCCGGTGGCCGAACTCAGTTCTTCAAGCCGGCGTTCGAGCGCCGCGCGCAGCCCTTCGACGCCGAATCGCGCCGGCGTCACGCCATCGCTCAAAATATAGCGATGGCGCAGAAGAAATTCGCCGTCGGCACGGAAGCGGTCGAATGCGCCGTTGGTGACATAGCGGAAGGCTGGATCGGATTCCAGCCGCGCGGCCAGATCGCGACTCAGGGTCGCCAGCGCGCTTTCCTCGGCGCCTTCGACCCCGATCAGGATCAAGCGCGAGACCACTCCGTCGCGCAACTCGTCCACCAGGATCTGCTGGGCCGGGCTGGGCGAAGAGGGAAGGAAGGCCCCGAGGTCGGTGCTGAACTCGGTTCGGATAACGATTAGCGCGCAGACTGCGATCGTGCCCAGCCAGATTGCGACAGCCAGACGCGTAGATTTCAACGCGACTCCTCGACGATGGTCGTCACCGAACGATCGCCGCGGCTTTCCTTGACCTCGATGCGTTCGACCCGGTCGCGGCTGCCGCCGATGTTGATCAGGCTGATGACCGCGCGCATGTCGCGATCGCGCGGCACCAGATAGAGGCGCCAGCGCGCGCGGCCGCCTTCGAGTTCGACGCGATAGAAACGCTCAAGGGCGGCGATGTCGCCACTGAGTGTCGAGCGTATGCTCTCGACGAAGGCCCACAGCACGGGATAGTCCTGCAGCCGCAGGGTGCGACGCACGTTGCGACCAGCACTTTCTATGGTAAGCCGGTCGCCTTCGACCGTCAGTGTCTCCGGTTTCGGGGTAAGGGTGCGTTTTTCCAGATTGCCGGGCGCCACGTAGGTAAGTGTTCCGCGCAGTTCGAGCGGCGCGTTCAGAACCTTGAGGTACTTGCGCTCGACGAAGCGCGCCTGCGAGCGCTTGACCGCGGCCAACTCGCGCATGACCTGCTGTATGCCCCAGCCCGCCGCGTTCTGTTGCAATCCCGGCTCCTGTGCCGCGGCAGGCGTGCTGGCGCACAGCGTCAGTGCGATCACAAATGCCGCCAGCAGGCGTTCAGCGCGGCGTCCCGTGATGGGCCCAGAAGTCATAGAAGTTGAACCAGTTGTAAGGCGCCTGCCGGCAATAATGCTCGAGCCGCTCGGCGTAGCGCGCGGCCCATTCGCGGATCGCCGCGTCGCGGCCGGCGCGACCGGCCGTGTTGCGATCGATCACGGGACATTCC
>JANOGP010000237.1:0-3944 GCA_031406075.1 Betaproteobacteria bacterium
GATTGACGCACTTCGAAATGCAGATGCGTTCCGGTCGATCGGCCGGTATTACCGACCTCGGCAATCTTCTGGCCGCGCAGAACCACGTCTCCGACTTTTGCAATCAGCTTGGACGCATGAGCGTAGCGCGTGATCAAACCGTTGCCGTGATCGACCTCGATCATATTACCATACTGAGGATGCGGATCAGAAAACACGACGACGCCGCCGGCGGCGGCAGTTACCGCCTCGCCTTCCTGCGCCATGAAGTCCATTCCTTCGTGGAAGGCATTCCACCCGGTGAACGGGTCGATGCGCCAACCAAAATTCGAGGAGTACCAGCCGGTGTTGACTGGAAGCTGCGTCGGCAACAACTGTTTTTTCGCGTGCACCAGCGTCAACATCGATTCAAGGACACCGAGCTTGTCGGTTCGATCATCGACCTGTTGTGCCAATCGGTCCAGATTTTCGCCAAGCTCGCCCATCGAAAGTTCCTTTGACGGGATGGTGGAAACGGCACCACCGCGCGCCGGCGCCTGGTCGAACATGAATTCCTGCGGCTTGATGCCGGCAAGTTTGGTGAGACGCTCGCCCAGCGTGTCGAGCCGCTGGAGCTTCGCCTGCATTTCCCCCAGCCGTGCAGCCATGGTATTCAGGCTTTCGCGCAGGTACGACTGAGTCTTGCGGGTCTGTTCGGCCTGGACTGCCTCCAGCAGGGACTGCAGATACGGGCTCTGATTGGTGACTGCGTAACGCAGCGAGAAGTAATTCATCAGGACGGCCAGCGACACCACCAGAAGACCAAGCAAAAGCCCCAGGAAGATGACCTGAGGCGTGCTGACGGCGAAGCTGCGCGCCTGCGTGAATTTGTTGGAAACCAGAATAATATTCATCCGTTCCTCTTCTGTGCCTACAAGGACTCAACCAACCGTGACCAACGAACGCATCGGCCTGCTAATCGACAGACTCCCCCAATTGCAGGGCCTCAACCGCCAGGTTCGCCGGCTTCTTGCCCTGCAAGACATATTGACAGAAGTGCTGCCCGATAGCCTTGCCTCTTCGACCACGCTGGCACTATCACCTGCAGATGAACTGGTTCTATTCGTAGACAGCGGCGCGGCGGCGGCCAAGCTGAAACAACTCGCGCCGCGAATCCTAGTCTTTTTCCGACAACAGGGACATGAGGTTACCGCAATTCGTGTACAAGTGCAAGTAAGGATCCGTCATAACCCATTGCCACAAAAACAAATTTCTTTAAGTCCGACGGCCCGCGAAGCGATCTCCGAATTGTCCGCAACTCTGGACGCGTCGCCGCTGAAATCTGCCCTCGAGCGCCTCGGCCGTCGAAAGAAACCCTTGTCAGACCGCCAAGACTAACCGCTCAAGGGCGTATAAAATTATAAAATTCAATGTGATAACGAATCCGACTAAAAGTGCACGGACGCTGAAGCGCAGCTAGCGGCGATCTTTGGTAAAAACATATCCAACCAAGGATACGCCCAAGATAATCACCAGCAGCGCGCCGAAGATTCTCAGGACCAACATGGTATTCGGTTGTCCGGCTGTGTGCAGCGGTGCGGCCAAATAGAACCATCCGGATCGGACGGGTCGGCTGCCGAATCAGGTGGCCTGAACCTGCAGCCTGAGGAAAGCAGGGGCCTCTTCGGGTCTGAGAAAGCTGACGAATTCCCACGCTGTCGCGTCCTCCATCAGCCGGCGCAGCAGCCCGTTGTTCAGCGCATGTCCGGACTTGTAGGCCGAGTAGGCACCGATCACCGGATGTCCAAGCAGATAGAGGTCGCCGATCGCGTCCAGAGCCTTGTGCTTGACGAATTCGTCCTCGTAACGCAGGCCGTCCACGTTCAACACGCGGTATTCGTCCATGACAATGGCGTTGTCGAGGCTGCCACCCAGGGCCAGCCCCTGTGCGCGCATGTTCTCGACATCCTGCATGAATCCGAAAGTCCGCGCCCGGCTCACTTCCTTAATATAAGAGGTGTGTTCAAAATCTACCACCACGCGCTTGTTGGAACTGGCGAAAACCGGGTGTTTGAAATCGATACTGAAATCGACCCGGAAGCCGTTGTAGGGCTCGAATCGGACCCACTTGTCGCCTTGTTTCAATTCGACGGGCTTCTTTATGCGGATGAATTTCTTGGCGGCGGCCTGTTCGTCGATCCCCGCCGACTGCAGCAGGAACACGAACGGAGAGGCAGAGCCGTCCATGATCGGCACTTCGCCGGCCGTCAGATCGACATAAACGTTGTCAATCCCAAGACCCGCGAGCGCCGACATCAGGTGCTCAACGGTTTGCACGCGGGCACCACCACGCTCCAGGCATGACGAAAGACGGGTGTCCCCCACGGCGTAAGGATCGGCCTTGATGTCCACCACCGGCTCGAGGTCCACGCGCCGGAATACGATACCGGTGTTAGGAGCAGCCGGGCGGAGCGTAAGGTAGACCTTTTCACCGGTGTGCAGGCCGACCCCGGTGGCGCGAACCATGTTCTTCAGCGTGCGTTGCTTGATCATGTCGATGATTCTCGCGCTGCGGCCTTTTGAGCCGTCGCCTTCCGTCAAAGATAAATGGTTGATTAGATTACCATAGCGCCGCACCAAGTACCAGCGCGACGTTGACGAGTGCTGCGTCGCAAAAGAGCTTCATCCAAGCCGGATTCTAGTCGGCCTGTTTGCGCAGAAACGCTGGGATGTCGAGCATGTCCACGCCCGATTGCTTCATCGCCTCCACCGCGGCGTCGCGCGAACGCCGACGCATCACCGCTGGGGCCTCGAGGTCCCCGTAATTAACCGCCAACGGGCCCGCGTCGGTACCGGTTTTCACAACGGTCAACGGCTTCTGGTGGTGGCGGTTGACAGCAGCCGCTCCGCCCAGGCCGGTCGCCACCATGGTGACGCGCAGCCGATCATTCATGGCTTCGTCGATCACGGTACCGACAATAACCGTGGCATCCTCGGCGGTGAATCCCTTGATGGTGTTCATCACTTCGTGCACTTCCTTCATCCTCAAGGAGGTGCCGGCCGTAATGTTCACCAGCACGCCGCGCGCACCGGCGAGATTTACGTCCTCGAGCAGTGGGCTTGCCACCGCCTGCTCAGCGGCACAGTGCGCGCGGTCTGCGCCCGCGGCCACCGCAGAGCCCATCATCGCCATGCCCATTTCCGACATGACGGTTCGAACGTCGGCGAAATCCACGTTCACCAGTCCAGGGCAATTGATCACCTCGGCAATGCCGGCCACCGCGCCGTGCAACACCGTGTTCGCGGCCTTGAACGCATCCAGCATGCTCACGTCCTCGCCCAGGACCTGCATCAGTTTGTCGTTGGGAATCACAATCAGCGAATCGACGTGCCGGCACAGCTCATCCAGGCCCTGCTGCGCGATCTTCTGGCGCTTGCCTTCGAATGCGAATGGTTTGGTCACCACCGCAACCGTGAGAATTCCGAGCTCGCGCGCCGCTTCGGCCACGATGGGTGCCGCACCGGTACCGGTGCCGCCTCCCATGCCGGCGGTCAGGAACAGCATGTCGGCGCCCTCGATCAGCTCGATGATGCGTTCGCGGTCTTCCATCGCCGCCTCGCGGCCGATGTCGGGATTGGCGCCGGCGCCCAGGCCCTTGGTCACATTCGGCCCGAGTTGCAGCAGCGTCTTCGCCTTGTTGCGCTTGAGCGCCTGCGCATCGGTGTTGGCGCAGATGAATTCCACGCCTTCCACGCCTTCATTGATCATGTGATCGACCGCGTTGCCGCCACAGCCGCCCACGCCCACCACCTTGATTACCGCTTCCTGGGGTTGCGTATCTACGATTTCAAACATTTCTCATCTCCTCTGCAAGTAATCACAAGAATCAGAAACCAGACTTCGCTTTGAATCACGTCATCTAAAAATTCGTCTCGAACCATTTCTTCATGCGCCCGAAAATCTGCTTGAACGAGCCGCTCTGCAT
>JANOGP010000269.1:0-13023 GCA_031406075.1 Betaproteobacteria bacterium
ATCGGTCTTTGGACGCGTGGATCGTGTCCTGCTCGCTTCCGAGCCTTACGCGTTCAGACTGCGAGACGTGGAGCCGGTGACAGAGGCGATGAATGTTACTTCACCCGTCCCTGGGCACACGGTTCGGACGGTTACGGTTTCGCTGATCGACGCGGAAATGACGTCCTGGTACGGCAGCCGGGCGATCGAGGGGATGCGTTATCTTTCTTTGCTGCGCACCGCTTCAAGACCTTGAACTACGGAATGCGAGGAGATCACCATGCTCGTTAACTGCGTCGCTTACCAGAAAGGGCGGAAGCTCGCCGACATTCAGCCACAGGAAATCCACGAGTATGTTCGCCGGCCGGAATGTTTTGTCTGGGTGGCGCTTTATGAGCCGGCCCCGGAAGAACTCGAGACGATGCAGCGGGAGTTCGGACTGCACGAACTTGCAGTCGAGGACGCTCGGCACGGCCATCAACGGCCCAAGATCGAGGAGTACGGCGATTCGCTGTTCGTGGTGCTGCACACCGTTGAGCTTGCGGGTGACAAACTGAAAGTCGGTGAAGTCGACATATGCGTCGGCCCCAACTACGTGCTCTCGATTCGCAGCCGCACCGAGCAGGGATTTGCCGAAGTGCGCGCGCGCAGCGAACGTGAGCCGGACTTGCTGCGCCAAGGCTCGGCGTACGTGCTCTACGCGATCATGGACACGGTAGTTGACCGCTACTTCCCCGTGCTCGACGCGCTGGAGGACGAACTCGAGGAAGTCGAGAAGCGTATTTTTTCCGGGAAGAATAACCGCGCGATCATCCACTCCCTCTACCTCCTGAAGCAGAAGCTGATGAAGATCAAGCACGCCGCGGGTCCGCTCCTGGAGGCAAGCAGCAAACTTTACGGCGGCCGGGTGCCACAGCTTTGCATGGGACTTCAGGACTATTTCCGCGATGTTTACGACCACCTTGTCCGGGTGAACCAGTCGATCGACAGCCTGAGGGAAATGGTCATCACCGCGTTATCGGTGAACCTGTCGCTTCTGACCATGCAGGGGAGCGAGATCACCAAGCGTTTGGCCGGGTATGCCGCGCTGGTCGCGGTGCCGACCATGATCGCGGGCATTTACGGGATGAACTTCGAGCACATGCCGGAACTGACCTGGAGCTTGGGCTACCCGTTGACGGTGGCGGTGATGGTGGCGATCGACGGCTATCTCTTCTACCGGTTCAGAAAGGCCAAATGGCTGTGATGCGGGGAATTCCCAAAGTCACGACCAGCACCAGCGAACGAAACGTAAGTCTCGCCCCTTTTCCTTCCTGGTGGTTCAGCTTTTCTTCTTTGACTTGGCCGGTTTCGCCGGTTTTTTCTCCGGCTCCGCATCGAGCCTGAAGCTCGCGTAAGTGCCTGGCGCGTCCTCGATGACTTTCATCCCGCCTTCGCCGGGAACGCGGGCGGGAACCTTGTCACCACCGAAGCCGGCTATCCAGCTGCCCCAGTCGTTCCACCACGAACCTTCGTGCTTCTCCGCGGTGGAGAGCCATTCGTCGGCGCCGTCGCGCAGCTTTTGATTGGTCCAGTACCAATACTTGTTCGCCGCAGGTGGGTTGACGATGCCGGCGATGTGGCCGGAGCCGCCAAGCACGAAGCGGACAGGCCCGGTTAGCAACCGGGCGCCGAGATAAGTGCTCTTCCACGGCGCGATGTGATCCTCGACCGTGGAGATGAAATACGTGGGAATGTCGACCCTGGACAGGTCGATCGGCACGCCGGCGAGCGTGATTCCCCCGGGTTCGCGCAATTTGTTCCTGATGTACATGTTGCGCAGGTAAAAAGTGTGCATCTTTGCCGGCATACGGGTGGAGTCCGAGTTCCAGTACAGCAGGTCGAACGGGAACGGGTCCTTGCCTAGCAGGTAATTGTTCACCACGAACGACCAGATCAGGTCGTTGGCGCGCAGCATGTTGAAGGTGCCGGCCATCTCCGCACCTTCGAGATAACCGCGGCTCTCCATCTTTTTTTCCAGGTTGGCGAGCACGCCTTCGTCCACAAATACGCCGAGTTCGCCGGGTTCCGAGAAGTCCAAAAGCGCAGTGAAAAAAGTCACGCTTTTCACCCGCGACTGTCCCTTTGCCGCCATCCAGGCGAGCGCCGATGCGGTGAGCGTACCGCCCAGGCAGTAGCCGATCATGTTGACTTCATGCTCGCCGCTCACCTTCTCCACGGCGTCCAGTGCCGCCAGCGGGCCTTCCAGCATGTAGTCCTCGAAGCTCTTGGTTGCGAGCTCCTTGCCGGGATTGACCCAGGAAACCACGAACACGGTGATGCCCTGGTCCACCGCCCACTTGATGAAGGAGTTTTTCTGCCGCAGGTCGAGGATGTAGTACTTGTTGATCCAGGGAGGAATGATCAGCAGCGGCGTTTTGTAAACGTCCTTCGTGGCCGGCTGATACTGGATCAGCTGCATCAGATCGTTCTGGTAGACCACTTTTCCCGGCGTGGTGGCGACGTTCTCGCCCATCTTGAACGCCTTGTAGTCGGTCATGCTGATGGCCAGCTTGCCGTGACCGCGTTCGAGATCGTGGAGCAGATGATTGAGGCCGTCGAGCAGGTTCTTCCCGCCGGTCTCGACCGTGGTCTTCAGCACCTCGGGATTGGTCATCACGAAGTTGGTCGGGGCCAGCGCGTCCACGTACTGGCGGGTGAAGAACTTCACCTTGCGTGCGGTCTGCGCGTCGAGGCCTTCGACGTCGGAGACCGTCTTCTGGATGTTCTGCGCGGCGATGAGGTAGGACTGCTTGATGTAATCGAATACCAGATTGTTCTGCCATAGCTCACCGCGGAAGCGGTTGTCGGAGTTGGCGGCCTCTGCGACCGGCGCCGATTCTTCGCCCATGGCCCTCTTCATGGTGTTTTGCCACAGCATGAAGTAGTCCTGCCACATGCGCGTGCCGGCCTCGGCGAGCTTGAACGGGTCGGTCATCAGCTTCGCGGCCAGGTCCGTAAAGGCCTTGCCGATGCCGAGTTCGTCCACCACTTCCTCGCCGGATTCCCTGGACTGTTCGGCGAGGTGTTCCTTGAATAAGTGATTGCTGCGCAGCGCAATTTCAGCGAGCGTGCGCGCAAATTCCGTAGTACCGACGGAGGCGGGGGTGGTTGATTTTTCTTCGGCCATAGCCGCTAAGCTAGGCCCAACCGCGTGACAGCGCAAGTGGACGGCGGTTTCGACTCGGCGTCCCGCGCAGTCAGCGGGCCGGTTTGCCGTAGCTCTTGAATTTCTCCAGGACGACTTCCATCTCGGCGTCGGAAAGAATAGCGGGCTTTCCGATCTGCAGCGCGCGCCAGTACTGCTCGCACAAGGCATCGACTTCCACCGCCAGCGCCAGCGCGTGATTCAGACTGTCCCCGGTCGCGATCATTCCGTGGTTTGCCAGCAGGCAGGCCTTGCGGCCGGACAGCGCTTCCAGCGCACGGTCCGACAATACCTGAGTGCCGAATGTCGCGTAGGGCGCGCAGCGGATGCTGTTGCCGCCGGCGACCGCGATCATGTAGTGAAACGCAGGCACATTCATCCCGAGACAGGCGAGCGTTGTGGCGAAACTCGAATGCGCGTGAACCACGGCCTGCGCATCCTTGCGGGTACGGTAAATGTCGTGATGGAAGCGCCACTCCGAAGACGGTAGCCGCTTGCCCGCTGGATTGCCCTTCCTGTCGACGAAGACCACGTCGGCCGGCCTGGTCTCCTCGTAGGGCAGGCCGGACGGCGTGATCAGAAATCCGTCCTTCCAGCGCGCGCTGACGTTGCCAGACTTGCCGCGATTGATGCCGAGCGCATTCATCGCCATGGCGGTGGCGATGATCTCCTTTCTCAGGGGCAGTTCGCTCATCGCTGCAATCGTTCCGGATAGAGCGCAGACAAACCCGCGCGCGAGGCCGGCCCGAGTCCGCGCTCCGTGATCAGAGTGGACACGAGCGCGGCCGGCGTAACATCGAAGGCCGGATTGGCGACCGGACTTCTTTCCGGCACCAGCCATAAACGCGCCTGTTTACCATCGCCGCCGCGGCCGGCAACCGATCGCAATTCATCGGCTGCGCGTTCTTCTATCGGGATCCCCACGAATCCGTCTTCGATGTCCCAGTCTATGGTCGAGCCCGGAAATGCCACACAAAACGGGATGCCGCAGTCTTTCGCGGCCAGCGCCTTGAGATAGGTGCCGATCTTGTTGCAGACGTCTCCGCGCGCGGTGACGCGGTCCGCCCCGACAATCGCGATATCCACCTGGCCCCGCTGCATCAGGTGCCCGCCGGCGTTGTCGGCGATCACCGTATGTGGCACGCCGTGATGCGCGAGTTCCCAGGCGGTGAGCAATCCCTGGTTGCGCGGGCGGGTTTCGTCCACCCACACGTGCACGGGTATGCCCTGATCGTGCGCCAGATAAATAGGCGCGAGCGCGGTGCCCATGTCCACGGTGGCCAGCCAGCCGGCATTGCAGTGGGTGAGCACGTTGACCGGTCCAGGACGATTCTCCGCAGCCTTGCGAATCAGCTCGACGCCGTGCTGCCCGATGGCGTGATTCATCGCCACGTCTTCGTCGGCGATCGCCTGCGCCTCCGTCCATGCCGCTTCGGGGCGATCCTGGATAGCGAGTGGGCGCAGCACATGGGTCATGCGCCCGATCGCCCAGCGCAGGTTCATTGCGGTTGGCCGGGTCCCGGCGAGCTGTTCGCCTGCACGGGTGAGATTGGCGCCGGAAGAATCGGCAGCCATCGCCAACGCCATGCCGAACGCCGCGGCAGCGCCGATAAGCGGCGCGCCGCGCACCCGCATGTTGCGGATTGCGTCGGCCACTTCTTCCGCGCTGGATAGTTTGACGACCCTGAAGGTATGCGGCAGCAAGGTTTGATCAACGATACGGACAACGTTGCCGTCGCGCCAGATGCTTCGATACGCGACGCCGTCGACGTTCATCAACCGTTCCTGACGAATTGGTGAATGCCGTCCGCGTTCCGTGCGTGCGTCAGCGCGCCCTGATACCAGAGGTAATGCAGGTGCGCTATGGATTCGCCCATGGCGAAGAACGTCTGGTGCGAGTCGAGCGTGCGGCGGAATAGTACCGGCAGCAGATCCGTGGCGGTCTTCGGCGTGGCACACGATTCAAGCACTTCCAGAAGGCGATCGCGGTGATGCCCATGCAGCATCTGCACCCGCGTATGTGCGCCGCGGAAAGGCAGACCGTGCGAAGGCAGCACCAGGGTGTCGGCGGGCAGTTCGACAAAGCGGTCGATCGAGCGCAGGAAAAGTTTCAGTGGATCGCCTTTCGGCTCGGTCGGCCAGACGCTGACGTTGGTGCTGATTTTCGGCAGCAGCATGTCGCCGGAGATCAATACGCCCAGCGACTCGCAATACAGCGCCGCGTGTTCGGGGGCATGTCCCCAGCCGACGATGATGCGCCAGATGTTGCCCCCGATGTCGATCTCGTCGCCATCCATCATGCGCACGAACCGGGTGGGCGGTTCGGAGACGATTTTGCGGTAAGAATTGCCCCGGCCCCGGATCGCGGCGACCCGTTCCGGGTCGAGGCCGTGATCGGCGAACAGTCGCGCGGTGGCGTCCGATCCGAAGCCCGCCTGGGTCTGGTACTGCGCATGGGCATTGAGGTACTCGGACTCGCTCATCCACAGCGGCGCGTCGAATCGCTGCGTCAACCAGCCGGCGTTGCCGAAGTGGTCGGGATGGAAGTGCGTAACCAGCACCCGTGTGAGCCCGGCATTGCCGGTTACGTCGCGAAAGATCTGCTCCCAGTGAATGCGGGTGGTGTCGGCGGCGATCCCGCAGTCGACCGCTGTCCAACCCTCGCCGTCGCGCAACAGCCAGAGGTTGATGTGATCGAGCGCGAACGGCAACGGCATGCGCAGCCAGAACACCCCCGACGCGATCTCGCGCACGGTTCCTCCGGAGGGCGGTTCCGGGAACGGGAAGGTTAGCGGTGCCGACGTATCAAGTCGCGCCGCGCGAGCGGGTGTCTGCATGCGTGGATTCTTCGGGTGTGTTGGAGCGGAGGCGTACCGCGATTTAGTTGGATTCTACTTTACGTTTACGTAAACTGCGTCGCGCATGGCGGACTCTACATACACCATCACCGAACTTGCCCGGGAGTTCGGTCTGACCACACGGGCGATCCGCTTCTACGAAGACCAGGGTCTGCTTGCGCCTGGCCGCGCCGGGCGCAATCGCGTATACGGTCACCGGGACAAGGTTCGCCTCAAGCTTACGCTGCGCGGCAAGCGCCTCGGGCTCTCGCTTTCCGAAATCCGCGAGTTAATCGACCTGTATGACGCCGCCAAGGACGAACAGGTCCAGGTCGAACGCTTCCTCGAAGTGCTGGAACGGAGGCGCGCCATCCTCGAGCAGCAGCGGGAGGACATCGAGGCAGTATTGGGCGAAATTGCTGCATTCGAGAAACAGTGCCGGGACTTTCTGGCCGGGAACGGCAAGAAGCCGGACAGGAATGCTCCCGGCAAGCTAACGATCAAGGCAAAGCCCTGATCTGAAACGATTTTGATGCGATATCACGGTTACTGATTGACGTTAACGTAAACGTCAATTACAGTCTGCTTGAACAGCGACTTCATGGGTACCATCGCAGACTCGGCCGGCGGTTACGCGCCGTTCACCCCGATGACGATGCACGGGAGGCCAGACCAATGAAACCTGAAACCTTTCTCAAGAGCTACCCGACGCTGAATTTCGGCCTCGGCGAAGACATCGACATGCTGCGCGACACCGTGCAGAACTTTGCTTCCAAGGAAATCGCGCCGCGAGCGGCCGAGATCGACCACAACAACGAATTTCCGATGGACCTGTGGCGCAAGCTCGGAAGCCTCGGATTGCTCGGCGTTACCGTCGAGGAGGAATTCGGCGGCACCAACATGGGCTATCTCGCGCACGTGGTGGCAATGGAAGAGATCTCCCGCGCCTCAGGCTCGGTCGGCCTGTCGTATGGCGCGCACTCGAACCTGGCGGTGAACCAGATCCGCCGCAACGGCAACAAGGCGCAGAAAAGCAAGTACCTGCCGAAACTGATTTCCGGCGAACACGTCGGTGCACTGGCGATGAGCGAGCCGAATTCGGGCTCCGACGTGGTGAGCATGAAACTGCGTGCCGAGAAGAAAGGCGAACGCTATATCCTCAACGGCAACAAGATGTGGATCACCAATGGGCCCGACGCGAACGTGCTGGTGGTTTACGCCAAGACGGACGTGAAGGCGGGCCCGAAGGGAATAAGCGCCTTCATCGTCGAAAGAGACTACAAAGGTTTCTCCACCGCGCAGAAGCTCGACAAGCTTGGAATGCGCGGCTCCAACACCTGCGAGTTGGTGTTCCGGGACTGTGAGGTGCCGGCGGATAATCTGCTTGGCGAGCTTAACCGCGGCGTGCAGGTGCTGATGAGCGGGCTCGACTATGAACGCGCGGTGCTCGCGGGCGGGCCTCTGGGCATCATGCAAGCCTGCATGGATACGGTGATGCCGTACGTGCACGAACGCGAACAATTCGCGCAGCCGATCGGCGAGTTCCAGTTGATGCAGGGCAAAATCGCCGACATGTACACCACCATGAACGCCTGCAAGGCCTATGTGTATGCGGTGGGCAAGGCCTGTGACCGCGGCGAGACCGCACGCAAGGACGCCGCCGGCGCCATTCTCTATGCCGCGGAAAAGGCGACCTGGATGGCAGGCGAAGCGATCCAGGCACTGGGCGGCAACGGTTATATCAACGAGTACGCGACCGGCAGGCTGTGGCGCGATGCAAAGCTTTACGAGATCGGCGCCGGCACCTCAGAGATCCGGCGGATGCTGATCGGCCGCGAGCTTTTCAAAGAAACTTCGTGAAGGGCGATTTGGCCACAGAGGACACAGAGATCACAGAGAGAATCTGATGTACCAGTACTCTGGAAGAATCTGTCGCTGTAGTCTGGACGGGAACATCAGTCGTCGCCAGACTGACCAGTCAGCATGAATATCGTGCACTTGGGTTTCCTCCGCGTTCTCTGTGCCCTCAGTGGCTGACAGGTTTTCATATTCATGACTACCGTCACATCACAGACCCAGCAGGATCTTGCATTCCTGATCGCGCAGGGAATGCTGGACGGTTTCAACCGTCACTACCGCTTGTTCCGCGAAACCAGCCGCTACGCAAAATCGCTGTTCGAGGCGGGACAGTGGGCGGAGATCCAGCGCATCTCGCGCGAGCGCATCCAGTTCTACGGCCGCCGCGTGACCGAAACGGTCGAGTACCTGCAACGCCGGTTCAACACCGATCAGCTTCCCGACACGATCTGGCAGCAGGTCAAGCTGCAGTACATAACGCTGCTTGCCAATCACAAACAACCGGAGTTGGCCGAAACCTTCTTCAACTCGGTGAGCTGCCGCATCCTGCACCGCAGCTACTACCACAACGATTTCCTGTTCGTGCGTCCGACCATCTCCACCGAGCACATGGACTCCGACCCGCCGACCTACCGCAGCTATTACCCGGCGAAGGCGGGACTGCGGGCCACCATCGCAAGAGTCCTGCGCGATTTCGGGTTGCGCAACCCGTTCCGGGACCTGCATCGCGACACGCGCTGGCTGCTGCGCGCGCTGCGCTCGCGTCTGCCGCGCCCGTTTCTGATGGATGCGAACCACCAGATCCAGGTGCTGACATCACTGTTCTTTCGCAACAAGGGCGCATACGCGATCGGCAAGATCATCAACGGCAACAACGAGTACCCGTTCGCGATCGCGATCCTGCGCAACGACGATGGCAGCATTTACCAGGATACCGTCCTGCTCGATACCGAGCAGCTTTCCATCCTGTTCGGTTTCAGCCGGGCGTACTTCATGGTGGACATGGAGGTGCCGTCCGGTTACGTGGAGTTCCTCAAAAGTCTGTTGCCGAACAAGCCCGCCGCCGAAATCTACACGACGCTCGGCTTACAGAAGCACGGCAAGACGCTTTTCTATCGCGACTTCCTGCACCACCTCAGGCATTCGAGCGACGACTTCATAACCGCACCCGGCATCCGCGGGTTGGTGATGCTGGTGTTTACGCTGCCTTCCTACCCGTACGTATTCAAGGTCATCAAGGACGTCATCTCACCACCCAAAGACACCGACCGCAGGCAGGTGATGGAAAAGTACCTGCTGGTGAAGTACCACGATCGCGTGGGGCGCATGGCGGATACGCTCGAGTACAAGGACGTGGCGTTTCCGAAAGATCGATTTGGTCCAGGGCTACTGGAGGAGCTACGTGCGTTCGCGCCCACCGTTATCGAAGAGGAGGGCGACACGCTGATCGTCAAGCACGTGTACATCGAGCGGCGAATGGTGCCTCTCAACATGCATCTGGACGGCGCAAACAACGATCAGGTGGCGCATTCCATCCGCGAGTACGGCAACGCCATAAAGCAGCTCGCGGCGGCGAACATTTTCCCGGGCGACCTGTTGTTCAAGAATTTCGGGGTGACCCGTTTCGGCCGGGTCGTGTTCTACGACTACGACGAGATCGCCTACATGACGGAGTGCACGTTCCGCCGCATGCCGGCGCCACGCACCCCGGAAGATGAGATGTCGGCCGAGCCCTGGTACCCGGTTGGCGCGCATGACGTTTTTCCCGAGGAGTTCGCCCCGTTTCTGCTCGGCGACCCGCGGGTGCGTAAAGTGTTCCTCGAACACCACGCCGATTTGCTCGACGCCGATTACTGGAATACGACCAAGAAGCGCATTGCCGCAGGCCATATCGAGGATGTGTTTCCATATCCAGAGTCCTTGCGCTTCCGCAACCGCTTCGCCCGCAGCAAAAAGCAATGACCACGAAGACACGAAGGCACGAAGAAAGGCGAAAAGGATTATGGGACCGGGCCTGAGCGGTTACGACGACGCTGGCAATGGTGTGTTCGGCCGAGGCGCGGGCGCAAGTCGATTCAGTATTCACCGGCCTTTACAACGCATTTCTCACTCGGCTTCGGTTTTCTTCGTGTCTTCGTGCCTTCGTGGTAAATGAGTTATTTTGGAGATTGCGATGAAAAACGATCCGATCGTCATCGTTTCCGCTGCGCGCACGCCGATGGGGGCACTCCAGGGTGAACTGAAGGACTTCGCGGCTCCGCAGCTCGGCGCGGCGGCGATCCGCGCTGCAGTCGAACGCGCAGGCGTCAAGCCCGACCAGGTGCAGGAGGTGATCATGGGCTGCGTGCTGCCTGCCGGGCAGGGACAGGCGCCGGCTCGCCAGGCGTCGCTCGGCGCCGGGCTGCCGCTGTCGACAGGCTGCACCACCGTGAACAAGATGTGCGGCTCCGGGATGAAAGCAGCGATGCTCGCGCACGATCTGCTCGTTGCGGGCACCAACGACATCATGGTCGCGGGCGGGATGGAGAGCATGAGCAATGCGCCGTATCTGCTGCCGAAGGCACGCTCGGGCTACCGCATGGGCCATCAACAGGTGCTCGACCACATGTTCCTGGACGGCCTGGAGGATGCCTACGAAAAAGGAAGGCTGATGGGCAGTTTTGCGGAAGACTGCGCGGGGAAGTATCAGTTCAGCAGGGAAGACCAGGATAAATTCGCGATTGCGTCGCTGGAGCGCGCGCAAAAGGCCAACAAGGACGGTTCGTTCGCGTGGGAGACCGTGCCGCTTGCGATCAAAGCCGGCAAGGATGAACGCTTCATCGAGCATGACGAAGCACCGTTCAGAGCCAACTTCGACAAGATTCCCCTGCTCAAACCCGCGTTCAGGAAGGACGGCACGGTGACTGCGGCAAATTCAAGTTCGATTTCAGACGGTGCCGCCGCGCTGGTGATGATGCGGCGCTCGACCGCCGATCGGCTCGGCCTCAAGCCGCTCGCGGCCATTACCGGCCATTCGACGCACGCGCAGGAAGCGGGCTGGTTTACAACGGCACCGGTCGCCGCAATCAAGAAACTATTTGACAAGACCGGCTGGAGCGCGGACCAGGTCGATCTGTACGAGGTCAATGAAGCCTTTGCGGTGGTGACGATGGCGGCCATGAAAGAGCACAAGCTTCCGCACGACAAAGTGAACGTCCATGGCGGTGCTTGCGCCCTCGGGCATCCGATCGGCGCCTCCGGCGCGCGGATTCTGGTCACGCTGATCGGCGCACTGCGCAAGCATGGCGGCAAACGCGGCGTCGCTTCGCTCTGCATTGGTGGCGGCGAAGCCACCGCCATGGCTATCGAATTGGTCTAGAACGTAAATCAATTCAGCCACAGAGGACACAGAGGCCACAGAGAAAAGCAAGACAAGAGCATTTGAGTGATGGAAAGTGAGTCAACCGATCCAGTGCATTCCCGGATAATGACCGGCTGCCGATCCGCACTCCTTGTTGTTTTCCTCTGTGTTCTCTGTGACCTCTGTGGCTAAGAAGGTTTTGACTTGGGAGTATAAATGGCGAACAAGAAAATAGGATTCATAGGCGTGGGCATGATGGGCCACGGCATGGCGAAGAACCTGGTCGAGAAAGGTTTCACGACCACGATCCTCGGCCACAAGAACCGCGCGCCGGTCGAAGACTTGGTGAAGCGCGGAGCAAAGGAAGCGAAGGACCTTGCCGGCCTGGTGGCCGCCAGCGATGTGGTGTTTATCTGCGTGACCGGCTCGCCGCAGGTGGAAGACCTGGTGTATCGCAAGGGCGGAATTCTGGAGTCGGTTCGGCCGGGGCAGATCGTTGTGGATACTTCGACCAGCCAGCCGGGTTCGACTCTTAAAATCGCCGGGGAACTCCAGTCCAGAAGCGTGCGCTTCGTCGATGCACCGCTGACCCGCACGCCGGTGGAGGCGGAGCACGGAAGACTCAACACCATGGTTGGCGCTGACGCAGCGACCTTCAAGGAGATCGAGCCGGCGCTCAAGGCATTCTGCGAGAACATTTTCCACATCGGCGACGTCGGTGCAGGTCACAAGATCAAGCTCATCAACAACTGCGCCGCGATCGGACAGATGGCGCTGATCGCGGAAGCGCTGACTGCGTGCGCAAAACTTGGAGTGGATCCCAGGAAATACTTCCAGCTGGTTTCGACCGGCGCAGCAAATTCCGGCATCTTCCAGATGATGGCGGGCAAGGCGGTCGAAGGCGATTTCAGCGGGATGAAATTCGGGCTTGCCAATGCGCTTAAGGACGTCCGTTACTACAATCAGATGGCGATGGAGTTCGGCGTGTCGGGTTCGATGGCAGCGGCGACGCTGCAGACATTGACCCAGGCGGTAAATCTCGGCTTCGGCGGTCCCGAGCATCTGGTCGCTTCGCTGGTTCCGGCGGTCGCCAAGCTCAACAACACGCCGTTCCCGCCGAAGGCGGGTTGAAAACCTCACCACCAAGGCACCAAGACACCAAGGAAACCGAGTTTGATTTTTGTTCGTTGCTTGTCGGATCGTCGTGGCGGGATCTAGCTGTCGAATGGTTCGAATCTCATGGAAGTGGTGTTAGTCGAAACAGGTCATTCAAGAAAGTGCTGCCTTTGCATTTCTTGGTGTCTTGGTGCCTTGGTGGTTCGCCGTTGATCCTACTTTTCACTAACGAGACTTGATAATGCCAAATCCGATCCAGTTTTACTTCGACTTTGCTTCGCCGTTTGGTTACATGGCGGCGACGCAAATTTCAAGCCTTGCGGCGAAGCACGGCCGCAGCGTCGAGTGGAAGCCGTTCCTGCTCGGTGTCGTGTTCAAAGTGACCGGCGGCGTGCCGCTGCCCAATGCGCCGCTGAAGGGTGAATACAGCAGGCGCGACATGGAGCGCTGCGCGCGGCTCTACGACATTCCGTTCAAGGTGCCGAGCAAGTTCCCGATCGCGAGCCAGGCGCCGGCGCGCACCGTCTACTGGCTGGAGCCGCAGGGATCCGCCAGGCAGGAAGAGGCCGTGCTCGCGCTCTATCGTGCCTACATGGTGGACGACCGGGACATCTCCAGTCCGGAGGTCACTGCCGATGTGGCCGCATCGATCGGCCTGGACAGGCAAAAAGTGCTCGACGTCATCGCCGACCCGGTCATGAAGGAGC
>JANOGP010000273.1:0-3595 GCA_031406075.1 Betaproteobacteria bacterium
CCGAACGACGAAACCAGGATCGCCGGGGTTCGCAATGATGTGACAGAGTTGTGTCGCAAGTTCCCGGTTTATGAAAATTAGGTACGAGGTGCGAGGTATGAGGTGCGAGGAGATGGAGCTGCGCGCTTTTTCTCTCACCTCTTCCCTCGTCCCTCTTCCCTCGTCCCTCGTCCCTCGTCCCTCGGCATGAAATGCCCTTTCTGCAAGAATCCGGATACGCAGGTCCTCGACTCGAGGGTCAACGAGGAGGGGGACAGCATTCGCCGGCGGCGGCGCTGCCCGTCGTGCGACAAACGCTTCACGACCTACGAGAACGTCGAGCTACGCATGCCGCAGATCGTCAAGAGCACCGGATACCGCGAGGAGTTCGAGGAAGACAAGTTGCGGGTCGGTTTCACCCGCGCGCTGCACAAGCGGCCGGTCTCCGCGGACCTGGTGGACGAGGCCATCGAACGCGTCAAGCAGAAGCTGTTGTCGTTGGGCCAGCGCGAGGTGGAATCGCGGCGAATCGGCGAGATGGTGATGCGCGAACTCTACAAACTCGACAAGGTGGCCTACATTCGCTTCGCGTCGGTGTATCGCGCCTTCCAGGACGTCGAGGATTTCCGCGACGCGGTAAAGGAAGTGCAGAAACCCGGCGCACGACGCAAGTCCAAATAGCGGCATGCCCTTCAGCGCGGAAGATTTCCAATTCATTACGCGCGCGCTGCGGCTCGCGGAACGCGGAATGTTTACCACGACACCGAATCCGCGCGTGGGTTGCGTGCTCATCAAGGACGGCCGGATCGTGGGCGAGGGCTGGCACGAGCGCGCCGGCGGCCCACATGCCGAGGTCGTGGCGTTGAATGCCGCAGGCGCTAATTCGCAGGGCGCCACCGCGTATGTCTCTCTCGAACCTTGCAGCCACCACGGCCGCACGTCGCCTTGCGCGGATGCCTTGATCGCCGCGAAGGTGGGGCGCGTGGTCGCTGCCATGCAGGACCCCAATCCCCAGGTTGCCGGGAGCGGGCTGCGAAAACTACGCGACGCGGGTATCGCCGTCGAGACCGGGATTCTGGAAAACGATGCGCGCGAACTAAACATCGGCTTTGTTTCGCGCATGACGCGTGGGCGTCCGTGGATGCGCGTAAAAATTGCGGCCAGCCTGGACGGCAAGACCGCATTAAAAAACAAAATGAGCAAGTGGATCACGGGCGCGGACGCGCGCCGCGACGGACACCGCTGGCGGGCGCGATCCTGCGCGGTTATGACCGGCATCGGCACCCTTGCGGATGACGATCCGCGCCTGACGGTGCGCGACGTCGAAACGCCGCGCCAGCCGCTGCGCATCGTAGTGGACAGTTGGCTGCGGATAACGCCCGAGGCGAAGATTCTGGAGGGTGGGGGCGTGCTGGTGGCCACGGCAACGCGCGATGAGGAGAAGAATCGGGCGCTCGTGAAAAAAGGCGCCGAAGTGGTGGTGCTGCCCAATGCGGAGCACAAGGTGGATCTGCTGGAACTGGCGAAGTATCTTGCCGGGCGCGGCATCAACGAGGTTCTTGTAGAGGCCGGCACGAATCTGAATTCCGCACTGCTTCGCGCAGGCGTGGTTGACGAGTTGCTGATTTATCTGGCCCCGCACATGCTCGGCGACGCGGCGCGTGGCATGTTCGACCTGGGGGATTTGACGGAAATGAACAAACGGCTGCAATTGAACATCCTGGAAACCCGCATGATCGGTCCGGACCTGCGGATCCTTGCGCGGCCGCTATCAACCGATCCGGGAGCCTGACGGATGTTCACCGGGGTCATCGAGGCGATCGGAAGCGTCGCCGCGGTCAAACCCGCCGGCCAATCGGCGGCGCTGACGATCGATGCCGGTAGTCTGGACATCAGCGACATCGCGATCGGCGACAGCATCGCCTGCAACGGAGTCTGCCTGACAGTCACGTCGCTGCTGCCCAAGGGGTTTACGGTCGACGTATCACAGGAGACCCTGCGCGTGACCGCGGGTTTCGCCATCCGCAATGCGATCAATCTGGAGAAGTCGCTGCGGCTTTCGGACCGTCTCAGCGGACATCTGGTGAGCGGTCACGTGGATGGGGTCGGCACGGTAGCGGCGGTGAAACCGGTGGACGCCAACCGGGAGATCATTGTTCGGTTTCCCGCGGAGCTTGGCCGCTATATCGCGCGTAAGGGCTCGATCGCCATCAACGGCGTGAGCCTGACCGTCAATGTCGTGACAACCGATACTTTTTCGGCGAACCTGATTCCGCACACGCTTGAGGTAACCAACCTGAAAGACCTGAAGCAGGGCGACCGGGTCAATCTCGAAATAGACCTGGTCGCGCGTTACGTCGAGCGTATGTTCGATCGGGATGATCAGCGGTAGCTGCGGCCGCGATCGCCGCAGCAAATCCATGGTGAATTCTCCCGGGAATTCTGGCTTGGCGAATTCCTCGTATTTCGCTTACTCGCACGGTAAAATGCCGGTTCTCGTCACCACTGCTGAAAGCAAGCGATGACCACAACCGACCGTATCGAGATCAATCCGAAGATCATGCTGGGCAAGCCAGTGATCCGCGGGACGCGAATCACCGTGGAGCTGATCCTTCGAAAGCTGGGCGAGGGTGCGACGGAGCAGGATCTGATGCAAGCCTACCCGCATCTCACTACAGCCGATATCCAGGCGGCAGTGAACTATGCCGCCGATACGCTAGCTCACGAAGAAACTGTCCTGCTCGGTACTCGTACCTGATCGTCGTCAGAGATGCGGTTCCTGGCTGACGAGAGCTGCGACTTTGCCGTCGTGCGCAGCCTACGAGATGCTGGACACGACGTGGTGGCGGTTGCCGAAGTCCTGCGCGGAGCAAGCGACGAAAAGGTAATCGATTTCGCGGCGTCAGAGCGACGCATTCTAATTACGGAGGACAAGGATTTCGGACAGCTCGTTTTTGCTGCCGCACGTGCGAGCTCCGGCGTTGTATTCGTGCGGTTCCCGGTCGCGGCCAGAAATTCTCTTGCCGCAACGGTGCTCGAGCTCGTGTCGAGCCGGGAAGAAACCTTATACAGTTGTTTCGTAGTCGTCGAGCCAGGACGGATTCGTGTCAGCCGTGAGCCTTAGCGCTTATCTTGCGCGGTGCTATCGAGTGGCCGGCCACCCACACTGACCATCCTGAATTGACCCACAATCGTCACGAAGTTTGCCCGCCTCAATTTCGGTGATCGGGAGAGAGGATGGCGGCGAGTTTGGGGTGAGTTGGTACCAAATTTCATTTGTGTTCACTGCGGCGGGACGTTCAGACCGGCCTTGCGTAGATCGCTGATAACGCGATCGATGATGTCGTCGGGTGTGTTCCACTTCCGCATTTCTTCCCTGATCGTTTTCGGGAAGCCCGGATAAAGCTTGAGCAGGTTTGCAATCGCCGGTTGCGCGTCCGCTTTGCGCCCCAACGCTCCATAGAGCGTCGCCCGCAACACCCAGGTCCAGTGATCGCCCGGCACGTTGACCTTCTGAGACTGGATCAGAGCCTGTTCGTACTCGCCCTTCCAGTAGTGGTTCCAGGTAATGGGTTGGTAATACCAGTCAGGGTGAAACGGGCTGAGCGCGATCGCC
>JANOGP010000331.1:0-1950 GCA_031406075.1 Betaproteobacteria bacterium
GTCGCCGCCAGGCTCGCTTCGAAGTGTATGGTGCAACTGTCCTATGCGATCGGGATGGCACGACCGACCAGCGTTTTGGTCACTACGCAAGGTACCGGCAAAGTCTCCGACGAAAAGCTATCGCAGCTCGTACTGCAACACTTCGACTTGCGACCCAAGGGCATCATACGCATGCTCAACCTCTTGCGGCCGATCTACGAAAAAACCGCCGCCAACGGCCACTTCGGCCGCGAGGAGCCGGAGTTCACCTGGGAGGCAACCGATAAGGCGATGGCGCTCGCCGCCGACGCAGGGATCAAGAAAGGCGCACCGGTCACTGCCTGACGCAGCGATCTCAGAGAGGAAAGCCGGCCCGAGCGCCGGCTTTTTTTGTTATCGCCAGTTGAGGTAAAATGCACCCCTCCCCGAGGAGCGTTGCAACAGGCCGTCAGGCTTGCCAGGCTCGGGGGATCGACCCTTGCAACGGCGCTCGCGAACTCTTGATTGAAAGGAGCGCGTGATGAGCGCAGTACCACAATCCAAAGCTTCTGCCGACTATCGGGTGGCCGATCTTGCGCTTGCCGATTGGGGGCGCAAGGAAATCGCCATCGCCGAGACCGAGATGCCCGGCCTCATGGCAATCCGCGAGGAATCCGCCGCGACACAGCCGCTGCGCGGCGCGCGCATCGCAGGGTCGCTGCACATGACCAGCCAGACCGCGGTGCTGATTGAGACGCTGCAGGCCCTGGGCGCGCAGGTGCGCTGGGCCTCGTGCAACATCTTCTCCACCCAGGACCATGCCGCAGCGGCGATCGCCGTGAAAGGCACGCCGGTGTTCGCCTACAAGGGCGAGTCGCTGGAAGAATACTGGGACTACACCCACCGCATCTTCGAGTGGCCCGACAACGCCTACTCCAACATGATCCTGGATGACGGCGGCGACGCGACGCTGCTGCTGCACCTGGGCGCCCGCGCCGAGAAGGATGCCTCCCTTATCGCCAAGCCCGCGAGTGAGGAGGAGAAATTCCTGTTTGCCGCAATCAAGGCGAGGCTCGCCCGCGGCCCGAAGTGGTATTCGACCCGTCTCGCGCAAGTGAAGGGCGTGACCGAGGAGACCACCACCGGCGTGCGCCGGCTCTACCAGATGCACAAGGAGGGCAAGCTCGCCTTCCCGGCGATCAACGTCAACGATTCGGTGACCAAGAGCAAGTTCGACAATCTCTACGGCTGCCGCGAGTCTCTGGTGGACGGTATCAAGCGCGCCACCGACGTGATGATCGCGGGCAAGGTGGCCCTCGTCTGCGGTTACGGCGACGTGGGCAAGGGCAGCGCCCAGGCGCTGCGCGCGCTCTCGGCGCAAGTGTGGGTGACCGAGATCGACCCGATCAACGCGCTGCAGGCGGCGATGGAAGGCTACCGCGTGGTGACCATGGACTACGCCGCGGACAAAGCGGATATCTTCGTCACCGCCACCGGCAACTTCCACGTGATCACGCACGATCACATGAAAAAAATGAAGAACCAGGCCATCGTCTGCAACATCGGCCACTTCGACAACGAGATCGACATCGCCTCCATCGAGCAGTACCAATGGGAGGAGATCAAGCCGCAAGTCGACCATGTCATCTTCCCCGACGGGAAGAGGATCATCCTCCTCGCCAAGGGGCGGTTGGTGAACCTCGGCTGCGGCACCGGGCATCCTTCGTATGTGATGAGTTCGTCCTTCGCCAACCAGACCATCGCGCAGATCGAGCTTTTCGGCAATCCGGAGAAATACCCGGTGGGCGTCTACACGCTGCCCAAGCACCTCGACGAAAAGGTGGCGCGCCTGCAGCTGATGAAGCTCAACGCCGAGCTTACCGAGCTGTCCGATGCGCAGGCGAAGTACATCGGCGTGGCGAAGAGCGGCCCGTACAAGTCCGACCACTACCGCTATTGAGATGCTGAAGCTCGCCCTCGTCTGGCTGATCA
>JANOGP010000382.1:0-3631 GCA_031406075.1 Betaproteobacteria bacterium
ACATACAGGGTCGTTTCATTACCTATACTGATACACAAATCAGTCAGGTAGGGTGGGCAACTTGTTGCCCACGCGGTAGACGCTGTAGACGACAGCGGTGACGATGCAAGCGATTGCGGGAGCGTTCGCGCAGCGGCAGCGGAACGCCTGCAGAGTGCCCACAGAGTGCCCAGGGTCAGGTCTTGCCAAGTGGCATGCCTATGCTACAACTCTAGACCTGCCCCCTGGATTCCTTTCTCGACGCCAAACGTCCGCGCTCCGCAGCGGCGGGCGCTTGCCGCCCGTCCGTTGGGACGCCTAGTTAAGCCGCAGCACGGCCCGCGCCAGCACTTTTCCAAGGTTTGATTTTCGCCAAAGTCTTGCCGAGGGAGTCTTTCGCACCGGCGGCGTCGTAGTCCATCTGTAGCCCTATCCAGAAGCCCTCAGACATATCAAAGAAGCGAGAAAGCCGCAGACCCGTGTCGGCTGTGACACTGCGATTGCCAGAAACAATTTCGCCGATACGGCGCTGAGGGACGCCAATTTCCTTCGCGAGCCGATACTGGGTGATGCCCATTGGCTTCAGGAACTCTTCCAGAAGGATTTCGCCAGGGTGGGGATAGGGAACTTTGCGCATGATGATTCTCAGTGGTAATCCACGATCTCAACGTTTGAGGGCCCTGACGCCGTCCATACGAAGCATATGCGGTACTGATCATTGACGCGGATGCTGTGCTGCCCGGTGCGATCGCCTTTTAGTGCTTCTAAGCGATTGCCGGGCGGAACGCGCAGATCATCAATTCTTCCGGCCCTATTCAGCATCGCAAGCTTGCGCATTGCGACGGCTTCGATATTGACGAATCGTCTGACCCGGGTGCCGCCGAACAGGAGTTCTGTCTCGGCGCACTTAAACGACTTGATCGTCATGCGACAATACTAACGGATCACGGTAGTATTGTAAAGCGCTAGCAATTTGCCTCTCTGGCTCCCCGCGGCCTAACGTGCCGGCTCAGGCGCGCGCGGCTTTATGCGCGTCGCCTGGAACCGGGGGTTAGAGGTCGCGCTGCGTGATGCGCCGCATAGGCGTCCAGTAACCTGCGGATCATGCGCTGATATTGCGTATTGTGTTTGCGCGCCTCATTCTTAAAGAACTCGACGCTGCGCTTACTCAAGGAAATCGTCACCTTGACGCCTTCGTCCCGGAAGACAAGGTCTTCCGGGCGTGGCAGGAAGTCAGGAACGACCCTTAGGTTCCCGAGGGATTCGTCCGTGTACTTGATTCTCTCGCTCATAGATTCGTTTTCCTTTTCGCCAATAGCCGGCTCCGTGAATACGGATTACGTCCTCACGGTAAGTAAAGCGGACCGTGAGAACTCCAGCCCCAACCTGCCCGAAACAGAAGTACCGCTGCTCGCCCGAACCGTGGGATAGGTCTTCTGCGATGACGCGCTTCGGGTCCACGAAGGCGAGTTGCGCTAGCGCAAGGGACACCCCGTGTTTCTTCTGGTTCTTGTCATCCTTGTCTTGGTCCCAGTCGAACCGGGTCTTCGCCATTTGCCAAGGCTAGCATGAGTATGGACAAAACGCCATACCCGTGTATGGCCACAAGAGTGGCGTCTACGCTTGAGACTTCCCCTGTGCTCCGCTCTGATAAACCGCCGGGTGCGGACCCGCATGCCCGGTGGTGTGGGGAGGGCCGGTTAAAAGCCGGTCCTTACCCGATTAGGCTTCACTTGAACATGACCGGACCCTAGCTTCCTCAACCGCGTCAACCGGGATAGGCACCGCCCGGGTGATGTCATGTCGTCACCACGCTTACTTGACCAAGTACGTGACCGCATACGCGTGAAGCACTACAGCTTGCGCACGGAGGACTCCTACCTGCAATGGATCCGCCGCTTCATTTTCTAAATCGAGTGGGGGAGTTGGCAGGTCGAAAAAGTCTGGAAAGGAGCATGGATATCGACCTTCAGCTCTTCTTTGCATGTGAAGGTTGAATTTGGAACGCCATCCCCATCCCGGCCTTCCCCTTGCACCCGCACCCGCACCCGTCCGGGTGTCTCCATCGATCCGGGTGTCTCCATCGATCGGGGTGTCCCCATCGAAAGGGGGAAGGTGAACTAGCGCGTCATCACCCGCCGGCGAAGGCCGCGACATCAGGCAGCGCGGCGCGGCCGATAACGGCTTCTACTGCGGCGGCGAGCGCCAGCAGCTTTGCATCCTCCAGCGCCGAACACGCTATCTGCAGCCCGACCGGCAACCCGCCACCGTGAGCGGGCAGCGGCAGCGAAATTCCGCATTGCTCGAACACGTTGCCGATGCGCGTGTTGCGCAGCGCGCGCCGGTTCCATGCCAGCGCGGCATCCAGTGTCGAGTGCGAGGCCAGCGGCTCCGGAACCAGCGGTGTCGTCGGCGCAATCCAGCCGTCCAGACCCCGCATGCTGGCGCGCACCGTGTCGCGCAGTGCGACCTGACGTTGTCGCGCCTCATCCAGCCGCGCCTGCGGATAATCGAGCGCGGCGATGACGCGTGAACG
The DNA here is from genome assembly GCA_031406075.1 of Betaproteobacteria bacterium. Taxonomy (GTDB): domain Bacteria; phylum Pseudomonadota; class Gammaproteobacteria; order Burkholderiales; family JACQAP01; genus JACQAP01. Next base: position 2,516 of record JANOGP010000382.1, read on the forward strand.
CGCGATCGAATCGAAAAGCTCGCGGCTTTGGGCGATGCGCGCGCGGCCGAGAATGTTTACCAGCTCGCCCGGCACGATGCCGCCGAAAATCCGTTCGAATTCCGCGATTTCGGGAACATGCACGGGAATTATTTGCGCGCCCGCCGCTGCGAGCGCGCGCAATGCGGCATCGACGCGCTGTTCGACCTCGGTGTCGAGATCGTCGTAAAACACTTCCAGCGGCCTGCCGAAACGCAATCCCGCGAGCGGCCTTACAGGCGCCGCCGCCATGCCGGTGAGCGCCGAGTAGACGAGCGCCGCATCTGCCGCCGAAGTCGTGAACGTGCCGACGCTGTCGAGCGTGGGCGACAGTGGAAAAATGCCGTCGATTGCAAATGCGCGGCTTGAAAACTTGTGGCCGATCACGCCGCACAGCGCGGCGGGCAGTCGCACGGAGCCGCCGGTGTCGGTGCCGGCTGCAAAGCCGCACAGTCCGGCCGCCAGCGCGACCGCTGAGCCGTGGCTCGATCCGCCCGGCATGCGGTGCGCCAGCGCGTCGCAGGGATTCCACGGGACCGGGTGGATGAAGTTGATGCCACCCAACGCGAATTCGCTGGTGCGCGTCTTGCCGAGAATCACGCAACCGCAGCGTTTTAACGCGCGCACGAAGCTGCCTTCGGCGGGCACGATGTCGGCGACATCGAGATTCGAGCCCGCGTTCGTGGGCATGCCGGCGACGCTGTAGAGGTCTTTTACCGCAACCGGCACCCCCATCAGCGGCCCGAGATCGATCCCCGCCGCCAGCTGGTCATCGAGAGTACGCGCGGCGGCAAGCGCCGCATCGCGCGCGATGGTGTGAAATGCGTTGAGCCTGGGGTTCAGGCGCTCGATGCGTTCCAGCAGAGCAGCCGTCGCGGCCGCAGCGCTGATGTCGCGGCGGCGCAGGCGCGCGCCGTAGTCAGTGAGCGACATGTTTGCAAATGGATTTTCCGGCAGATTTTTCATGGTCGTTCAATCGCTGCGGGCGGCAATTCGAATTTCACCATAGGCTCGGCGATGACCGAGAGGCTGATGGCTGTATATATCACCATCAGGATCGTCAGCGGTGCCGAGGCAATCACTGCTGTACCGGGCGTG
>JANOGP010000210.1:0-2222 GCA_031406075.1 Betaproteobacteria bacterium
TTCAGCGCATTTTAGCCTGACTTTTTGGCATCGCGCTTAATCTTCTTGAAGACCACCCCGCCCCGTGTGCCTGAGGACCCATGAAGCATGACATATGGTCCGCACGGCACGACCTGGGAATGGCCCGGCGTGGGCCGCCGAAACGGCTCCACCATTTTCATTATAGACCTTGGCGAGCCTCTGATTTTTTTACGAATTTCCTGTTTCGGCGGTAAGGTCAATTCATTACCATCAGTGTCGATTACCACTCGAACGGCAACCCATTCTGGTTTCCCAGGATCCGTCCGAACTGGGCTGGATGGAAAATTTTGGTCCCCACGTTGGGCGACTACCCATTGTCTAAGGCCAGGCAAGAAAAAGAACTTTGGCGAGCTAAAGCGATCTGATCGAACCCCCCAGAGGCACGGATACGTGAACAATTTTTTTGCAACTGACTATTTCAGCACCACCACACTTTTATTTGGAGTTTGGCAATGATCTGGCGCTGAGGTGCGGGCCAACTTGGCGAGAAAATTTCGGGCGTGGCTACCGCACCAATCTGCCTTGAACCATGTTCGGTTTCGACGGTATCAACGTCGCGCCCGACGTAGAAAGCATCCGTGGTCTCGAAAGTCCGGGAGATCTCGAAACAATATTTCAACCCCCGGTAGAATGCGCTCGAAAATCCGCTCCGATTCGCCTTTTTAATGAAGGAAGGGTAAGGAATCCGGGAGGCCATACGTCCGAATCCAAGATGCATTCAAATGCGGAGTCTTCCCAAGGCCTCAGCCGCATCCGACGGCTCAATAACATGATGCAATCACCTGATTGCGAGGAAGAAACTGGATGATCTCCCGGCCGGGATTGCGGCTCGGAATTGATCTCGGCGGCAGCAAAATCGAACTCATCGCCTTCGACGCCGCGGGCCGTGAGCGCCTGCGCCGGCGCGTCCCCACGCCGCGCAATGATTACCGTGCCACGCTCGCGGTGATTCATAACCTTGTGGTACAGAGCGAGCGCGACCTCGGTGCCAGCGGCAGCGTTGGCATCGGCACGCCAGGATCGCTGTCGCGGGCGACCGGCAGATTGCGCAATTCCAACTCGGTCAGTCTTAACGGCCAATTGATCGTGCAGGACCTCGAAGCCTTGCTCGGCCGCCGAGTGCGCATCGCCAATGACGCCAATTGCTTTGCGCTTTCCGAGGCGACCGACGGCGCGGCGATCAGCGCCGAAGTGGTATTCGGCGTCATTCTCGGCACCGGCGTAGGCGCCGGCATCGTCGTGCGCGGTCGCGCGCTCGACGGCCCCAACGGCATCGCCGGCGAGTGGGGACACAATCCCCTGCCCTGGCCGCAGCCCGAAGAATTGCCCGGACCGCCGTGCTACTGCGGCAAGTGCGGCTGCATCGAGACATTCGTCTCGGGACCGGCATTGGCCAACGACCATCGGCTTTCGACTGGTGCGGCACTGGAGGCCGGCGGGATCGTCGCGCATGCCGAGAGCGGCGATCCCGCTTGTCAATCCACGCTTGCGCGCTACGAGGAACGCCTGGCGCGCGCACTGGCGCATGTGATCAACCTGCTCGACCCGGATGTCATTGTCCTCGGCGGCGGTCTGTCGAACCTCGATCGACTTTACGAGAATGTGCCGCGGCTTTGGTCGCGGCACGTGTTTTCAGACCGGGTGGAAACGCGCCTCGTCAGAAACGTTCATGGCGATTCCAGCGGCGTTCGCGGCGCCGCGTGGCTATGGGACGCGCCGGAAACCTGATCGGGTACGCCGTGCCGGGACGATCCCGTTACAATCCGTTGCCACACTTGTTCCCCGCCTTCTCCAGATGACATGAAATGACGCCGGCTTCGGTGCAACTGCAAATCCGGGACAGCGGTGAACGCGTCATCACGCTCGTTGGTGACTGGACGCTCGCCTCGTTGCGTTCTTCCGTCACCACGGTCTGGAAGACGCTGAAGTCCGTCGCCGCGGATCCGAGTCTGGCCTGGGATCTGCGCCGCGTAGAGGCGCTCGACAGCACCGGTGCGCTGTTGATCTGGCGCGCGTGGGGCGGCCGCCGGCGCACCGATGCCCTGCTCAGGCCCGAGCACGAGTCGATCCTCAGGCGCGTTTCTGAGGTACCACGAGTCGAGTTGCCGCGCTGGGGGCGCGCTCGTGTGAGTCCTGCGCCGAGCTGGCACGAGCCTGTGGTGTAGTCATCGTTCTGGTGGTGGATGCGGCGCAAATCGAAG
>JANOGP010000391.1:0-6880 GCA_031406075.1 Betaproteobacteria bacterium
CAGCAGGCCCAGCAGGATCATCGCGATGGCGTTGATGAGCGAACCGCGTGCCAGCACAATCGCGGCAATCAGACCCAGCGCCATCAGGGAAAAATACTCGGCGGGGCCAAACTTGAACGCGACTTCGGCAAGGGGTGGAGCAAACATCGCCAGGATCAGCGTGGCCACCGTCCCGGCGAAAAAAGAGCCGAGCGCAGCGACCGCAAGCGCCGGACCGGCCCGACCCTGTTGCGCCATCGCGTATCCATCGAGACAGGTCACCACCGAGGAGGCCTCGCCGGGCAGATTCACCAGAATCGCAGTAGTCGAGCCGCCGTACTGCGCGCCGTAGTAGATGCCGGCGAGCATGATGAGCGCCGACACCGGCGGCAGGGCGAAGGTGGCGGGCAGCAACATCGCGATGGTTGCCACCGGGCCGATGCCGGGCAATACGCCGATCAGGGTGCCCAACAATACGCCCAGGAAGCAGTAAAGGACGTTCTGCAGTGTCAGGGCGACTTCGAACCCCAATTGCAGATTGGCGAGCAACTCCATCAGACGGGGAATATCTTGAACGGCAGTCCGAGGCCGTAGGTGAACACGCCCACCGCCAGCGCCAGCATGAACACGATCAGGACCGCGACCTCGCGCAACCGGCTCTCGGGGCTGGCTGCGGCCCCGACACCCACCAGCAGGATGGTGGCAATGATGATGCCGGCGCTTTCAATCGTGCCCGCGAACATTCCGACTGCGCCAAGCACCAGCAACAGCGCACGCAGGCTCGCGGACTCGACGCGCTCGCCCTGGATCACCAGGCTCTTGATGCAGATCACCACGCCGAGCAGCGCAAGCAGAATCCCGAGGACATAAGGGAAGTACCCAGGACCCATGCGCACCGCGCTTCCCATCGGGTAGTCGCGGGCAATGTAAGCCGCGAGGGTGCCGAAAAACAGGAAAATCAGACCGGCGCAAAAATCCCGGGGACTGCGAATGCTGATGTTTATCTCCTGCCCGTATGTTTTTGTGGTGTTGCGAGACGGGACGGGATCTATTCTTTCACAAGCCGTCCTGTGTGGGCAAACGGCAGTGCCAAAACAAGACTGGTATCAGGGATTGCGGCAAAGGGGTACGTGCAGCGCCTGCAGAACGTCGCCGTCCCGGATGTCCTGTACGAATGCCGCGATCCCCAGATCCGGGCGCTTCCAGTGGCCGTTCAACGCGAATGTTCCGCTCCAGCGCAAGCGGCCCGAGCCATCAGCACGCAAGGGCCCGATGATTTCCCGCACAACGAAATCATGCAACAGCACCTTGCCGCTGTTCTCGCCAGCCCGCACCTCGCTGCTCAGGTTGTTTTCAAGCAACGCGATATAGGACTCGGAGAATTTCTGTGCTGATGGTTCGATCACGCGGCTTTCAAGTTCGATGTTGATTCCGCCCATGCTTGAGCGCTGCACAAGGCGCAATTCGGCGCCTGCGGCCCTGTTGTTTGCTTTGGTCAGCCGTTCCGAAAAGCCAGAGTCAAAGTAAGGCCGGCGAAAATCCGCACCATTGAGGACGAGTTGCGGCGTGTAGACGAAGCGCGCGCCGCCGCGGTCGGCTTGTGCACGCTGGCGCGCACTGAAGCTCGCCTGGGCGAACCGGTCGCGCCAGCCGAGGTAGTCCCAGTAATCGACATGGAACGCCATCGGAACCACGCGGTCCGTATTGAAACCCCGAGTGGGCAAGCTGCTTACCCACCGATCCGCGGGCGGGCAACTGTTGCAGCCTTCCGAGGTGTACAGCTCGATCACCGCCACGCGCCTTGCGGTGCTCTGCGATTCGCAGTCCGGTCCCGCGCCGGCAAGCGGCAGGCAAGTAAGCGTCAATGCGAAACCGACCGTGCGGCACATCACTGTCGCCCTGAAAATTTCCCGGGTTCCTGTTTGCATTTGATTACAACCTTCCGTCGAGAAATGTTCTTTCGGTCCAGGCGTTTTGTTATGATGCAAGGCTTGTTCCTTCAGCAGCACAATCCTTGCGCATCGACTTACACAGCCACTCCACGTATTCCGACGGAGTGTTGACTCCCCCAGCGCTGATCGAGCGCGCGTCGCACAAACGGGTCACCATGCTCGCACTCACCGACCATGACGAAGTCGGTGGGTTGCCCGAGGCGGAAGCGGCGGCTCGCGAGGCTGGCATCGGTTTCGTGCCGGGCGTCGAAGTGTCGGTCACCTGGGCCGACATGACCGTGCATGTGATCGGGCTCGGCATAGATCCGCGCAGCGAACCGCTCGTCCACGGTCTGGCAGGGATCCGCAATTCGCGCCGGCTTCGTGCCGCACAGATCGCCCAACAACTTCGGGCCGCGGGAATCCCGGACAGTCTGGCCGGCGCCTCCCGCCATACCAGAGACGCGGCCGTCGCAGGCCGCGGCCATTTCGCACGCTTCCTGGTGGAGCAGGGTCACGCCGCCAACAGCAATGCCGCGTTCAAAAAGTACCTTGGAATCGGCAAGTGCGGTTACGTCGCTCATCGGTGGGTCTCCCTCGGGCATGCGATCGGCTGGATCCGTGGCGCGGGCGGCCACGCCGTGCTTGCGCATCCGGACCGATATCGTCTTGCGCTGCTGCAGATGCACGAACTGCTCGACGAATTCAAGCAGCATGGGGGTCATGCGCTCGAAATCGGCGGCGGGCTTCGCGCCAATCCTCTACCGCTGTTACGGCTGGCAAAGCACTTCGGATTCATCCTGTCCGCGGGCTCCGACTTCCACGCGGCAGCGCAAGGAGCAGCCGAACTGGGTGATGTTCCGCCCATCCCGGATGGCGCGCGCAGACTATGGCAGGACTGGGAAGCGTTGCGGTGCGCAGCCTGACCCGACCATGGCACAGTATTTTTCCATCCACGTGAACAATCCCCAGGCGCGCCTGATCCGCCGGGCAGTTGAAATCTTGCGCGACGGTGGATTGCTGGTGTATCCCACCGACTCCTGTTATGCGCTCGGTTGTCATATCGGCGACAAGACCGCGATGGAGCGCATGCGCCGCATCCGCCGGGTCGACGAGCATCATCATTTCACCCTTGTATGCCGGGATCTGTCTGAACTGGGTCAGTACGCGGTGGTCGACAATACCCAGTACCGCAGCCTCAAGGCGGCGACCCCGGGCAGTTATACCTTCATACTCAAGGCCACGCGCGAGGTACCGAAACGCCTGCTCGATCCGCGGCGCAAGACCATTGGACTTCGTGTGCCGGATCACGCGGTGGTGCGGGCACTGCTCGAGGAAATGCGCGAACCAATCCTCAGTTCGACGCTGATTCTCCCGGGTGATGAGACGCCGCTCAATGACGGCGCGGAAATTCGCAGCCGCCTCGAACACGACGTGGATCTGATTCTTTACGGCGGTCCCTGCGGCGTGGAGGCGACTACGGTGGTTGATCTCACCGAACAGGCGCCGGTGATCGTGAGGAAGGGCAAGGGAAGTGCGGCGCCGTTCGGAGTCCATGCATGAGCGAATTCGAAAACATCGCTCGTCTCATTGCGCTGTACGCGATACCGGGAATTTTCGCGATTACCCTACACGAGGCGGCGCACGGTTATGCGGCCAGGCACTTCGGCGATCTGACGGCGTATCAGGCGGGCCGGATCACGCTCAACCCGATCCGTCACATTGACCCGATCGGCACCATATTGATTCCGGCGCTGATTCTGATCGCCAGCGGCGGCAAGTATGCGTTCGGCTGGGCCAAGCCTGTGCCGGTGAATTTCGGCAGGCTGCGCAACCCAAAACGCGACATGCTTTGGGTCGCAGCCGCGGGCCCAGGCGCGAACCTGTTGATGGCGATCATGTGGGCACTGGTAATAAAATTCGCGCAGGGCCTTCCGCAGAATTATTTCACCGAGCCTGTGCTGCTGATGGCACGCGGCGGCATCATCATCAACTCGGTGCTTCTGGTGTTGAATCTTCTTCCGTTGCCGCCGCTCGACGGCGGGCGCATCGCGGTTAGCCTGCTGCCGCGCGCCGCGGCTTATCGCTTTGCAATGGTCGAGCCCTATGGAATGATCATCCTGCTGGTGCTGATGTTTCTGGGAGTACTCGGTGCCGTCCTGATGCCATTCGTGGGCGCGTTCATCGGAGTTCTGGCGGCAATTTTCGATATAGGTTGGATTTTCGGAATTCGTTAGAGGAACAAAATGTTTGTCGACCGCGTACTTTCAGGAATGCGACCGACCGGGAACCTGCATCTCGGTCACTTCCACGGCGTGCTGAAGAACTGGGTGAGGTTGCAGCACGAATTCCAGTGCCTGTTCTTCGTCGCCGACTGGCATGCTCTCACGACGCATTACGACACGCCCGAAGTTATCGAGCGGCACGTCTGGGACATGCTGATCGACTGGCTCGCGGCCGGGGTGGACCCGTCGCAGGCGACGCTATTCATCCAGTCGCGCATACCTGAGCACGCGGAACTGCATCTGCTGCTATCGATGATCACGCCGCTCGGCTGGCTCGAGCGCGTCCCCTCTTACAAGGACCAGCAGGAGAAGCTGGCGGACAAGGAACTTGGCACCTATGGTTTTCTCGGCTATCCCCTGCTGCAGAGCGCCGACATCCTGATCTACCGCGCCAATCGCGTGCCGGTTGGCGAAGACCAGGTTCCGCACATTGAATTCACGCGCGAGATCGCGCGCCGCTTCAATCACGTCTACGGTCGCGAAACCGGATTCGAGCAAAAAGCCGAAGCCGCGATCAAGAAGCTCGGGGTCAAGCGAGGCAAACTTTATCGGGATCTGCGAAGCCGTTACCAGGAGCAGGGCGATGAAGAAGCATTGGCGGCCGCCAAGGCGCTGCTGGAAGGCGCCGCAAATCTGTCGATGGGCGATCGTGAACGCCTGTTCGGCTTTCTGGAGGGCGGCGGCAAGATGATCCTGTCGGAGCCACAGGCACTGCTCACCGCAGCTTCAAAGATGCCGGGGCTGGACGGGCAGAAGATGTCCAAGTCCTACAACAACACAATCACGTTGCGCGAACCGGCCGAAAGCGTCACCAAGAAGATTCTCACCATGCCGACGGACCCGGCGCGTGTGCGCCGTTCCGACCCGGGCGATCCAGATAAATGCCCGGTGTGGGAGTTCCACAAGGTGTATTCCGACGAGGCCACCAGGGACTGGGTGCAGAAAGGATGCCGCACTGCCGGCATCGGTTGCCTGGAGTGCAAGCAACCGGTGGTCGATGCAGTGCTCAAGGAGCAGGAGCCGATGCGCGAGCGTGCCAATGCATACCTCGAGGATCCGGCGCTGCTACGCAGTATCATCGCAGATGGCTGCGATCGGGCCCGCAAGCTCGCCAATGAGACCATTCGCGAGGTGCGCGAGGCGATGGGATTGAATTATTCGTGAGGGCTTAGACAGGAGTGGTAATTTACGCCTTGTGCCTCATAAGACGTTGTTGTTCGCGTTTCCAGTCCTTTTCCTTCTCGGCCTCTCGTTTGTGACTCGGGCCGCGCTACGCGCTTAACTTGCCCGAGGCAAGTTAGCCTACGCCGCAAGCGCGGCGACTCACACCTTTTGCCTCATAAGACGTTGCTGCTCCCGTTTCCAGTCCTTCTCCTTTTCAGCGGCGCGCTTGTCATGCTGTTTTTTCCCCTTGGCGAGCCCGATTTCCAGTTTGACCCGGCCGCGGGTGTAGTGCAGGTCGAGTGGCACCAGCGTATAGCCGGCGCGCTCCACCTTGCCAATCAGTTTGCGAATCTCCTCGATGTGCAGCAGCAGCTTGCGGGTGCGGGTAGGATCGGCCTGAACGTGAGTGGAGGCCGCTGAAAGCGGACTGATGTGGCAGCCGATGATAAACATCTCGGCGTTCTTCACCACCACATAGGCCTCTTTGAGTTGCACCCCGCCGGCGCGGATTGCCTTGACTTCCCAGCCTGCGAGCGCCAATCCGGCCTCGAAGCGCTCTTCGATGAAATAATCGTGAAAGGCCTTCTTGTTCTGAACGATGCTCATGATCGGGCAGGGACTTCGAAATGCGTGTGCTTTTTTTGCGGCGGTCGTGTATTTTACCAGCCCTTCCTGCGTGAGCCGCCTGAGAATCGCAATGGCGCTGGTGGAAAAATCCGTTCTGGTCGAATACTCCGCGTCGCAAATGCATGCGTTGGTGGATGATGTCGCCCGTTACCCAGAATTCCTTCCCTGGTGCGGCGGCACCGAAGTGCTCAGCCGTGAGGGCGACGTAACCCACGCCGCAATCCGGATCGATCATCGCGGCATCAGGCAGCGCTTTTCCACGGAGAACCGGTCGCAGGCGCCGCGACTGATCGAAATCAAACTGGTGGACGGCCCGTTCCGCCATCTCGACGGCAGCTGGCATTTCAAGGCGCTGGGAGAGCAGGCCTGCAAGATCGAATTTCGGCTTCATTACGAATTCTCCAGCAGGCTGCTGGAGAAACTGGTCGGTCCGGTGTTTCACTACATCGCCAACTCCTTCGTGGAAGCCTTCGTCAAACGCGCGCAGCAACTCTACGGCAAGCGATGAAAATCGTCGTCCAGGTGGTTTACGCGCTGCCCGAGGCGCAGGAAGTCGTCGAAGTGGAACTGGAAGAGGGTGCAACCGTGGAGAACGCGTTCAGGACTTCCGGGATCCCCGCACGTCACCCGGAAATCGATTTGAGAACACAGAGGATTGGCGTGTGGGGCCGGGCGGCTACGCTGGCGACAGCGCTGCGCGATCGCGACCGGGTAGAGATTTACCGGACACTGAGCGCCGACCCAAAACAGGCGCGACGGCACCGCGCCGCGGCGGAAAGAAATCAAAAACGCCACCGTTAGCGTTTCCGAGACGCGCGGGCGGCCGATGTCGCGGGCCTATTTGCACCAGGAGTCCACAACCTTTTTCCCGCGCTCGGTTTCCTGCGCGATTTC
>JANOGP010000398.1:0-10877 GCA_031406075.1 Betaproteobacteria bacterium
GCCGATCTTCACGCCGATATCGACCGGATGGCCGATCAACTCGAGCCCAGGGTGATCGAGTGGCGGCGCGACATCCATCAGAACCCCGAGCTGGGTAACCGCGAGTTCCGCACCGCCGGCAAGGTGGCCGCCCACCTCAAGGCGCTCGGACTGGACGTGCGCACGGGCGTCGCGCATACCGGTGTGGTCGCGGTGCTGCGCGGCGGCAAACCCGGCCCCGTCGTTGCGCTGCGCGCCGACATGGACGCGCTGCCCGTGACCGAAGAAGTGGACCTGCCGTTCGCCTCGAAGGTCAGGACCACGTGGGCCGGCAAGGAAACCGGCGTCATGCACGCCTGCGGCCACGACACGCATGTCGCCATGCTCATGGGTGCGGCCGAAATCCTGTCGAAGCTGCGCGAGCGGCTGCCAGGAACCGTCAAATTCATTTTCCAGCCGGCGGAGGAAAGCCCGCCGCCGGGCGAGGAAGGCGGCGCGGCGTTGATGGTCAAGCAAGGCGTGATGGAGAACCCGCGCCCGGATGTCGTTTTCGGCCTGCACATCGGCTCGATGCACGAGGCTGGAACGATTGCCTACCGTCCCGGCCCGGTAATGGCGGCAGCCGACATCCTGCGCATCACCGTGCAGGGGCGGCAGACACACGGCTCGGCGCCGTGGACCGGGGTGGACCCGATCGTAGTTGCGGCGCAGATCGTGATGGGGCTGCAAACCATTGTCAGCCGCCAGATCAACGTGACGCAGGAACCGGCGGTGGTGTCCATCGGCGGCATAGACGGCGGCAACCGCTTCAACATCATCCCCGATAAAGTAGAGATGATCGGCACCATCCGCACTTTCGACGAGGCGATGCGCGACGACATCCACCGTCGGGTGAAGACGACCGCGGAACACATCGCCGCCGCAGGCGGTGCGACGGCCATCGTGACCATTGAGAAACCCTACGCCGTCACCGTCAATGATCCGGACCTGACCGAACGCATGCTGCCGACGCTCAAGCGCGTGGCCGGCGAGAACAACGTAAAGCTGCGCAGCAAGACCACGGGTGCGGAAGATTTCTCGTTCTTCGCGCAGAAGGCGCCGGGGCTGTTCATCTTTCTCGGCGGCTCGCCCAAGGGAACGGACCTGGCGAAAGTCGCCTACAACCACTCTCCCCGCTTCTATGTGGACGAATCGGCCCTGAAACTCGGCATGCGCTCACTGGTGCACCTGACGGTGGATTATATGGAGGGAGGAAAAGCAGGCAATTGAGCGATTCAGGAATTCGGCGATCGCAGAACAATCACTCAATCGCTTAATCGCTCAATCACCGTTTTTCGCCCCTCGTCCCTACCTTCATGAACTTTCTCGCCCACCTCTATCTTTCCGAACCGAACGCAGAAGCGTGGCTTGGCAGCCTGATGGGCGACTTCGTGAAGGGCCCGCTCCATGACCGCTACGGAATCGAAATCACCCGCGCCATCGCGATGCACCGCAAGATCGACGTGTTCACCGACGCCCATCCGGTGGTGCTGCAAAGCAAGTCGCGGATGAGCCCGGGACGCAGGCGTTACGCGGGGATCATGGTGGACGTGTTCTACGACCACTTCCTTGCCAGGCACTGGCAGGACTTTCACGACGAGCCACTGGCAGAGTTCACCGGCCGGGTTTACAGGGCGCTGGAACGCTATCACACGTTTCTTCCGGAGCGGCTGCAGCGCATGGCGCCGATGATGATGCAATGGGACTGGCTCGGCTCGTATGCCGACATCGACTCGATATATACGGCGCTGGACCGGATGGGACAGCGGCTCAAACGTGAGAATCCCCTGCTGAACTCGGCAGATGAACTGGTCGCCAATTACGCGCAGCTTGAAGCAGATTTCCGCGCATTTCTTCCCGACGTGCTGCGTTTTGCGCGTGGTCACGACGCCCGTCCCGGCTTGGTGCAACCGGACCTGCGGCGTTGATTCAGGCACGGTCCAATCGGGCGCGCGGGTGCGGACGATCCTAAGAAGTGTTCTGATGGCGATGGCCTGGCTATGCTGGGACGTGCCGCTCGCGCCCGCCCAGCAAGGCCTGAATTTTTCGTTCGATCCGGTCGTCCGTTTCGATGCTGCCGCGAACCGCAAGGCCCTGTGGATCAAGGGCGAGGTTGCCGAGGGAGACCTGGACCGGTTGCTGCAGTTTCTCAGGAATCATCCACGGGACTTTGTCGAGCACGGTGGGCGCGCTGTTTTCGTCGTGGACGGCGGCGATGTGATCGAGGCAAACCGCATCGGCCGATTCCTCGGGGACGCGTTCGTCGAGGCGTGGCTTCCCGACTCTTCGCGTACACGCTGCGTCAGCGCGTGTTTTTTCATGTTCGTAAACGCGGTTTCCCGGGTTGCGGTCGCCGATTCGGTCGGTGTCCACAGGCCGTATTTCGACGCCAAGCGCCTGGCGGGCGCGGATGCGCAGACGGTGCGGCGGCGTTACGAGTCGCTGATGCGCGAAGTGCGCGATACCCTGGACGAATTGCTGGTGCCGCGCGACCTGACCGAAAAGATGTTGGGAACGCCGTGGAACGACACTTATTGGTTAACCCGGGAGGACCTCGATCGGCTGGGGGAAACGCAGGCCTGGTTCGAGGATTTCTCCTCAGCCAGTTGCGGTGTCGAGCCGCGACTGAAGCAGCGTCTGGAAAGCGCGGTCGCGGCGGGATTCGAAGCGGACGCGCAGGCGCTGCGAACGCAACTGGCTGCAGCCACGAACTGCGCTGCGGAGCTGCGCAAGCAGCAGCGGCAGCAAGTCATCGACAAGCTGATGATCGATTCGGGGAACGGATAAGCGCCCGAAAGGAATCGTCGATTCAGAGCCGCAAACGTGCCGCCGGAATCCGCCGGCGGCACTATTTGAACAGCGTCACCAGCAGAAAGTGTGTCGGCAGGTAGAGGAGCAGAGGAAACCCGATCATCAACAGACCCAGGTAGACGGCCGGGTGCACGCGCTTGTGCAGTCCGTTGTTGAAACCATGCACCCAGTTCACGTTTTCCTCCGGCTTGGTGAACCAGTAGCTCAGCGGCAGCACCACCCAGGCAAGAATCGTCTGCGCGACCAGGGCGCGCCTTTCATACCCGAGCCGGCTGATCATCCAGACCAGCAGGATCGGCAGAAATACATGAAACAGCGACAGCGCGCGCAGATAAAGCGGCTTGCTCCGGTCGAACATGTAATCGGTCAGGCCGCTGACACGCATGCGGGTTGCCAGTTGCACGAAGAAGCTCAGGTTCCAGAGAATCTCCGGCAGGAGGATGGCGATCGTCATCATGCCCGCCAGCAGGCCGCTTTCCAGCCACAGGGCCGGCACCGTTCCTATCAGGGCGATATCCGAAAACCAAAGGAAATTGCCGCGGCCCCACTTCACCGCGTACACGGCTACCGTAACCACGACGAACAAGGTGTACGCGAGCTTGATCCACAGCGGTATCACGCGCTTTCTGTCCTTCGCCGTTCACTGTTCATTGTTCGCCTTTCACCGTTTACCCTGCGCCACTCATTGCCCCTGCACCGGAGGCCGATGGTGCGCCCACGGGCGTGCCTGTTCGAACGCACGTGAGGCCTGAAGCACGCGCATGTCCTGGTTTCGTCCGGCCACGATCTGCAGGCCGACCGGCAGTCCGGCCGGCGTGAATCCGCAGGGACAGGTCGCCGCCGGCAGCCACGTAAGGTTGAACGGATAGCTGAAGCCCGCCCAGCGCAACCAGTCCCAATCATGCTGGTCCCAGTGCGCGGGAATCAGGCGCTCTACCGGAAAGGCCGCAACCGACAGCGTTGGCGTGAGCAGCAGATCGTAGCGCTCGAAGAAATCACGCACCTTGTCGTAGTAAGCCAGCCTCTGGCCGTACGCCTTGCAGTAATCCACCGCGCTGTAAGTCATGCCGTGGCGGATGATCGCCACCAGTCCTGGGTCCATCCGGTCCGCCCAGCGCTCGAGATATCCGCTGTACATGCCGGCGATGTGCGAAGCGAACAGGCAGTGTTCGGTTTCAATCGGATCGCCCCATCCCGGATTGACTTCTTCAATTTGGCAGCCGAGTCCCTCGAAGGCGCGCGCCGCCGCCTTCACCGGCCCGGCGACTTCCGGATCGACCTTGAGATAACCGAGATCCGGGCTGTATGCGACCCTCAGGCCGGCGATGCCCTGGTCCAGATTCGCCAGGTAGTTTTCGGGCGGGACCGCGATGCTGGTCATGTCGCGATCGTCGGGGCCCGCCATCGCCTGCAACATCAACGCCGCGTCGGCGACGGTGCGCGTGATGGGCCCGACGTGGGAGATCAGGCCGTTGGCCGGCAAAGGGTGGTAGGGAACGCGGCCATGCGAGGGTTTGAGGCCGTACACGCCGCAGAAAGACGCCGGCATGCGGATCGAACCGGCACCGTCCGAGCCCTGGTGGATGGGGCCGATCCCGGCCGCCGCACACACCGCCGCTCCGGCACTCGATGCGCCGGCGTTCATTCCGCGTTTCCACGGATTATGGGTAATCCCGGTGAGCGGGCTGCGGCTCACGCCGGTCCAGCCGAACTCCGATGTCGTGGTTTTGCCGATCGAGATCGCGCCGGCCGCGCGCAGCCGCGCCACGTGGACATGGTCGAAGTCCGGAACGCGGCCGCTGAAGATGTGCGATCCCGCCATCGTGCGCACGCCCTTGGTGAAGGCAAGATCCTTGATGCTGGTCGGGATGCCATGCAGGGGGCCCAGCGCGGCGCCACGCATAACCGCGGCTTCCGCGTCGCGTGCCGCCGCCATCGCCAGATCGTAAGTCGGCGTGCAGATGGCATTGAGTCTGGTGTTCAGTCTCCCGGCGCGCTCGACCGTGGCCTTCATAACTTCCACGGGCGAGACCCGCCTGTCGCGGATCATGCGCGTCAGTTCGGTGCCGGGGGTGAAGCAGAGTTCTTCGTCGGTCATTTTTGCTGTTCTTTTTTCGTTTCGGCGCGGCGCGCCGGTCCGCGCAGAGACTCCATTATGCGAGCAGGTCCTGGTATTCGCGATGCCGCCCGATAAAACTTTTCGCGAATGGACAGATCGGCAGTACCTTCAGGTTCTGCGCGCGGGCGTAATCGAGGGCTACGCTGACGATACGGCCTGCCAGGCCCCGGCCTTCGAGCGTCTCGGGCACCTCGGAATGCTCGATGATGATCTTGCCTCATGCAAGCAGGTACTTCGAGTACGCCGTTTGTCCATCCAGGGTGATTTCGAAGCGCCTGGCCGTCGTGTTGTGCACGACGGGAAATGTGGCGGCACCGGTCGTCGTGGAAACATGATACCTGCCGCCGCCGTCGCAGCCATCGGCATCAGTCCGGAAGGCCGGCGACCCGGTTGCGGCCTGCATTCTTTGCCTGATACAGCAAGGTGTCCGCCTGATGAAGCAACTGGTCCAGCGTCTCCCCGGATCGCGGATACGACGCAACGCCGATGCTGACGGGGAGCGGAATGACCTCGTTGGTGGACCGTGCGGTCGCGGGCACGCCTTCAACAGCCCTGCGTATGCGTTCCGCCACCGCCATTCCGGTCTGGGGACTGGAATCAGGCAGGACCACGCCAAATTCTTCACCGCCGATCCTGCCGCATATGTCTTCCGCCCGGAGTTGTGCCTGCAGCACCTCGACAAAGAATCGCAGCGCGTCGTCTCCTCCCGCGTGACCATGGCGGTCGTTGATTGATTTGAAGTGGTCCAGGTCTATGGCCAGCACGCACAGGGGCTTGCCATGGCGTTTTGCGCGGCTCAACGAATCATTGGCCCTTTCGAGGAAATGCCTGCGGTTCGCCAGCCCGGTCAGGCTGTCCTTCATGGCCAGATCATTGATCTGTCGCCGGTACACGAACACCCTGCGGAACAACTGATCGAACTGGTACTGGGCATAAATTGCGATCAGGCACGCCGGCCAAACCATCAGGTTGTAAAGGACCAGCGGAAATCCCGGGGCAAGGTCGAATAACACGAAAACGTTCGGCAGGGCAGCGGCCATCAACAACGCGGCGGCATTCTCCTTGAACTTGTAGGGCAGCAGAACCAGCGGCGCGACCAGATAGACGAACAGGAAATCGATGATGCCGCTCGGGTAACCGGTCGCGAGTTTAGGAACCAGCGACACATAGAGCAACTCGATCGTCGCCAGAACCAGAAAAGCGAGACCAAGCGTGATCGCCCGCGGCAAACCGATCAATACGCTGACCACGTAAAACAAAATGGTCAACGCAATCGACAGGCGAAGAACGAGCGTGTCGCGGGCGCCCACGGGATCGCCGACATAATCCAGCAACCACAGGAAAGCGGCGAGAACAACGCCGGCGATGCCGAGCCGCAACGACAGGTCTCTGTACTCGCCGAACTTCGACTCGTGGTACTCGGTTTCCAGCGCCGGCGAAAACCGGTGATCAATTCCCTCGATGGAGCGAACGCTCATGCCGCAGTTTCTCCTATCGGATGGTCCATATCACGTCGTCCCGACATGGGAACAAATCTGGAAGTCTTCGCGAAGATCGGCATGGTAATCGAGGAATAGCATGTTAAATGATGGCCGCCGCGCGCAATCTCTCGATTTCCTCCTCAGGCAGCCCGAGAATGCTTTCGAGCACCTCATGAGTGTGTTCTCCCAGCAACGGCGGCGGCAGTTGGTATTCCACCGGCGAATCAGAAAGCCGCAGCGGGCTGGCGACGAACGCGGCCTTGCCGGCGGCCGCGTCCGGCATTTCGACCCTCAATCCGCGGTGCTGCACCTGAGGATCTTCGAACACCTTTGCGATGTCGTTGATAGGCGCGCACGGCACGCCTGCCGCAGCCAGTTTTTCGTTCCACCAGAACACCGGATGCTCCATGAACATCGCGTCGAGCAGCGGCCCCAGCGCGTCACGATTCCTGACCCGCGCCGAATTGACCGTAAAACGCGGATCACGGACCAGCTCCGGCTTGCCGCCCGCTTCGCACAACTTGGCAAACTGGCCATCGTTGCCCGCGGCCACGATAACGTAACCGTCCTTGCACAGGAACACCTTCGAGGGCACCACGCTCGGATGCACGCCGCCATTGCGCTTGGCGACCACGCCCGCGCCCAGATAAGCAGATGCGATGTTCGCCATCGAGGCCACCCCGACGTCCAGCAACGACATGTCTATGTACTGTCCCCGGCCCGTCGCCTGCCGGTGGTATAGCGCTGCGACCACCGCAATCACAGCGTAATGCGCGGTCATCAGATCGACCACCGCGACGCCGACTCGCTGCGGGACGGTACCCGGCATATCCTCGGGTTCGCCGGTTACGCTCATCAGTCCGCTCAACGCCTGTGCGATCGGGTCGTAGCCGGGGCGTGCCGCGTAAGGGCCGGTCTGGCCGAAGCCGGTGATCGAGCAATACACGATGTCCTGACACGCCGGCTTTATCTGCTTATAGGCCAGTCCGTAACGCGACAGCGTGCCGGTCTTGAAATTCTCGATGAACACATCGCACTTCTGCGCCAGCTTGAGAACGAGTTGCTGTCCATCGCGGCGCGTTATGTCCACGGTGACCGACTTCTTGCCCCGGTTGGCGCCGGCAAAATAAGTTGTCTCGATGGTGTCCTTGCCGTTCGCATCCTTGACGTAGGGCGGACCCCAGCCGCGCGTATCGTCACCCGCGCCCGGGCGCTCGATCTTGATCACTTCCGCGCCGAGATCGGCGAGCGTCTGGGTCGCCACCGGCCCGGCCAGCACGCGCGTTAGATCCAATACCCGGATTCCTTTCAACGGACCAGCCATGGTTCTAACCTCATTCACTTCGTGTATTCGGTCGAACAGGGACGAGGGACGAGTAAGGTCAAAACCCTGAGGGGCACATCATGCGAACGCACACCTGAACGATGCTTGCCGCCGAACACGGCGCTTTTCACTCGCCCCTCGCCCCTCGTCCCTCGTCCCTCCGTTTCATCAGTCCGGGGTGGCGCCGGACATCTTCACCACCGGCCGCCATTTTGCAATTTCATCACGTACCAGCTTCGCGAACTCCTCCTGGGTGCTGCTCTTCGGTTCGAATCCGACCTCGACCAGGCGCGCCTGCGCCTTCGGGTCGTCGATGGCGGCGACGAGATCGCGCTGCAGACGCTCGACGACGGATTGGGGCGTGCCGGCCGGCACGAAAATGCCAAGCCAGGAATGCGCGCTGTAGCCGGGGAGATCCGATTCCGCCACGGTCGGGACGTTCGGCAGGAGCGAAGAGCGCGTGGTCGATGCCACCGCGATCGCGCGCAGCTTGCCCGCACGGATGTGCGGCAGCGAGGAGGCGATGCTGTCGAACATCACCTGCACCCGCCCGCCGATCAGATCGAGGATCGCCGGCGCGCTCCCACGGTACGGTATGTGCAACATGTCGATTCCCGCCATATGCTTGAGCAGTTCCGCCTCCAGGTGCGAAACCGTGCCGCTGCCCTGCGAAGCGATATTGAGCTGCCCCGGCCTTTTCTTTGCAAGTTGAACCAGTTCGGCCACCGACTTCACCGGCAGGTCGTTGTTGACGAGCAGCACGTGCGGCACGTTGGCAACCAGCGAAACCGGGGTGAGATCCTTCGTCAGATCGTATCCGAGCCAGGGATAGAGCGTGGCTGAAATTGCGTACACCGAGGCCGGCCCCATCAGCAGCGTGTAGCCGTCCGGCGCCGCGCGCGCGGCGATTTCCGCGCCGACGTTTCCACCGGCACCTGCGCGGTTGTCGATAATTATGGATTGTCCGAGCTTCGCGCCCAGCCGTTCACCCACCAGCCGCGCCAACAGGTCGGTCGCACCCGCAGGCGTGAACGGCACGATCATTCGCACCGGGTGGTCCGGATATTCGGCGGCGTAGGCGGCGGGCGCCGCCCCCAAGAGCGTCAGAACGGCAATCAGGATCCGGTTTTTAGTTAATGTCATCTGTGTGTCCAGTGAACTTTAAGAGCAACCTTCACCACGGAACGTCCAAGTCAACTCTCACCACGTAACGTCCAGTTCAACTCTCACCACGGGGAACACGGGGGACACGGATACCCTCGCGATAGCGTGGAGTACCCTTTTAGGAAAAACAGAAACAAGGAAAAGCGGGTTGAGGTTAAAAGCGAGGTGACTGTCCACGAACCTATGCGGCCAACTCTTACCGCGGGGGATCGTCAGGCAATGAAGGACCTTAACCCTGCAATTTCTTTGCTCTTGTCTTTCCTCCGTATCCCCCGTGTCCCCCGTGGTTCAAGGTTCTGCTTCTCCTCCGCGTTCCAGGTGGTTAGCGTTTGTTTTTCGCAAGGATACAGCGAAGCCGATATCATGTCGTCACAGGGGGAGAAATGACCGTCAGGGCAGAAGAAGCGGCGACAGCGCTGGTGGGCGACCACGCGGGCAAGCGCAAGATCGTGCCCTTTGCGCGCGATTACGGCGCAACCGATCTGAAAGGCGCGTACGCGATCCAGGCGGCGTACGCAAAGCGTCTCGATGCCACCCTCGGCCGGCGGGTCGGCTACAAGATCGGGCTGACCTCGAAGCGCATGCAGGAAATGTGCGGCGTCGACCATCCGAATTCCGGCGTGGTATTCGAAAGCCGCTTGCATCGAAGCGGCGTCACGCTGTCGTTGTCCAAAATGGTTCACCTCGGCATCGAATTCGAATGTTGCGCCCGGCTCGGGACTTCGTTGCCACCACGCGGCAGGCCTTACGAGATGTACGAAGTCGCCGCGGCGGTGGACGCGGTCTGTCCGGCCTTCGAAGTCATCGACGACCGCAACTCGGATTACCCGCTCGACCTGCTTTCGCTGGTTGCCGACAATTCCTGGAACGAAGGCAACGTGCTCGGAGAATTCAAGAACGGCTGGCCTGACCTGGGCGCCACGAAGAGCGTGCTTGAATGCAATGGCAAGGTCATCGACGAAGGCAAAGGCTCCGACGTGCTCGGACACCCGTTCGAGCCGCTGCGCTGGCTGGCAAATAACCTGAGCGCTAGGGGCGAAACACTGAAGAAGGGCGAGATCGTGCTGACTGGAAGCTGGGTAACCACACGCTTCCCCAAGGCGGGGGAGCATTACCGTTACACCATCAAGGGCATTGGAGCCGTCGACATCTCGATCACCGCGTAACCGCGCTGCGCCGGCTCTTGGTGTATGGCAGGGAAAAAGCGGCGTACGATATGAGTTGGCCAGAACAATGAAGCCGGAAAACCGGAATATCCATACTTTGGAGGAGGACAATCATGTCACTACGCATCAACGACGAAGCCCCGAATTTCACTGCGGAAACCACGCAAGGCAGCATCAACTTCCATGAATGGATCGGGAGCGGCTGGGCCATCCTGTTCTCGCATCCGAAGGATTTCACCCCGGTCTGCACCACCGAACTGGGCTACATGGCCGGTTTGCAAACCGAGTTTGCGAAGCGCAACTGCAAGATCATCGGCCTGAGCGTCGATCCGGCGAGCAGCCACAAAAAATGGGCCGCCGACATCGAGGAAACGCAGGGTCACAAGGTGAACTATCCGATGATCGGCGATCCGGAACTGAAGGTGGCCAAGCTCTACGACATGCTTCCCGCCGAGTCGGGGACCACGTCTGAAGGCCGGACCGCCGCCAACAATGCGACGGTTCGCACCGTGTTCGTGGTCGGCCCGGACAAGAAGATCAAACTGATGCTGATATATCCGATGAGCACCGGCCGCAATTTCGATGAAGTGCTGCGCGTGGTCGATTCGATCCAGCTCACCGCCAAGCATCAAGTCGCAACGCCGGTGAACTGGAAGCCGGGCCAGGACGTGATCATCGTGCCCTCGGTGTCCGATGAAGACGCGAAGAAGAAATACCCCAATGGCTGGAAGGCGCCCAAGCCCTACCTGCGCATCGTGCCGCAGCCAAAATAACTCCGGGACGGGAAAAAGGGG
>JANOGP010000002.1:0-13248 GCA_031406075.1 Betaproteobacteria bacterium
CGGCAGTTCCTCCCGGCCCCAAATTGCTCCCCAGCAGTACTCGGTCGTCAATCTTTGCATCGGCATGTTGAAATCGTCCGCCGAGGCGATGGATTTCTCCACGAACTCTGCGCCGAGTACTGACTTGCGGATCTTCAGACCGGTTTCAAACAATTCGTCATTCATCTTTCTTCTCCTTTTAGTCTTCCCAAATCAAAATTCAGCCACAGAGGACACAGAGGACACAGAGAAAGGCAAGAGACGGTATTTTGTTCGAGACTCTTGCTGGATTCTGGGATAACGATCGACACATGTCGGCTACACGGCCCATCCCAATATCTATCCCATTTTTGTGTGCGTTCGGTCTTTTTCCCTTTGCCACATTGGCGTCAACGCCTTTGATCTTGTTCTCCTCTGTGTTCTCTGTGTCCTCTGTGGCAAACAGTTTTATTGTTTCGGCCAGACGGGGCCGGCGAGGGCATCCTTGGGCGGATAGACGGTGATCGGCACGCCGTTCTGCCATTGCACGATCAGCAAGCTTGCAGCCGCACGCCGGCCATTCTCTTCGAACCTCAGCTTGCCGTCGCCGGGAAAGAAATCCGCCGCGCCGCCGCTGAGGTTCATTTTGCGCAGCGCCTTGGCCACCGCCTGCCGGTCCGCCTTGCCGGCGGCTTCCAGGGCCGCCTTGAAGATCAGCATGTCGCCATAGGTGGTCACGAAATGCTGCGTCGGCCACGGCTCGCCGGTCTTCGCCTTCACTTCGGCGACGAAATCCTTTTGCGCGCTGGTCGTCCAGTCGGCGACCACCGCCATGACGCCTTCGAGCTGCTCGATATTCATGTTGCTGCGAAGGTCCGGGTCGAGGATCGCGGCGCCATTTGCGATTGTCGGCACTTTGCCGCGCCCGAGCCCGAACTCGTTCATTTTTTCCAGCAGCAGCTTGGCATCAGAAATCACTGTGGGCAGCAGGATGAGGATGTCCGGGCGCGCCGAGCGCACTTTCTGGATCAGGGACGTGGCGTTCGCCAGCGGCGGCGTGAATGTCTCGTCCACCACCAGTTTCAATCCGAGCTTGGCGAACTGGTGGTCGCGCATCGGCTTGACGAAAGACACCGACGCCGCAGTATTGTCCATGACGATACCGATGGTCTTCGGCCGCTTGCCGGAGGACTTTTCCGCCATCTCCATCAGCGCCGGCAGCGACCCTTCCGCCTGCTGCACGCCGGTGGCGGAAGTCTGGAATACGTATTTGAATCCGCGCGAAGTGATCAGGTCAGAGTACGAGAACGTGACCACCGGCAACTCTGCTCGCTCCGTGACTTCGGTGACCGCCAGAGTGAAAGAACTTAGATACGCGCCGGTTGCGACCACCAGGTCGGGCGAATTGGCCACCATTCGCTGGGCTGCATTCTTCGCCCGTTCGACTGAATCGCCCGCATCGAACACGGAGAGCTTGAGCTTGGCCCCGCCCATGGACTTGATGCCGCCCTGCTGGTTGATGGTCTCGATCGCCATGTCCGCGGCCATCTTCATCACCTCACCCTGCCGGGCATAAGGCCCGGACATCGGCGCGATGAGCCCGACCTCCACCTCTTTGGTCTGCGCCGCCACGGCGATCGCGGCGGCGGCCATGACCGCGGTCACCAGCGCGCAGGCCGCATGCCTTCCAAGCGCAGTTCTTTCAATCTTTTGCATCACATCCTCCCTCTATCCTGTTCGTTTTCCCGAAAAACGATTCCGTTACATTCCAAGATACGCCTGCCTGATCCGGTCGTTGCTTTTCAATTCGTCATGGCTGCCCTCGAGCACCACTCGCCCGGCCTCCAGCACGTAGCCGCGGGTGGCGAAGTGCAGCGCCTCCGCGACGCGTTGCTCGACCATCAGCACGGTGAGTCCCGCGCCGGCGTGAATCGCAACGATGCGCTCGAAGATTTCGTCGGCGACCGTCGGCGCCAGCCCCAGAGACGGCTCATCGAGCATCAGCAGCTTGGGCGACGATGCCAATCCCCGGGCTATGGCGAGCATCTGCTGCTGGCCGCCGGACAATGCACCTGCCTGGGTTTTTGCACGTTCCGCCAGCACCGGAAACCAGGTGTAAACCTTTTCCAGGTTCTGCGCCCAGTTGCGGCGGCCGGCCTCGGTGGCGGCGCCCATCTCCAGGTTTTCGAACACCGTCAGCGACGGAAACACCTGCCGTCCCTCGGGAACATGGGCGATGCCAAGGTGCGGCCGCGCGGAAGGCGCAACCGCAAGCAGATCGTTGCCCTCGAAGCGGATGGCGCCGGACATCGGCGGCACGATACCCGAAATGGTCTTGAACAGCGTGGTCTTACCGGCGCCGTTGGGCCCGACGATTGCGACGAATTCCCCCGCGCCGACGCTTATAGTGACACCGTTCAGCACCGGCGCGGCGCCGTAACCAGCGCCCAGCGCCTGGATCTCAAGCATTGGCGACCCTCCAGCGCTTTCCCAGATAGGCGTCGATCACCGCCGGATTCCTGGTGATGCCGGTGGGTTGCCCTTCTGCGAGCACAGCGCCGTCGTTAAGCACGACAAAGCGGTCCACCAGGCGAACCATCGCCTGCATGGTGTGCTCGATGATGACAATGGTGCCGCCGCGTGCAGCGAGCTTGCGCACCAGCGCGATCACTTCCTCGACCTCATTGCCGCCCAGTCCCGCCAGCGTTTCGTCGAGCAGCAGCACCTTCGGTTTGCCCGCGAGCGCGCGCGCGAGCTCCAGCAGGCGCAACTGCTTGTTCGACAGGCTGCCGGCGAGAAGCTGCGCGTCGCTCTCGAGCCCTACCTGCGCAAGTGCGTCTTCCGCATTGGCGCGCGCCTCCCTGTCCGACGCCGCGTGCACATACGCGCCAACGACGACGTTTTCCAGCACGGTCATGCGCCGGAACGGCCTGACGACCTGAAATGTGCGGCCGACGCCGGCGGCGCAGATTTCGTAGGGCCGCGCGCCGACGATGTTCCTGCCAGAGAGCAGGATCTGTCCGTGGTCGGGGCGGATGAAACCGTTCAACAGATTGAAGAACGTGGTCTTGCCGGCGCCGTTCGGACCGATGATGCCGAGTATCTCTCCGCTCACGACCTTCATGCTGACGTCGCGCACCGCCTGCAGGCCGCCGAATGATTTCGAAACCTCGCGCACCTCGAATACGACCGCGCCATCGCCGCTTTTCTTGCGCAGCGACAGCTGCGCGACGGCCGCCGATGGAGGGCCGGCGAACTGCGGCGGCGCGACGTGTTTGCGCGCACGCCGGCGCAGCAGCAGGTCCTTCACTTTCCAGAACACGCCCTCGGGCGCCAGCAGGATGACCGCAACAATCGCGATCCCGTAAACGACACCCTGGATGCCGGGTATGACGTCGCCCAGCTTCGCATGCAGCATCTCGCTCAGCGGCACCAGGATCACCGCGCCGATCACCGGCCCCCACAGCGTGCCCACGCCGCCGAACATGGCGACGATCAGCGCCTGCGCCGACACCAGCATGCCGAACACCGCGGGCGGCGTCACCACCAGCAGCACCACCGCGTAGAAGCCGCCGATCGTGCCGGCCATCGCGCCGCTTAGCGTAATCGCCTTGAGTTTCCACGCCAGCGTTCGGATACCAGCGGCCTCGGCCGCCGCCTCGTCCTGCTTGATCGCAAGCAGCGACATGCCGAAGCGCGAATGCTCGAGCAGGCCGGTCAGCACCATCGCGCCGATCATGAGTGCCAGCGCCAGCCAAGCGTAGATGCGATGATCCTCGAACTGCATGTAAGCGAGCGGCGCCTCGCGCTCCATCGGCAGCGTCAGCTCCTGATAGCCGAGCCATTCGAATACGTACAGCAGCGCCAGAGGATAGGCGAGCATCGCCAGCGCGAAGTAATGGCCACGCAGCCGGAAAGTCGGATAGCCGACCACCAGCCCGGCCAGCGCGCCCACCACTCCCGCCAGCGGAATTCCCACCCAGGGCGACAGGCCCCAGTGGATCTGGGTCAGCGCGAGGGAGTACGCGCCAAGGCCGAAGAACGCTGCATGGCCGAACGACACGAAACCGCTGTAGCCGCTCAATACGTTCCAGGCCAGCCCCATCACCGCCCAAACCGGCACCAGCGTCATGATCAACTGGTAATAGGAGTTCTCCACGAAGGCGGTCGCCACGGCATAGACGAAACCGAACGCCGCGATGAGCAGCGCCTGGCGGCGAAGATTCGTCCCGAGCATTTTCAGGTCCGCCCTGTCATGTCCTGCGCGCCGCCGTGCCGAACAGGCCTTGCGGCCGCAGCAGTACGATGACCAGGAACACCACGAAGATCGCGGTGTTCTGCAACTGGTTGGGCAGGAACAGCGTCGAGAGTTGCTGGACCAGGCCGATGGTCAGCCCGCCGAAGAAGGCGCCCGACATGCTGCCCAGTCCGCCGAGCACGACGCCGGCGTACATCACGATCACGTATTCGAGACCGACGTAAGGCTGGAACGGCCCGCCGGAGGCGAGCAGCCCACCGCCGATCGCGGTCATGCCCACGCCGAAGCCGAAAGCCAGGCGATGCGCGCGATCGACGTCGATGCCCATGTAGATCGCCGCCTCGGCATTGTCGGCGGCCGCACGCAACGACTTGCCGAGCCGCGACCTGCCCATGAAAAGCACAAATCCGAGCACGGCCGCCACCGCAATCACCGCAGAGACGGTCTGCCCCTGATTCACGAAAACCGTGGCGTCGCCATAAATCGGACCTAGCGCCCACGCACTGGATGAGAGGGGCGTGGCAATCGACACCGGCGTCGAGCCGAACACGTACAGCCCGCCGTTCTGCAGAATCAACGCCACGCCGAGCGTGAGGATCAACTGCGCGTAATGGCCTTCGGATTCGAGCGCGCTGCCGCGGATGCCGGTCACGCGGCTTACCAGCAGCTTGTGCACGATGATGCCGGCGACGAAGATCACCGGCCCGGCGAGCAGCGCCGCGATGTACGGATCCATCGCCGTGCCGAACACGGCGTGCGCGCCGAACAGGCCGAATGCGTAATAGGCGACGTACATGCCGAGCATCATGAAATCGCCCTGCGCGAAGTTGATGACGCGCATGACCCCGAAGATGACGCTCAGGCCGACGCACATCAGGCCGTAGATGGCCCCGGTCAGCAGACCCGCGGTCAGCGCCTGCAGGAAATTTTCGACAAGTTGCGCCGCGTCCATTTCAGACAAAACCTTTTTTTGCCACAGAGGTCACAGAGATCACAGAGGAGAACAAAATCACGAGCGTTGACGCAAAGGGCGCAAAGGAGAAAAGAAAGGACGCGAAGGAAATCCGGACAAGTGTATCGTCCCTGCGATATTTACCATGTTAATTGTCTCACTCCCGGCACACAGTATTCTTTTCTATACCCCCTTGAGGGGTACGCACCACACAGAACCAGTTTCCGGCTTTCTTGCCTAGCCTTTCTCTGTGTACTCTGTGTCCTCTGTGGCAAAAATATACTTAAGAACCCGGGGCACGGAGCAAAGCGCAGAGCTGCGCAACGTCCTTGCGGTTTTCGATGTCGTCTATGAAATCCTCGATCACGCGTGTTGGCGCCGCACCGAGAACCTTTTCGGCCGCGGCATGGAATCTTGCGCGCACGTCAGCCGCGCTGGCGTTGACGACGTCCTCCAGGCGGATTCGATGCGTCGCGCCGCCGCTCTCGCGCACCTCCACTTCGCCGCCCTGCATCCCGGGATACGCCCTGGTCATCGCGTCGTCAATTTCCAGCTTCATGACGCCGATCAGCCGCTGCAATACGGGGTCCTGCAGCCGCTTGAAGTTCTGCTCGGTGACCCCGCCCTCGATCAGCGCCGCGGCGACATTGTACTGAATGCTCATCTTTGCCTGCAGGACGTGAGCGAATGGTCCGGTGTAATCGCAGCCCGGATAGAGCGCGCCGGCACGCGGCACGCGCACTGTGATGGCGGCGATGCGCTCCGGCGCGGTCGCATGTTCGCGGGCAATCGTGAGCGCGGCCTGGCTCGCGGTCTGCGCGAAATTACAGGCGGGCACCGGCTTGTGATAGACGGACAGGATTTCCGGTGGGCCGCCGAACATCGCAATCTTCGCCGCGGCGGCACGCTTTCCCAGCGACGCGAACAGGCCGGCTTCCCCGTCCAGCGCCGAGGGCGACGCGAACGCGCCCATTTCCGCCAGTCGCGCCGCAGTCACAGCGTCGCGGGCGACGTAGCCGGCATGGAAGAACATTTCGCTTCCGCCGGTGTGCGCCCATTGGTTGAACCCCAGCGTTGTGTTGGCGCCCAGCGCAATCGCGCTGACTACCGCCTCCGTGCTCAAACCAAGCAGACGCGCGCCCGCGGCGGCCGCGCCGACCGGTCCGGAGATTCCGGTGGGACGGTGAATTCGCGCGATTTCTGCGTCCATCAACGCGCGGCCGATCTGCCCGCCGACTTCGTACCCGATCACCGCGGCCGCGATGAAGTTGCGTCCGCGCACATGGCGCAACTCCGAAAGCGCGAGCAGCGTGGGCAATACCACGATGCCGAGGTGGCTGATGCTGCCGGAATGCATGTCCTCGCGCACCAGCCCGTGGCCCATCACGGCATTGGCGAACGCCGCATCGGCGTGGGACACCGCCAGAGGCGAACCGATTATCGTCGCGGCGCCTCCCTTGCTTTCCGCCAGCGCAACCGCCTGCCGGCTCCACGGCAGATCACGCGACTCGAAGGCGCAGCCGATCAGGTCGAACAGGCAGGTTTTTACCTTTCCGGTTACTTCGGCCGGCAGGTCGTTCAGCGACATCGACACGACCGAGTGCGCGATGCGCACCGCGAGCGGCTCGCCGGTCCGCGCTGCCGGAATTTCCTTCATCGGGCTTACGGTTGCCATAGCGTTCTCCCCGTCACTTGCTGCGCACTTCCACGCCAGCCCACGACTCGATCACCCTGCATATCGAGGTGAAATCCGAATCGGCGCCGTACACCGCGTTGGTCACCGCCAGCATCTGGCGCACTGCGGCGCCCACCACCATCGGCACGCCCAGCGACTCTGCCTCGTCGATGCAAAGCCGCACATCCTTGTACGACAAGCCGGTGGCGAATCCGAAATCGAACGTGCCCGGCAGGATGGCGCGCGGGAACTTGTCCACGGTCGCGCTGTTGCGGCCCGTACCGGAATTGAGGATGTCGAGCATCATCTTCGGGTCCAGTCCCGCTTTGACGCCCATTACCATCGCTTCAGAAGAAACCGCGATGGCGGCGGCGGCCAAAAGATTATTAGCGAGCTTCATGGTCTGCGCCTGCCCGGCGACCTCGCCGAGGTGGAAAGGTTTGCCGAAGGTCTTGAGCACGCCCTCCAGTTCCGCGTATACGTTCTTCGGGCACGACACCATGACTGCGAGCGTGCCTTCGCGTGCGCCCTTGAGTCCGCCGCTGACCGGCGCATCGACGTAGATGATCTTGCGCTCGGCGAGCGCCCTGGCGACGATGCCCGCCGTGCGCGGGCCGATGGTGGAAAAATCTGCGACGCGCTTGACACGCGTTCCCTCGATCACGCCGCCGCGGCCCAGCGCCACGTTTTGAACAATTTCCGGATTGGGGAGGCTGAGGAAGACAGTTTGCGCGATGCCGGCCACTTCGGCCGCCGAGCCGGCCCTTTGCGCGCCGGCCTTTGCAAGCGCCGCGACCGCCTTTTCATCGGTATCGAACACGCACACACGGTGGCCGGCATCGAGTAGCCGGGTGGACATGAGCGAACCCATTCTTCCCACGCCGACGAATCCGAATGTTTCTTGTTCCATTGCCGTCCTCCCCCGTCAATTCGCTTTGCGTGCGGAAGCGGCGGCACCTTCATGAGTGCCCGGCCAGCCGTCCGTTCCGCTCCAGAGGCGACATAGTATCGGGGATGCGCTGATCCGGCATCCCCGGCTGTGACGTACCTCGACAAAAAGGACGCGAATACGGGGGGTTGCGGCGCAGCATCTGGCGCCGCCACTGTGCCAGGCGGGTCCGCGAATTCGGCTGGCTCCTAACACTGGCCTAAACTAAGCTTGCTTCCCGATTCCCGGGTTCCG
The DNA here is from genome assembly GCA_031406075.1 of Betaproteobacteria bacterium. GTDB lineage: Bacteria > Pseudomonadota > Gammaproteobacteria > Burkholderiales > JACQAP01 > JACQAP01. The sequence goes on from JANOGP010000002.1 coordinate 8,027, forward strand.
TCATAAACAAGGAGCGACGATCCATGACGAGACGAGTTCTGCTGCTTGGCACCGGCCACATTGGCCGCGCCGTCGCGCATCTGCTCGTTACAGCCGAGGGCGAACCGCGTTACGAAGTCGTGGTCGGCGACCGCGTCGTCCATCCCGAGGTACGCTCCTTGTTCCCGGATCGCTGGTTCGAGATCGATGGCGACGATATCGGCAGCTTCGCGCGCCGTATCCAGGGCTGTGACATCGTAATCAATGCCCTGCCATTTCATCTTGCCGCGACGGTAGCCAACGCCGCGGCGCAGGCCAAGGCACACTACTTTGATTTGACCGAGGACGTCTCCGGCGCGCGTGTGATCCGCAAGTTGGCCGAGGGGACCCCCATTGCCTTCATGCCGCAATGCGGCCTGGCGCCTGGCTTCATTGGAATTGCGGGCTATGCGCTATCGCAAGGCTTCGACAAACTGGAACGGCTGCACATGCGGGTGGGCGCCCTGCCGCAATATCCCACCAATGCGCTGAAGTACAACCTCACCTGGTCCGTAGACGGGCTCATCAACGAGTATGTTCATCCCTGCGAGGCCATCGTGGACGGAAGGCGCATCGAACTACCGGCGCTGGAGGGCTACGAGACCTTCGCGTTGGACGGCGTGAACTACGAAGCCTTCAACACCTCCGGTGGTTTGGGTACCCTTGCCGAAACATTGGAAGATCGCGTCCAGTATCTCGACTACAAGACGATCCGCTACCCGGGCCACCGCGATATCGCCAAGCTGTTGCTGCAGGACTTCGGGCTCGCGGGAAAACGCGAGACCATGAAAGACATTCTGCAAACGGCCATTCCTGCGACCGAGCAGGATGTAGTCGTGGTGTTCGTGACGGCGTCGGGCTTGCGAGGCGGGAAACGCACTCAGGTGTCTTTCGCCCGCAAAGTGTATGCACAGACCTGGTCTGGAATGCCCATGACAGCGATCCAGATTACGACCGCCAGCAGTGTTTGCGCCGTGATGGATCTTTTCGTTCAAGGAAAACTCCCGCAGTCCGGATTCCTTCGGCAGGAGCAGGTCGCGCTTACGGATTTTCTGTCCAATCGCTTTGGCCGCGCCTACGAGGCCGCGGCCAAATGAGGGCAACATGAATCTACATCACGAAGTACAGATTCTGCTGAACGCCTTTGGTGCCTCCGGTGGCGACTCCCCGGAAGGTCTTTGCGCCCGCTCACCCATAGACGGTTCTCGGATCGGCGGCGTCGTTCTCGACGATGAGGCGAGTATTCGAGAAAAAGTTGCCCGATCGCGGAAGGCCTTCCGGTACTGGCGAATGACACCGGCTCCCAGGCGCGGCGAGCTGATTCGCCTCTTCGGCGAAGCGGTTCGGAACAACAAAGCGGCGCTCGGCAAGTTGGTCAGTATCGAATCGGGAAAAATTCTCGAGGAAGGTCTGGGTGAGGTGCAGGAGGTCATTGATATCTGCGAGTTCGCGGTCGGACTCTCGCGGCAGCTGCACGGGCTTACCATCGCCAGTGAGCGGCCGGGTCATCGCATGATGGAAACCTGGCATCCACTGGGTCCAAGCGTCGTCATCACCGCCTTTAATTTTCCTGTTGCGGTATGGGCCTGGAACGCCGCGCTCGCCCTCGTGTGCGGCAACACCATGCTGTGGAAACCCTCGGAGAAGACGCCCCTCGCCGCATTGGCAATGCAAGCGCTGTTCGAGCGGACCTGTCGGGAATTCGGGAATGCTCCACATCAGCTCAATCAAATCGTATTCGGTGCGAGCGATCAGGGACGCATTCTCCTGGATCAACCGGAGATTCGACTTGCGTCGGCAACGGGCTCGACGCGCATGGGCAGGGCAGTCGCGGCTCAGTTAGCGCCCCGCTTCGTGCGCACGATCCTGGAGTTGGGCGGTAACAATGCGGCCATCGTCGCGCCCTCGGCGGACCTCGCCTTGACCGAGCGCGCGATCCTGTTCTCGGCAGTGGGAACCGCCGGCCAGCGTTGCACAAGCCTGCGCCGGCTGTTCGTGCATCGAAGTCTCTTCGATGATTTTCTTGGCCGACTGAAATCGCTATACGCGCGCATCGAAGTGGGCAACCCACTGGATTCGGACACGCTGGTGGGTCCGTTGATCGACGCGCACGCCTATGCCGCGATGCGCGCCGCACTGGATCGGGCCAATGTCGACGCGCAGTGGATTGCAGGTGGTGAGCGTGTCAATACAGAGCACCCCGACGGGTATTACGTTCGCCCAGTTCTGGCGGCGATGCGTAAGCAGACCGACATCGTATTGGAGGAGACCTTCGCACCCATACTCTACGCCATGCCCTACGATACGCTCGAGGAGACTATGCGACTGCACAACGCCGCGCGGCACGGCCTGTCCTCGTCCATCTTCACCAAGGATCTTCAGGAAGCCGAGCTGTTCATGAGCAGCGCGGGATCGGATTGCGGCATTGCGAACGTGAATATCGGCACCTCGGGAGCTGAGATCGGCGGTGCTTTCGGCGGAGAAAAGGATACGGGTGGTGGACGCGAGTCCGGCTCGGATGCATGGAAGGCTTACATGCGGCGAGCCACCAACACCATCAATTACTCTGGTGAACTACCATTGGCCCAGGGTATTCGCTTCGAACTATGAGCGCATGATGATGAAAGCATCCGCGCGCTACAAGATAGATTTCCAGGACTGGCGGGCGCTCAGCGCGCGTTCGGGCGTTTGACGCTTCCGCGTCTCCTCGAAGTGGCTCGGAGGGGCTGCGGCCTCGTGAGAATTTCCGGTCTGAGAATCTTGTCCACCTCCTTTCGGGACAAGAGTCCTTCATTCACCACCAGGTCGTAGACAGACTGACCCGTTGTTGTCGCTTTCTTCGCGATGTAGGTGGCCTTCTCGTAACCGATATAGGGATTGAGCGCGGTGGCGATGCTAGGCGAGTCCTTGACCATTCTGGCCAAGTGTTTCCGGTTCGCGGTAATTCCCTTGACGCAGCGCTCTGCGAGCACTACACAGCCGCGGCGCAGGTGAGACACCGAAGTGAACAGGCTATGGGCGATGATGGGCCCGAAGGCGTTGAGTTGCAGTTGTCCACCCTCCGCGGCGAAACTCACCGTGACATCGTGTCCGATGACCTGAAAGGCAATCTGATTCATGACCTCCGGAATCACCGGATTGACCTTACCGGGCATGATGCTGGAACCCGCCTGCATCGGGGGCAGATTGATCTCGTTGAATCCCGCCATGGGTCCTGAAGACAGCAGGCGCAGGTCATTGCAGACCTTGGATAGTTTCACGGCGATGCGCTTGAGCACGCCAGAGAGTTGGACGAAAGCCCCCGCGTCCTGGGTCGCTTCCACGAGATTGGGTGCGGTGATGAGTTTGACCCCGGAGATTCGAGTCAATTCCTTGCGCACGAGGCGCGCATAACCGGGCACGGTGTTGATCCCAGTCCCGATCGCGGTAGCCCCCAGGTTGATTTCCTCAATCAAACGCGAAGCCTCGCGCAGTCGCATACTGTCCTCGCCCAACATCACCGCGTAGGTGCTGAACTCCTGCCCCAAAGTCATGGGCACCGCGTCCTGCAATTGCGTGCGCCCCAGCTTGATGACCTTTACGAAGGCCCTCGCCTTCTCGCTGAAGGCTCTTTGAAGCAACGCCATGGCCTCCAACAGACCATCGATGGCGAAGTGAAGGCCCAGGCACACCGCAGTGGGATACACATCGTTGGTGCTCTGGCTCATGTTCACATGCTCCAGCGGATGCAGATATTCATACTCACCACGGCGACGCCCCAAGTGCTCCAGCGCACGGTTGGCGATCACCTCGTTGGCGTTCATGTTGGTGGAGGTTCCCGCGCCCCCTTGGATGACATCCACCACGAACTCCGCATGCAGCTTGCCGCCACGAATCTCTTCACACGCCGCGATAATTGCCCGGGCGCGACTGCGATCGAGCGAACCAAGTTTCTGATTGGAGATTGCGCAAGCTTGCTTCACGCAGGCCAGGGCTATGATCAGATCTCCATGCAGAGCGATGGAAGTACCGCTGATGGGAAAATTCTCCAAGGCCCGCAGCGTGTGGATGCCATAGTAGGCAGTTACGGGAACATTGCGCTCCCCGAGCAAATCGTGCTCAACCCTGTGGGCGGTTCTTGGCATCTCATCACTCCGCTTGTGCTCAAAGCGGTAGCATACCTTGGGAGTCAGCGCCTGGAGCGCGAGAGCGCGACTACAAGTAGTTGAACAGACTCAGCCTTGAACCTGAACGAATGTCTTCTGCGACTGGATGCGCGCAGTGGACCTTTTCATGCCGAAACTCTGCCCATGGCAGCGTGATGGATCGCCGCATACTTTGCAGGGTCTTTCCGGAAGGTTGTCCTGCAGCCGTCACAGCAGAAGTAGTAGGAAACACCTTCGTACTTCTCGATGTGCATCGGAGTGGCGGTGCTCACGGCCATGCCGCAAACCGGGTTGATGAATTTTCCTTCCGCCGCCACGCCAGGCGCGCTGCTCGAATCCGCTCGGGAGATATCCTGCCCGGCGCCCTCGGCCGCATCGTCCTGAACCTGCATGGCGATCACGGGCGCCTGGCAACGACCGCGCAACAACGCCAGCACCCCGACAATCGCAACCAGCGCAATTTCGCCCGGCGTCTTGGCGCCGGCATCCGGGCCCGCAGGAGCCTGCAAGCGCGCAAGCTGTGATTCGTCGATGCCGCGCATCCGCATTACGGCGCGCAGCTTTTCCGCCTTTCGCCGGCTTGCGATCATCAGTACGTGCGTTGCCGGGCTGCGCAAGGCGGCCTCGAGTGCTTCCTCGTCGCCCTGCCCCTGTGTTGCGACCAGGACCACCGGCGCTTCTTCCGGAGTATCGGTGAGCCTGATTCTGAGCCGTTCGGCAAGGAACCGCGCCTCGTCGGCGGCCGGCGTACTCCCGAGCACGCACAGCGCGCTGCGAACGCTGTAAGGCTGGATGAAAAGTTCGATGCTGCCGTTGCTGGCGCAGGACATTCTGTAATGCTCGACATCCTCTTCGGGATAAATCCGGTCGTTGCTGATGCGCACGAGCTTCGGCTCGCCGTTCGCGATGGCACTTTGCGCAGCGCTGATGACCACGCTCTTCGCGCACCCTCCGCCGATCCAGCCGTGCAGCGTCCCGTCGGCCAGCACGATCGCCTGGGCGCCAAGGTAGGCCGATGTGGGAGCGACCGCCCGAACCACGGTGACGAGCGCGTATGCT
>JANOGP010000031.1:0-18620 GCA_031406075.1 Betaproteobacteria bacterium
TCGATGCTAAGGATTTGTCAGGTCATTTGGTAGCGGGGGCGGGGCATAAGGTTATGCCGGACAAGCAGAATCACGACGCTGAAGGCGTCATAGATAATTTGACATAATATACATTATGCGCAATTCCAAAGGTTGTTCGGAGGTCCTGGTAGGATTGGATTAGGGGGTCCCGACCATTCCTGAACTGGCCTCGCGTTTTCGCTTACCGGTGCAAGGTATCTATTCCCAGATTCGGATCTCCCTTGCCATGTTCTTTCAACGCAGATGCTGCTGCCTTGATGCGGTCCTTCTCGGCCAATATCCTCCGTGCAATCTCGGCCTCGCTCAGTCCCGTATCGAAGGCCTTCTCGCCGCTCCATTTCGCCTGCTCCATGACCGCGTCGGGAGCGACTTCGAGTTCGGCTTCGCGCCGTTTCAACACTTGCCGGTACTTCAAATACCCGGCAAGAAAATGTTTGCCCAGAACCAGCAGGACCAACACACCGATGCCGATAAGGGCGAACATCAAAGTCGCCCAGAATGGCCGGCACTCATCGAATGCATCCACGTTGTTGAAGCAAAAGCCACCCCTTGTAAACAGCCACGCAACGTGAAGCCAAGCCTGGTTCGCCCAGTCCATAACATCCATGGCGTCTACCCCTATCTATTTAGAAAAGGCGGTTGCCGCACGATTCTTCCACGATTCAGCCGGCTTGTGTGCCGCGGTGGCATTCCCGGCGACCGCGCAGCCAATGGCTGGTCGAAAAAAAACAGGAATTTAGGCGGCGTTCCTGAACAAACGGAAGAAATTGGCGGTGGTTGCGGTGGCCACGGCTTCGACTGAAACCCCCTTAAGGCGCGCTACTTCCTCTGCGACGAAGCGAACGTACGCGGGTTGGTTGTTCCTGCCTCGGTAAGGAACCGGAGCCAGATATGGCGAATCGGTTTCGATCAGCATATGGTCCAGCGGCACTTCGCGCGCCACCGCCTTGAGCGCGTGAGCGTTCTTGAATGTCACGATGCCGGAGAAGGATATGAGGAAGTTCATCGCCATCGCCGCGTCCGCAACAGCCTGGGTTTCAGTGAAGCAGTGCATGACGCCACCGCATTCGGCGGCGCTTTCTTCCCTCATGATCCGGAGTGTGTCTGCGGCCGCTTCCCGCGTATGGATGATGAGCGGTTTTCCCGATTCACGGGATGCCCGGATATGACGGCGGAAACGTTCCCGCTGCCATTCCAGATCGCCTTGCAGCCGGTAATAGTCGAGTCCTGTCTCACCGATTGCAACGACCCGAGGGTGCATGGCCAATGCGAGCAAGCGACCGATGTCGGGCTCCTCGCCGCCCTGATCGTCCGGATGCACCCCGACCGAGGCAAAGACATTCGGAAAGCGCTCGGCGATGGACAATACCTGTGGAAGCGTTTCGATGTTGACCGAAACGCACAACGCGTGGGTCACCGCGTTCGACTGCATCGCCGCGACCACACCGGGTAGGTCGGCCGCGAGTTCGGGAAAATTGATATGGCAGTGGGAATCTATGAACACGTTTCATTTCATGTGAATTGGATGAATTCATTATTTCATCTTCTTTCTCATATCGTGTGGGTCCGGCGGCTGACCCTCAATTGACCGTCCGGCAGCACCTCGATCTGGTTGCGGGCCGAGCCGCCGCCGTCGGTGCCGAACTGCGCGCCAATGCCCTGCGCCTTGTTGCCCTGGGATCCCGTCGGGGTACAGACCATCTTGCGCGCTACCGGAATCCTGTTGGTATCCCCCGTCAATCCGATTAGAGGATCGACTTCTCGCAAATATTCAGCGAGAACGCGCCGGCGCGGGCATTCCGCGGACGATCGTTATCCAGGCCGCTTTGTGCTTCCGTAATCAAGCGCCCGGATAACCAGACAGCAGACTTTCCATGGCCAGTCGCTTGTTCAACGGATGCTCGGCCGCGCGCCCGTATTGTAGTATCGAGTCGTACCAGAGCATGAGTGCCTGCGCCGGCAGTTTTTGCGCCAACGGTTCCAAGGCTGCAGCGTAATCGGGGTGGTATCGGATCGCTCCTCCACATTTGAGCGAGACCAGATCGTAAGCCCACTGTGACAGCACTCTGGCTACCACCGGCCCGTCGATTGGTTGGGCGTGATCCGCAGCGACCAAAGGGTCGAATCCGGGACGGGCCAGCTCGTCAAGCAGCGCCTTGCGCAGATTCCAGAACTCCACGTCCGCAGCCCTCTCCATAGCCGTCAGCGGAGCATAGCCCCCCTGTGCCAAAACCAGCCGGGCTTCGTCTATCCCCTGCCCCTTCAACCAGTCCAGCGCGGCATCGGGTGCCGGCACGCCAAACGGCACCTGGAAACAGCGGCTGCGTATGGTCGGCAGTACGCGGTCGGGCCGGTGACTGACCAACACGAAATAAGTCGCGCTGCCCGGCGGTTCCTCGAGCATCTTGAGCAACGCATTGGCCGCGCTCGGATGCATCGCCTCCGCAGGTGCGATGACGATGACCTTGGCGCCTCCGCGATGCGCAGTAATGGCGACGAAATCGGCCAAAGCACGGATCGCGTCCACAGGAATCTGGCGACTCGGTTTCTTTACCGGCGTTGCCGATCCGTCCTCCGATGATTCGGCGGCCTGCGCGTCTTCCTTCCCTACTTCGATCGTGCGCAAGTCGGGATGATTGCCGGCATCATACAAATGACAGGAAGGACATTTTTCGCAGGCCCCCAACCCTGCGCGCGCCGATTCGCAGAGCAGGGCCTTGGCCAGAAACAGCGCGGTTGTCAGCTTCCCGAGACCCGCCTGGCCGCTGAGCATAAGCGCATGCGGCATCGCCGGGATGGTTGCCGGCAATCTTTCGAGCGCAGGCTTCACCCACGGAAAGTCTATTTTTTCCATATGGCCAGGAACCGATGTTCAATTTCTCGCTGGATATCCGCTATGGGCTTGCTGCCATCGATCCTGACCACGCGGTTGGGCCACTGTTGCAAGCGCTCAAGGTAGGCGTTGCGCACCCTGCTGAAAAAATCCACGTCTTCACGCTCGAACCGGTCCGGTGACTTGATTCGAGCTACCCGGTTTCGTCCGAGTACGACGCTGACATCGAAAAGCAGCGTCAGGTCCGGCTGCAGATCCGGGTGAACCCAGTGTTCAAGTGCTTCCAGTTTGTCCTTCGCGACGCCCCGTCCGCCGCCCTGATAGGCAAAGCTGGCATCGGTAAAGCGATCGCACAGCACCCAGTCGCCGCGCTGCAACGCCGGGCGAATCACTTCTTCCAGGTGCTGGCGCCTGGCGGTAAACATCATCAGCGTCTCCGTTTCAGGATGGATGCGATGATCGCCGGCAAGCAATATCTGGCGCAGTTGTTCACCGAGAATGGTGCCCCCGGGTTCGCGGGTCACGATCAAGCCGACGCCGCGCCCACGCAGGAATTCAGTGGCCCAGGCGAGGTGCGTGCTCTTCCCTGCCCCGTCGATGCCTTCGAAAGTAATAAACTTGCCGCCCATCAACGCGATCGCTGGTACTTGTTCACGGCCCGGTTGTGCTCTGCCAAGGTCGAGGAGAATTCATGGCTGCCATCGCCACGGGCAACAAAATAGAGCACAGGACTGTTGGCGGGGTTCAACGCGGCCCGGATGGCAGCTTGACCTGGCATCGCGATCGGGGTCGGCGGAAGCCCATTGCGGGTATAGGTGTTGTAGCTCTGGTCCGTCTCGAGATCGCGGCGGCGCAGGTTCCCGTCGAATGACGCGCCCAGTCCATAGATCACCGAAGGATCGGTCTGCAGGCGCATCCCCCGTTTCAAGCGATTGACAAATACGGCCGCAATCAATTCACGTTCGTCGGCCCGCCCGGTTTCCTTTTCGACGATTGAAGCCAGAATGAGCGCTTCGTATGCGCTGGTAACCGGAAGTCCCTTGGTCCGTTGCTCCCAAAGGGCTGCGAGCTTCGTTCGCATCCTCACGTACGCCTGCCTGAGAATTGTCAGGTCGCTGGTACCGGCGGCGAAGTGATACGTATCCGGGAAAAACAATCCCTCTGGAGATTTTTCCTCGAGTCCGAGGCGTTCCATGATCTGCGATTCGGACAGTCCTGCGGTATCGTGCTTCACGGATGGGTGTTGATCGAGCGCCTTGCGGATTTGTCGCAAGGTCCAGCCTTCGATCAATCGCAGTTCCGATTGGGCAAAATCACCACTGACGATCTTGTCGAGCAGCTGATGCGGGGTGATCATGGCGCCGACAGCATAGCTGCCCGCTTTGATATCGCCTGAATTTCCGTACAGGCGCGCGAGCACCAGAAAGCTCCACCGGTCGGATATCAGCCCCGACTTCTCGAACTTCTCCGCCACGCTGCGCAGGCTGCTGCCGTAGTCCACGGTGAAATGACGCGCCTGCGGCGTCACTTCGGCAGGCGTCAGCGCGAAATAACCGAGCCAGCAAGTCGCGCTGATCGCCGTAACAACGCCGAAAAGCATCAGCGTGCGCAACAAGCGCATGAACGTCCACTTGGGTTGGGGCAGAAAAAGGTTCTTGCGCTTTGCCATGCTGGGGGTGGTCACCTCAACGGAATATTCGCCATCTCCAGGAGGCCCGGAACTGCTGGGGGACGCGTCCGGCGGTGCTCAGACGGCGCGGAAAATCAGCGTGCCGTTGGTACCGCCGAATCCGAAAGAATTCGACATGGCAACCTTGATTTTCATCGATCGTGCAGTGTTCGGCACATAATCGAGGTCGCACTTGGGGTCTTGATTGAACAGGTTGATGGTCGGCGGAGCGACCTGGTCCCGGATCGCCAGCACCGAGAAAATCGCTTCCACCCCGCCGGCGGCGCCGAGCAGGTGTCCCGTCGCCGACTTTGTCGAACTGATCGCGAGACGCTTGGCGTGCTCGCCGAAGCAGCGTTTCACCGCAATGGTCTCGGCCAGGTCGCCCAGCTGCGTCGAGGTGCCGTGCGCATTGATGTAATCCACCTGGCCCGGATTGATTCCGGCATTGCGCATTGCATTGTGCATGCCGCGCGCGGCCCCTTCGCCATCCTCGCAAGGTGCGGTGATGTGGTGCGCATCGGCGCTCACGCCATAACCCGCAAGCTCGCAGTAGATCCTGACGCCACGCGCCCTGGCGTGTTCCAGTTCCTCCAGCACCAGCACACCGGCGCCCTCACCCAGCACGAAGCCGTCACGATCCTTGTCCCAGGGACGGCTCGCCGTCGCCGGATCATCGTTACGCGAACTGAGCGCGCGCGCCGCGGAGAACCCTCCGACACCAAGCGAACAAATCGCCGCCTCGGACCCGCCGGCAACCATGATATCGGCGTCTCCGTACTCGATCAGTCGCGCCGAGTCGCCCAGGCAATGATTCGCGGTCGTGCACGCGGTGACCATCGCCAGGCACGGCCCCTTGAAACCGTACATGATCGAAAGATTTCCCGAGGTCATGTTGATGATCGCGCCTGGGATGAAGAACGGGGAAATCTTGCGCGCGCCGCCCTCCATCATGGCTCGATGTGTTTCCTCGATCATCGACAGGCCTCCGATTCCGGAACCGATATTCAGACCGATGCGCTCGGCATTCTTCGGATGGGCCTCGAGCCCGGCGTCGCGGATCGCCTCCACGGCCGCGGCAATGCCAAAATGGATGAAAGCATCCACGCGCCGCGCTTCTTTCGGCGTCAACACCTGGCCGACGTCGAAATTCTTTACCTCGCCGGCGATCTGGGATGCAAAAGGACTGGCGTCAAAACGGGTGATCCGGGTGATCCCGGACTTACCCGCCTGGATGTTGGCCCAAGCCTCCTTGACGCTGTTGCCGACCGGGCAAAGGGCCCCCAGGCCGGTGACTACGACTCGGCGCCTAGACAACGTGACTCCAGAAAAAGAGAAATGAAGGCGTGATTAGTTGAGGTGCGCCTTGATGTAATCAATTGCCTGCTGAACGGAAGTGATCTTTTCCGCCTCTTCGTCGGGGATTTCGCACTCGAACTCTTCTTCAAGCGCCATCACCAGTTCGACGGTGTCGAGGGAATCGGCTCCGAGGTCGTCGACGAACGTCGATTCATTCTTCACGTCCGCCTCGTTCACGCCCAGCTGCTCGGCAACGATTTTTTTCACGCGCTGTTCTACGGATTCCATTTATGTCCCTTCCCTTTTCTTGAAGATGCAGTTACGTGTCTGCCTGCCGTCCGCCCTGGAGGGCAACCGCAACGGCAAAAAAACACGCGTTAGTCTACCAAAATTGCAAGGCTTCCGGAGTCAATCCATGTACATGCCACCATTGACATGCAGGGTACTTCCTGTGACGTAGGCGGCGCCCTCGGACGCGAGAAACAGGACCGCCGCCGCCACTTCCTGCGGCAGCCCGAATCGAGCCAGCGGCACGTGCGCCAGCAGCGCTGTCCTGCTTTCCTCCGGCAATCCGCGCGTCATGTCGGTGTCAATGAAACCGGGCGCCACGCAGTTTACAGTGATGTTGCGGCTGCCCACTTCGCGGGCAAGCGACTTGCTGAATCCGACGATCCCGGCCTTGGCTGCGGCGTAATTCACCTGCCCCGGGTTGCCGATGGAGCCCACCACCGAGGTAATGTTGATGATGCGGCCGGATCGCGCTTTCATCATGGGGCGGATCACCAGCTTGCTCAAGCGAAACACCGACTTCAGATTGGTGTCGATGATCTCGTCCCACTCGCTGTCCTTCATTCGCAGCAGCAGGTTGTCGCGGGTAATTCCGGCGTTGTTCACGAGGATTGCGACCGGACCATGTTGTGACTCGACGTTGTCAAGCACCTGTTCCATGGCTGCGGGATCGGTGACATTGAGCTTGAATCCGGCGCCCTTCAAGCCTTCGCCGGCAAGATAGGCCGAGATTGCCGCGGCGCCCGCGTCGCTGGTTGCGGTACCCACCACCGTCGCGCCGGCCTTGCCGAGTGCGACCGCGGTTGCCTGCCCGATTCCCCGGCTGGCGCCGGTCACCAACGCGACTTTTCCTGCGAGCATCAATGCCTCTCCTGTAGATCCATTGCAGGCCTATTTCAGCGCGGACAAAGCCTGGCCGAATGCCGCGACGTCGCTGAACGAAAGTATCTTCGTGTCAGGCGCGATGCGCTTGTTCAGTCCGGCCAACACCTTGCCAGGTCCGCATTCGACGATATGGGTAACGCCGCTCGACACCATCATCCGCACCGTCTCCACCCAGCGCACAGGCTGAACCAGCTGGCGCACCAGCGCGTCCTTGATAGCGACGGCCGATTCGGCGCTCCTGACATCGGCATTGTGCAGCACCGGGACCGTGCCGTGCCTGAGGGACGCGGAGCCAAGTTGTTCCTGCAGGCGCTCGGCGGCTGGCCGCATGAGACTGCAATGCGACGGCACGCTCATAGGCAGGAGCATCGCGCGCTTCGCACCCCTGGCTTTCGCAATTTCCATTCCCCGTTCGACAGCGGCCTTGTTGCCGGCTATGACCACCTGCGCGGGCGAATTGAAATTCGCGGTCTCCACCACTTCGCTTGCGCTGCTCGCTTCCGCGCATGCCGCGCGCACCGTATCATCATCGAGTCCCAGAATCGCCGCGATTGCGCCAACACCGCCCGGCACGGCTTCCTGCATCGCACGGGCGCGAAACCGCACCAGCGGCACCGCATCGGCAAAATCCAGCGCGCCGCTTCCCACCAGGGCCGTATATTCGCCGAGACTGTGTCCCGCCATGATCGCCGGCGCAGGTCCTTGCCGCGCCTGCCAAGCGCGATGCAGCGCCACGCCCGCCGCCAGCATCACCGGCTGCGTATTGGCGGTCAGATTGAGTTCATCCGCGGGACCCTCGGCAACAAGCTTCCACAGATCCTGGCCCAGCAGTTCGGAAGCCTGCGCAAACGTTTCGCGCACACCCGGCAGTTCTCCGAAGGACTGCATCATGCCGACCGACTGCGAGCCCTGCCCCGGAAATACAAATGCAATATTCATCTCGAAGCAATCACCAGCGCAGCAGCACCGCGCCCCAGGTGAATCCTCCGCCCACGCCCTCCAGCAGCAGCGTCTGCCCGGGGCGGATTCGCCCGTCGCGCACCGCTTCGTCGAGAGCCAACGGAATCGAGGCCGCCGAAGTATTGCCATGGTGATCTACCGTGGCAATGACTTTCTCGACGGCCAGACCGAGCTTTCTCGCGGTCGCTTCCATGATGCGGATGTTGGCCTGGTGCGGCACGAACCAGTCCAGGTCCGACACGTTGAGTCCCGCCTGATCCAGCACCTCGTGCGCGACTTCCTCGAAAACTCTCACGGCAAACCTGAAAACCGGGCCCCCATCCATGTGGACGAACGGCCTGCCCCACACCTTGCCGCCGGATACGCTGCCCGGAACCGACAGATGGTCCTTGTGGCTGCCATCGGCGTGCAGCCGTGTGGCCAGAATCCCGGGCGTGTCGCTTGCCGCGAGCACGACCGCACCCGCTCCGTCGCCGAACAGCACGCAAGTGCCGCGGTCGTTCCAGTCGAGAATGCGGGAATAGACTTCAGCGCCGACCACCAGCACTTTCTTTGCCTGGCCGGCACGGATGAAAAGATCTGCCGTAGCCAGCGCATAGACGAAGCCACTGCACACCGCCTGGAGGTCGAACGCCGGGCAGCCGGCAATGCCGAGCCTGGACTGAAGGATGCACGCTGTGCTCGGAAAAATCATGTCCGGCGTGGTGGTGGCGACGATGATCATGTCGATGTCGCCCGCCGCAACACGTGCGGACTGCATTGCCTTTTGCGCTGCCGGCAGCGCCAGATCGCTGGTCAGTTCACCTTCCGCCGCAATATGCCGGCTGCGAATGCCGGTCCGGCTGCGGATCCATTCGTCGGACGTGTCGACGATCTTTTCCAGGTCGGCGTTGGTGAGGACTTTCTCGGGAAGATAGCTGCCGGTGCCGATGATCCGGGAATGCATCACGCCACCCTTTGATGAATTGTGGCCATGCGCTCGCTGATGCCGTGGAGCATGTCATTATGCGCCTCCTCGTAGGCCCGCTGGATCGCGACCCGGAAACCGAAACTGTCCGCCGAGCCATGGCTCTTGACCACGATGCCTTTTAGTCCAAGCAGGCTGGCGCCATTGTATGCACGAGGATCGACGCGGCGGCGGAAGGCATTGATCGCCGGCAATGCCATTACGCCCGAGAGCTTGGTGAACAGATTGCGGCCGAACTCCTGACGCAAGTACATTGCCAGCATTTGCGCGAGTCCCTCCGATGTCTTGAGCGCGACGTTGCCGACAAAGCCATCGCATACGATCACGTCGGTGGTGCCCTTGTAGATGTCCGTACCTTCGATGTTGCCGTAGAAATTGAGGCTGCTGTCGCGCATTAATTCAGCGGCTTGCTTGACCACTTCGTTTCCCTTGATCTCCTCTTCACCGATGTTTAGCAAGCCCACAGTCGGGCGCTCGATGTGTTCCACCGCGCTCACCAGCGATGAGCCCATCACGCCGAACTGCAACAGATGTTCCGCGGTGCAGTCCACGTTAGCGCCGAGATCGAGCACGCATGTGCGGCCACGCTGGGTTGGAAGGAACGAGGCGATGGCCGGACGCTCGATCCCGGGAAGCATCTTGAGCACGAATCGCGACATTGCCATAAGCGCTCCGGTGTTGCCGGCGCTGACGCAGGCATCCGCCTGTTCGCTCTTGACCAGGTCAATCGCGAGTCGCATCGAAGAATCGCGTTTCCCTCGCAGCGCCGAGGCCGGCGCTTCATCCATTGCCACTACTTCGGTCGCAGCTTCGATGCGAATGCGGCCACCTGCCTTTGCGCGGCGGCGCTTCAGCTCGGATTCGATTGCTACCGGAATTCCTACTAGGACGACCTGCGCGTCCTCGACGCCGTCGATAAAATCGAGGGCTGCAGGCACGGTAATGCTTGCGCCGTGGTCGCCACCCATGCAGTCAAGCGCTATCGTGATCGCCATGGATTATGCATTGCGCCGGAGAGCGTTCCGCACCCGGAAAATGCCGGATACGCGCTCGGGCGGTTGTCGCACGCGCTGCGGCGGGTAAATGCGGGCGTTCGGCTCATTCGTTTCAGCTGCGTGGCTTCGCAGCCAAACGACGGTGTTGCTCAGTCGCCTTTGGTTTTGACGACTTTCTTGCCGCGGTAGTATCCGTTGGGGCTGATGTGATGACGCAGATGCACTTCGCCCGTCGTGGGCTCGACGGCGAGCGGCGGGTTGGTCAGAAAATCGTGGGAACGATGCATGCCGCGTTTCGAGGGCGACTTTTTGTTCTGTTGGACTGCCATAGGATGACTCCTTCAATTGAACCTTTTTTACGACCGCTTGAGGACCGCCAATGCGTTAAATGGCGATTCCCGCTCATCTGCTTGCGCTTTCGGCGACGCCACCACGCAGGCGCCCTCCTCGTGGCCTGCCACCATTGGCAGCCCTAAAATGACCTCGTCTTCGACCAGTGTGGTGACGTCGAGATTCGGGTCCGCGTGCAACGATTCCGTGTCCTCCGCCTCATCGGCGGGATCGCTCAATGCCTGGCCCGCGGGAATCAACACGAAGTTGCGCACCGCATCGAATCGGAAGCGAACCGGCCCGAGGCAACGCTGGCAGCGAAGCACCAGATCGCCGCCAAGCATAAGCCGCAACGAGGGTATGCCCTCCCGGTCGACATGGCCTGCCAGCTCATACGCGATTACACCGGACTGATCAAACAACGCATCGTGCAAACGCGCAAGCGCCGCGATTGCCACCGTTGCGCGCAACTCACCGGATTCACGCGCAAACGCAACGCTATCGACGACAGCCCGGTCAAACATAAGCCGCGCATAATATTGGTTTTGAACTACCCTGTCAAAACAAAATGTCTTCAACAAACAGTAATCTGCAGTTGATTCTCGCGTCGACCTCGCGCTATCGCAAAGACTTGCTTTCGAGGCTCGGCATCGCCTTCGAAACCGCCGCGCCGGAAGTGGATGAATCACCGCTGAACGGCGAACAGGCTACCGACACCGCGCATCGGCTCGCGCTTGCCAAAGCCCAGGCAGTGCGCGCCCGATTCCCGGGCGCGCTCATCATCGGATCCGATCAGGTTGCAATTTGCGACGGCGTGCGTCTCGACAAGTCTATTACGCACGCAGTGGCCGTTGAGCAACTGCGGCATGTCAGCGGCAGGTCCGTGACCTTTCATTCCGCGGTGGCGCTGCTTAACACCCGCAGCGGCCGGATACAGTCGCGGCTGGTTCCCACAAGCGTAAAATTCCGCCGCCTCGACGACGCGGAAATCGAACGTTACCTCCAACGCGAGCCTGCGTACGACTGTGCCGGCAGCGCCAAGGCAGAAGGCTTGGGTATATCACTGGTCGAAAGCATCGAGTCCGGCGATCCGACCGCGCTCATTGGTCTGCCTCTCATCGCCCTCTTAGGCATGCTCAGGGAAGAAAGATTATATATTCCATAACAATGCGTTATTTTATATTCTTGATGTAAATAATGGGAAAAGGCCGGCTTTATCTGATTCCGGTTGATCTGGTTCCAGGGAACACCGGGGACTGGATCGGAGCACAACTCAGAACCGCGATTCAGGCTTTGCGCTTTTTTGTGGTGGAGCATCCGAAGTCAGCCCGGCAGTTCCTGAAAGCATTGAATCTGCCGTTGCCGGAACTGGCGCTCGAAGTGCTGGATGAGCATTCCGGAATCGAAGATGTGCAGAGATTCGTGCGCAAACTGGAAGCAGGAGTCGATCTGGGGCTGCTCTCGGAAGCGGGCTGTCCGGCGATTGCCGATCCAGGTGCCGCCCTTGTCGCCGAAGCGCACCGGATAGGCGCGCGAGTGATCCCGATGGTGGGTCCCTCCTCCATAGTACTGGCATTGATGGCCTCCGGGCTCAATGGTCAGCGCTTTGCGTTCAATGGCTACCTGCCGGCCCGCTCCCCTGAGCGTGAGCGCGGCATCCGCGAACTGGAGGAAAGATCACGGCACCAGGGTCAAACCGAAATTTTCATCGAGGCGCCTTACCGCAACGATCAGCTGTTCGCTGCACTGCTGGGCACCTGCGCCGCGGATACGAAGCTGTCACTGGCAACCGACCTGACCGGCGCAACCGAGCAAGTGTCGACGCGAACCATCGCGCAATGGAAAAATGCACCGCCGAGCCTGGACCGCAGGCCAACCGTGTTCCTGCTTCTGGCAGAGGGGAAAGTTTCAGCGCACCGGGGAAAACGCTCCGGCGGCACGCACTAGTGCCTCGCCTAGCGAGGCGCCAAAGCGCTTGGCGAAGCGTTCAACCAGATTCTCGCGTGGAGTAAAGTCGACAATTCTTTCGGCCTGGATGACTTCACGAGCAACGAAATCGACGCTGCCCAGGGCATCGGCCAGGCCCAGTTCGATGCTTTTTTGGCCAGTCCACACCAGGCCGGAAAAAATGTCCGGCACTTCCTTCAGTCGCTTGCCGCGCCCCTTTCGGACCACTTCGACGAACTGCTGATGAATCTCCCCCAACATGCGCTTCGCGTATTCGCGCTGCGCAAGATCGAGCGGCGAAAACGGATCGAGAAATCCCTTGTTCTCTCCGGCAGTGAGCAGCCTGCGTTCGACGCCGAATTTTTCCATCGTGCCGGTAAATCCAAACCCGTCCATCAGTACGCCGATTGACCCGACGATGCTCGCCTTGTCGACGTAGATCCGATCGGCGGCAACGGCAACGTAGTAGCCCCCCGAGGCACAGATGTCCTCGATTACCGCGTATATCGGAATGTTCGGGTATTTCTCGCGCAGCCGGCCGATTTCATTGTTGATCGTGGCAGCGTGGACCGGGCTGCCGCCCGGGCTGTTGATGCGCAGGATCACGCCCTTGGTACTCTTGTCCCCGAAGGCGTCCTGGAGACCGTGATTGATGTTGTCCGCGTTAGCGTGCTCATCCGCGGCAATAACGCCGTTCAACTCCACCAGTGCCGTATGGTTGCCGGACAGTGCCGCCTCGCGTCCGCCCAGCCAACCGAATGCGGCGAACATCAAAACGAAAAGATAAAGGAAGGTAAGCGACTTGAAAAAGATGCCCCAGTATCGGGACCTGCGCTGCTCGTCAAGCGCAGCCCGCGCAAGTTTTTCAATGATCGCGCGCTCCCAGTGACCGGTGGAACCGCCAGGATCGTTTTCAGCCATGAAGCATTTCCTCGTTTGAGAACAGGTAAACCTGTCCGTCCTGCTCCTCGATCGGCAGTTTCGTCAGATTCTGGCCTTTGCACGGACCGCTCACGCAGTAGCCCGTATCCGGAAGATACGCGGCGCCGTGCGTCGAGCACACCAAGTATAGACCGGACAAGTCGAAGAACTCACCTGGCTGCCAGTCGAGTTCGACCCAGACATGGGCGCAGCGATTCACATAGCCGTGTACCCGGCCCCGGTAGCGAACGGCGAAAGCCGCCGCCGGTCCGCGGGCAGTGTCCACCGTAAAGCGCACGCCCCTGCCGCGCTCAGCCAGGTCGCCGGCCGCGCAGATCAGGCGTCTTGTTTCAGCCATTGCATCAACTCGGCAAAACTGGCAAGACATGCCAGCGGTGCCAGGCGCTCGAGTTCCTCGCGTGGGTGCGCACCATAGCTCAGTCCAACCGCAGGCACTCCGGCGTTGGCGGCCATTTGCAGATCATGCGTGGTGTCTCCGATCATAAGCGTGCGCTCCCGCGACACTCCCAGCAGCCGCATCAGCGTTTCCAGCATGTCAGGATGCGGCTTGGGGAAACCTTCGTCGCCACACCGGGACGCGTGAAAATGTGCGCCGAGCGTCGTAGCGTTCAATGCGCGATCCAGCCCGCGACGGCTTTTGCCGGTGGCCACCGCCAGCAGGTAGCCGTCGCGATTAAGTGCGGGTACGCCGTCTTCGACCATCGGAAACAGTTCGATGTCCTCGTGGCCAGCCAGAAAGTGGGCGCTATAGCGGTCCGCGACTTCGGGGTAGCGACTGCTTTCCAGTCCTGGATTGAGGTATGCCAGCGCGTCCTGCAGCCCGAGCCCGATCACGTGGCGCGCCGCCTGAGGGACCGGCACCGGAAGATCGAGGTCGCGAAATGCGGCCTGCAGCGACGCGACGATATGCCCTGCGGAGTCCGCCAGCGTACCGTCCCAATCGAAAACCAGCAGTTCGAAGCGTCCCGGCATCAAAATTTAACGCCCGGCGGCCTTGAGGGAGCGCAGGAAGCTGTCCAGCTCGGGTGCGAGCGGGGCTTGCACCCGCACCGTCTCGCCACTGCGAGGGTGGCAGAATTCGAGGCTGGCGGCGTGCAGGAACATGCGCTTCAGGCCCTGCTTCGCCAGCCGTTTGTTGGCGTCGAAATCCCCATACTTGTCGTCGCCGGCAATCGGGAAGCCCAGGTGCGCCAGGTGCACGCGAATCTGATGGGTGCGGCCGGTCTTGAGTTCGGCGTCGAGCAGGCTGAATCCTCCGAAATTCCGCGCCAGACGCAACACCGTATGCGCCTGTGTGCCGTCCTTGTCGACCACAACACGGCGCTCGCCGGAAGCGGACACATATTTATGCAACGCCAGTTTGACATTACGCTTGGAATCCTTCCACTCGCCCAGCACCAGCGCCACGTAGTGTTTCTTCACCGCCCCGTCGCGCAACTGCGCATGCAAGTCGGTCAGGGCGGCGCGCTTCTTGGCCAGCACCAGCACCCCCGAGGTGTCGCGATCCAGGCGGTGTACAAGCTCCAGAAAGCGGATTCCCGACCGCGCCTGACGCATTTGTTCTATGACGCCGCTGGAAATGCCGCTGCCGCCATGGACTGCCACGCCGCCCGGCTTGTCGACAACCAGCAGGTCCTCGTCTTCAAGGAGCACTTTGCCGGTGAAAACCACTTTCATCGTCCGGGTTCCGGGTATGGACGCCGGCCGGGCGGTACGCACCGGAGGGAGCCTGACCTTGTCCCCCGATTTCAGCCGGTAAGCCACCTCCACCCGCCGGCCATTCACCCGGACTTCGCCACCACGAACGATGCGATAAATGTGGCTTTTTGGTACCCCTTTCAGGATCTTGTGAAGAAAATTGTCTATGCGCTGGTCGTGCGCCGACTCGTCCACCTCCCGCCAAGTTACGGATCCTTTACTCAAGGCATTCATTTTGCTTATACTATTCCCGCAAACAGGAAAACAGGCAAGCAGGTCAGGGCCAAGCGGTTGAGCCTTGTGAGCCGCAAACCAGCGGCTTGATCTCCCGCCAAGTCACGCCTGCAACGAGGGGTTAACTTCGCTCACCCGAAAAAGTAGCGATGATAATTGATGAGTTACGCGCTCGCACACCAATAGTGGATTCCACCGTCCTGCGTGAAGCAGGATGCGTTGTGACAAACCTCAGGCCAGAATCTTTCGTCCTCCTCCAACCATGAATTTCCCGACGACAGAAAGCTAGAGCCCCTCAACAACCGGGGCGCCCCCCAGGTTTGTCCTCCCCGTGTATATGTGAGCGCGGGAGAACAAAAATGAAGCGCATGCTGTTTAACGCGACCCACGCAGAAGAACTGCGCGTCGCGATCGTCGATGGCCAGAAGCTCATCGACTTGGATATCGAAACTGCCGGAAAAGAACAACGCAAGAGCAATATTTACAAAGGTGTCATCACCCGCATCGAGCCCAGCCTCGAAGCGGCGTTTGTCGAGTACGGCAGCGATCGTCATGGCTTTCTTCCTTTCAAGGAAGTGAGCCGTTCCTTCTTCCAGAACCCCGACGCTGACCCCACGCGCGTCCGCATCCAGGACGCCTTGCGCGAAGGCCAGGAACTTATCGTCCAGGTGGACAAGGACGAGCGCGGTAACAAGGGCGCGGCGCTGACCACGTTCATCAGCCTGGCCGGTCGCTACCTTGTCCTGATGCCGAACAATCCCCGTGGCGGCGGCGTTTCGCGCCGGGTCGAGGGCGAAGACCGAAACGAACTTCGCGACACCATCTCGCAATTGGACGTTGCGCCGGGCATGAGCATCATCGCCCGCACAGCTGGGATCGGCCGCTCGCTCGAAGAGCTCACCTGGGACCTGAGTTACCTGATGCAATTGTGGGGGGCGATCGAAACCGCCGCCAAGCAACAGGGTGGCGCCTTCCTGATCTACCAGGAAGGCAGCTTGGTCATCCGTGCGATCCGCGACTACTTCCATCAGGAGATCGGCGAGATTCTGATCGACACCGACAGCATTTACGAACAGGCCCGCCAGTTCATGGGCCACGTGATGCCGCAGAACGTCGGTCGCGTGAAGATGTACAAGGATGACGTACCGCTGTTCTCGCGATTCCAGATCGAGCACCAGATCGAAACAGCCTATTCGCGACAGGTGCCGCTGCCGTCCGGTGGCGCAGTCGTGATCGACCACACCGAGGCGCTGGTTTCGGTAGACGTCAATTCCGCGCGCGCCACGCGCGGCGCAGACATCGAAGAAACCGCCCTGCGCACCAACCTGGAAGCAGCGGACGAAATCGCCCGGCAACTCAGGCTGCGCGATCTTGGGGGGCTGGTGGTGATCGACTTCATCGACATGGAGTCCGCCCGCAACCAGCGCGACGTGGAGAACCGGTTGCGCGACGCTCTGAAGTACGATCGCGCCCGCGTGCAGACTGGCAAGATCTCGCGTTTCGGGCTGCTGGAACTGTCGCGCCAGCGGCTGCAGACCTCGCTCGGCGAAACCAGCCATATCGCCTGTCCGCGCTGCCATGGCACCGGCCACATCCGCTCGATCGAATCCTCGGCGCTGCATATCCTGCGCATCCTCCAGGAAGAAGCGATGAAGGAGAACACCGCGGCACTGCATGCGCAGGTTCCGGTGGACGTTGCAACTTATCTGCTCAACGAGAAGCGCAACGAATTCCACTCGATCGAAACGCGGCTCAAGGTCAACGTTTTGCTGATCCCGAACGTGAACCTGCAGACGCCCAACTATTCCGTCTCCCGTCTGCGTCACGACGAACTCAACCAAAGCGAAGTAGTGCAACCGAGTTACCGGATGGCGAACATGGCCATTGAAATCGCTGAGCCCGTGGCGACGGTGCAAAAGCCGGAACCGCAGCGACCGCAGGCTGCAGTGCAGGGAATTACGCCCGCGCAACCCGCCCCGATGCGCCGGGAAGAACCCAAGTATTCCATCCTGGAAAAGATCTTCGGCTGGCTTACCCGCAAGCCGGAGGCCAAGCCTGTGCCGACCAAAGTCCGTCCGCGCGACCCGCAGCAGCGTCGTGACCATGTGCGCGAGGGCCGAGGGCGCGGACGGGGTCGTTCCGATGAAAAACGTGACGATCGCCCGCCACGCCAGGATGGGGAAAGCCACCGCGAACCGAACCGTTCCCGTGGCCATGAGCATGCCGAACGCAGGCCCCAGGAACGCCAGCAGCCTCACCAGCGGCGTCCGCTGCGTCCCGAGCCCGTGCAAGGACTGGCTGCGGTCGAGCAACGCCAACCGGGAGACCGGCCGGAAAGCCAGCCGCGCGAAGGAGAGGGCCGCAGCCGCCGGCGCCGCGGCCGGCGCGACCGCCAGACGGAGCGTCCGGACGGTGTCAGTCCGCAGCAGCCGCGCAGCGATCAATCCGCGAACGCGCCTGCGGCCTCCGAAATGGCCAGGCCAGCCCGCGAGCGCGAACGTCCTGCGCCGGCGGCATCCTCGCCTGAAGTCCACACGGCTGTTCTCGAGCCGGTGATGTTCACGCATGAGCCGGTTGCCGCCGAACCGCCGCCGACCCCTTTGCCGCAGGAACATTACCTGCCTGAGGCGGACACCGACGAGCGGCAAAATGAACAGGTATCGGCGGCGTCTGCTCGCCAGCCCTGGAATGTCGAGCCCATCGCGCCGGAGGCGGATATCGACGAGCGGCAACCTGAACCGGTAACGGCGGCGCCTGCTCCCCAACCCTGGAAGATGGAGCCCATCGCGCTGCCGCCCGATATGGAGATGATCGAGACGCAGGCCGACAAAGCGGCCAGGATGCGCGAGGAAGAACGACAGGATATGCCCCGGCCCGCCGCCAGGCCGGTGCGCCGGCCCGACGCTGGGCCGGTCATTCCAGATGAGCCGCTGCAGCAGGTGGAAACGCGCAAGGAATAATCGTCAATCTACGGCAGGCCAATGCCGTCAGCGGTACCACGGAAGCTCGGCTAGTGTCCTGTTCCGCTGATTCGTGGGATAACTTGCGAATCTTTGAGGACGGACTTCACGTCTATTGTGACGGCGATCCATCATCGTTCGGAAAACCTGCGAAATCGGCGTCAGGCAAGGCGCGAGTCCTCGACAGTGGCGGGGGCCGGTGGAACGTTGAGCAGGGATCGCCGCAGAGCGGAAGAGGGGCCCCGAACGTTTTCTGTTCGGGGATCTGACCTCGGAGGTGATCAAGGGCGGCGGGCGATCCCTTTGCGTCTGATCTCGGGTCGCATCCCCAACTTGAAGTTGGGGCCCCTGCTCCGCCTCGACAGCCGCCCAGCTTGCGGGGATGCGACCGTGCAACCGGCCAATAGCGTGTCGACCACCGGCCTCACGCGTGTCTCCGCGGTCAGATCCCCGGCGGGGCCCAGGAATTCGAACTGGTGCTGGACATGGCAGAGGATGCGGCCGCAGGACTTCTCCAGCACATAAAAAAGAAGCTCGGCGCCTAGAGTGTCCTGTTCCGCTAATTCACGGCTGAAAACCCGACGAGAATCGG
>JANOGP010000045.1:0-2528 GCA_031406075.1 Betaproteobacteria bacterium
CGAATAGCAGCGGTCTGCTCGATTGGGCTGGAGCGGTCGCCTATGGGAATAACTTGGCGTTTGTCGGGATTATTGCGCTCGATGGCGCGCCAAGCGCATCTTCCGATTTACAGGAATGCGCTCACTCAGCCGCGGAAATACACGGAAGCTGCGAAAACCAACTGCATACGGCGCAATGCCCTTCGGTTATTGCGCCCTACGCGGGCTACGGGTAAGCTGTCTTACTTTCGTCTTACGGAGCATAGGCCCGTGGAAACCACCAAGCTGTCGAGCAAGGGGCAGGTCATACTGCCTAAATCGATCCGCGCCGAAAAGAAATGGAAGCCCGGGTTGCAGTTCGCCGTGGAGGCCGCGGGCGAGGGCGTATTGCTGCTGCCTCTCAAGGGGTTCAAGCCGACAACCGTCGCGGAGGTGTTCGGCTGCGCCGGGTATAGAGGGCCGCGCAAAACGCTCAAGGAAATGGAAACGGCCATCCTCAAGGAAGCGAAAAGAGAAAAATGACAGCCGTGGACACCAACGTCCTTGCGCGGTTCATCACGAACGATGATCCCGCGCAGGCAAACCGGGCGCGGCGGCTCATCGAGGCGGGACCGGTATTCGTGGCGAAGACGGTGTTGCTCGAACTGGAGTGGGTGTTGCGCGGGGCGTATGGTCTGGACCGGCCGACCATACTGAAAGCAATACGCGGCTTGCTCGGGCTGCCCGCCTTGACGGCTGAAGACGAATTGAACGTGGCCCGCGCGGTCGAATGGTTCGCAGCGGGGCTGGATTTCGCCGACGCGCTGCACCTCGCGTCTGCGGGACAACAGCGCAAGTTCGCAACGTTTGATCAAGCCATGCGCAAGCGGGCCAACAGGGCAGCCGGCGGTTTCGAATTCGTCAGTCCCTGACGCCATGCGTCCATAGTGAGTGTGTGGCGACGGCTTCCCGGGAGGGACGGTTCCAGCTTCATTTCTTTAAATTCATTTTGCAAGAGTGGCGTTCTACAAACCCTTCAGGCCGGTTTTTGTACTGAGATCAGTACACATTCCAGGGAAAGCAGCAGCCTGTAGAATGACTTGAGGAACGAAACCCTTCGCCAGCTACGCCAATCGCATTGATGGGTATCGCTGCGCTCGACCCACCCGGCGAAACGGTTAATCCAGCACGTGCGACACCAGCCCGTCCGCGAGCTTCGGCTCGAACCAGGTGGACTTCGTCGGCATGATCTTTCCGGCTTCGGCCACGGCAAGCAGGTCGGCCATTTGCGTCGGGTACATCGAGAACGCGGCAGCCATACCTCCGCTGTTGACGCGTTGTTCGAGTTCCGGAAGCCCGCGAATGCCGCCGACGAACTCGATGCGTTTGTCGCGGCGCAGATCCATGATGCCGAGCACCGGGCCGAGCAGATTGTCGGACAGCAGATTTACATCCAGGCGCGCCACCGGGTCGTCCCTGGGAATGAACGCAGGGAGGATCGCCAAGCGGTACCACTGGCCGGGAAGATAGAGACCGAACACGGCGGGTCCGGCCGGACTGACGGGCGTATCGCTTTGGGTCACGGTGAATCTCTCCGCGACTCGCCCAAGAAAACCTCCGGCGTCCATGCCGCTCAAGTCGGCGACGGTCCGGTTGTAGGCCAGAATCTGAGTCTGATGTTGAGGGAAAATCACTGTCAGGAAAGACTCGTAGCCCTCTTCGCCAGTGGGGTGCGAATTTGCCGCGCGGCGCGCCGCTGCGACGCGCGATGCCGCAGCCGAGCGGTGGTGGCCATCGGCGATGTAGAGGGCTGGCAGGGCGTCGAAAGCCTGCGTCAATGCCGCCTGAGCCGCGGCGTCGCGCACCACCCATAACGTATGGCGGATGCCATCGTCGGCGGTGGCATCAGCATCTGGCGCACCGGACGAACAGCGCGCAAGTATCCCGTCAATTCCAGGCGCCTGCGGATAAGCGACCAGTACCGGGCCAGTCTGCGCGTTCAACGCGTCGATCTGGCGCACGCGGTCGTTTTCCTTCAGGGGTTGCGTGTGCTCGTGTTTACGGATGCGGTTGGTGTCGTAGTCGGCAACAGAGGCTGCTGCCACCAGACCCGTCTGCGTATGAGCACCCATGACTATGCGATAGACGTAATAGCAAGGCGCCGGATCGCGCACGATGACGCCTGCCTGCAGCATGCGATCCAGATTTTCGCGGGCTTTGGCATAGACTTCCGGCGCGTAATGGTCGACATCCTCCGGCAGGTCGATTTCCGGCATCGAGATGTGCAGGAAACTCCAGGGTTTGCCGGCGGCGCGCGCGCGCGCCTCCGCGCTGGACAGTACGTCGTAAGGGGGGGCGATCACCTCGGCGGCGCGGCCGGCCGCGGGGCGCAGGGCGGCGAAGGGGCGGATCAGGTGCATGGCGAACGCGATTATACCCGAGCGCTCAACACGGCAAGCACCTCGCGGATATCCGTGAGCACCTGGTATGCCGCTGAAAAATCACCACCAACGGTCAGCACGTTCGGTATCACCACGCACTTGATCCCTGCGCGTGTCGCCGCGATCAGC
>JANOGP010000047.1:0-9168 GCA_031406075.1 Betaproteobacteria bacterium
CCCTGCGTATTGACGTAGAGCGAGTAGATGCTCTTGGCCGCCGCCATGAACAGGCGGTTGCGGTGGGTTCCGCCGAAACAGAGATTGGCACAACGCTCGGGAAGATTGATGCGGCCGATCAGTTTGCCATCCGGGTTGTAGATGTTCACGCCGTCCAGCGCCGCATCTCCCATCCCCCAGCCCATCCACAGATTGCCGTCCACGTCGCAGCGCATCCCATCAGGCGTGCCGGGTCCCACGTCGATGAACTTGCGCTTTTTGGAAAGCTTGCGGCCGTCCACAACGTCATAGGCGTACACGTTTCGCGGCGTCGTGCCCGACTCGACCAGATAAAGCGTCGTCTCGTCCGGAGAAAAGCACAGTCCGTTGGGCCGGGCAACCTCGCCTTCGACGACGGTTATCTCGCCGCTTTGGCCGTCAACCCGGTACACGTTCATCGGCAGCTCCTGTTTTGCGAGGTAGCCTTCGTAGTAGCCGAGCAGCCCAAACGGCGGGTCAGTAAACCAGATCGAGCCGTCGGACTTGACGACCACGTCGTTGGGTGAGTTGAGCGGCTTGCCCTCGAAGGCGTCGGCGATGACGGAGATCGTGCCGTCGTACTCGGTGCGCGTCACGCGCCGCCCCCCGTGCTCGCAAGTCACGAGCCGGCCCTGCCGGTCACGCGTGTTGCCGTTGGCGAAGCCGGAGGGCCGGCGAAAAATGCTCACGGCGCCGGTTTCCTCCTCCCACTTCATGATCCGGTTGTTCGGAATGTCGCTCCACAAAAGGCAACGCCCGTCGCCGAACCACACCGGTCCCTCGCTCCAGCGTAAGCCGTGGGCGATCCGCTCCACCGCCGCGAGATTGAGGCGGTATCTGGCGAAACTCTGGTCGATAATCTGAACTGCGGAATCCGGGTAGCGCTGGCTCGGCTGCCAGGGCACCTCGGAGGCATCCTTGGGTTCGACGTTCTCGGGTGGCATAGTTGTTCCGGTTCTTTGGAGAAACGTCGTGCAGTTTACAGCGGCGCAGCCAGAAGCCACTACCCGAGGGAAGCCGGGGGTGGCCGTCCGGATAAAATGGCGGCCCTTGGCGAACGGCTTCGAAATCGGGATGTGGCTGGTGATTTACCCGACAACCCGTACGCGCTTCGATTGTAAACGGCCACCCATCGGCGATCGTTCTGATTCAGTGATCCGGTAATATCCGCAGAACATTCCCGCTTCGGTGCGATGTTTTGGTGGATTCTCGTTTCTTCGACAAGTTTTCCTGCAAGCTGACGAGTCGAGGAGGTCCGCGCTCCCGTTTCGGAAAGTCACCACCGATGAATATGGACAATACGATGGCTCCACTTGATAAGACTGCTCTGCCTGCCGGCGTACGCGCCCGTTTCGTCAACGAGGTCAATGGCCTCACGATGCACGTGCTGGAAGCCGGCTTCGAGGTCGCAAACCGGCCCTGCGTACTGTTGCTCCACGGCTTCCCGGAGCTTGCATATAGCTGGAGAAAGGTGATGCTGCCGCTGGCTCAAGCGGGCTTTCACGTGGTCGCGCCGGACCAGCGCGGCTACGGGCGCACCACAGGCTGGGACGGCAATTACAACGGCGACGTCGGTTCGTTCCGCATGCTCAACCTCGTCAGGGATGCGCTGGCGCTGGTCTTCGCGCTCGGCTACCGCAGCGTCAAAGCGGTGATCGGGCATGACTTCGGCTCGCCGGTTGCGGCCTTGTGCTCGCTGATACGGCCCGACGTGTTCCGCTCGGTGGTTTTGATGAGCGCGCCGTTCCCGGGCCCGCCGGCGCTGCCGTTCGACACCGATAGTGCTGGTGCTGCGGCAAGTCCTTCAGCGGCAACTATTCATGACGAACTGGCGGCGCTGCCCCGTCCACGCAAGCACTATCAGTGGTACTACTCGACTCGCGAAGCCAACGACGACATGTGGCATTGTTCGCAGGGCGTTCACGCCTTCCTGCGCGCCTACTATCACTACAAAAGCGCCGACTGGAAGAACAACAGGCCTTTCCCGCTGGAGTCCTGGAGCGCCGGCGAGCTGGCGAAAATGCCGACCTACTACATCATGGAACTCGACCAGAACATGGCCGGGACGGTTGCGCCGGAAATGCCGTCTGCGTCAGAGATCGCGGCGAACAAATGGCTCCCCGAAGATGAACTGTCGGTGTATGCCGCCGAGTATCAGAGGAACGGATTCCAGGGCGGCCTGCAGTGGTACCGGTGCACGACCGACAGCAGGTACCTGGCCGAACTCCAGGTCTTCTCCGGCCGCACGATCGACGTGCCGTCGATGTTCATCGCCGGCAAGAGCGACTGGGGCATCTACCAGAGACCCGGCGGCGACATTTTGAAAATGCAAAAAGACGTGTTGACGCGAATGCTCGGCTGTCATCTGGTGGACGGCGCCGGCCACTGGGTTCAGCAGGAGCAGCCGGAGCAAGTGATCAGCTTGCTCACCTGGTTTCTTCAAATCGCACACTGATCCCCGGATTGCTCTAAACGGCCCTCACGCGCGTGCTATCCCCCTCACTGGAATTTCCGCGCCACGGAAATAGATACGAAGTCGCGATCGGTCCGGACTTTCGCCCCTCTGTCTTCATTCCCGCCGTGGGGATGCCGCGAAATGACCGTTGCGCCTTTTGCTACGCTGTTGCAATTCTTGGGCTGTTGATTTTTCTCCCTCTCCCCTTGCGGGGGAGGGCATCGCTGACTCGGCGAATGGGGTTTGGAGTTGGGGCGGGAAGCGATGCTTAGGTGCGCTGCCCGCAAGCGGCTGATTTCATCAGTAACGTGTCCGCGCACCGGGGAGAGGGGATGAACGGATTCGCGGAATATGAAGAATACGATGCGCTCGGACTCGCCGAACTGGTCCGGCGCAAGGAGGTCACGCCCTCCGAGTTGCTCGAAGCGGCGATCGAGCGCGTCGAGGCGCGCAATCCTGCAGTCAACGCCGTCGTAAGTAAGCATTACGACTACGGCAAAAAGGCAATAGCCGGCGGCCTTCCCGACGGGCCGTTCCGCGGCGTGCCTTTCCTGATGAAGGATCTCACCTCAGCGGTTGCCGGCGTGCGGATGACGCGCGGCTCGAAGTTCTTTGCCGACACCCCGCCCGCCTCCGCCGACAGCGAGCACGTAAGGCGTCTGAAGCGCGCGGGGCTCGTCATCTTCGGGCGGACCAACACCTGTGAACTCGGTCTCTCGCTGACCTGCGAGCCGCAACTCTACGGTCCCACACGCAATCCCTGGAACGTGGCGCATATCTCGGGAGGCTCGAGCGGCGGCGCCGCCGCGGCCGTCGCGGCACGCATGCTGCCGATCGCGCACGCCTCCGACGGGTTCGGCTCGATCCGCGCGCCCGCGGCGTGCTGCGGACTGGTCGGCCTCAAGCCGACCCGCAGCCGCAATACCTTTGCTCCATTCGCCGGCGAAGGACTGGGCGGTGTTTCGACCGAACACGCGGTGAGTCTCAGCGTGCGTGATTCCGCCGCGCTTCTGGATGCGACGCGGGGGGCCGGGCCCGGCGATCCTTATGTGGCGCCGGCTCCTTCGGGGCCTTATCTCAGTGAAGCCGGCGCCAACCCGGGCAAGCTGCGGATTGCTTGGACGGCAAAGGCGCCGAATGGCGCCAGGGTCGATGCGGAATGCCTGCACCTGCTTGCGGAAACCGTGCAGCTCTGCACGGACCTGGGCCATCACGTTCAGGAGTGCAATCCCGACGTCGACACCGCCACAATCGTGCCGACCTTTCTAACGCTGGCTTCGGCCAACACCGTGGTGAATCTCGCCGGCCATCCGACAGCCGGACGACCGGCGCGCGAAGATGAAGTCGAGCGCATCACCTGGCTGACGGCGAAGATGGGCGAGAAAATCAGCGCTCCCGATTACGTTCGCGCCACGCAAACAGCGCATCGCCTCGGACGGCAGATGGCGGAATTCCACTCTGAATGGGACGTGCTGCTGACGCCGGGACTGGCTTCGCCCGCGGTGAAACTCGGCTGGCTCGACATGATGATGAACGACGTGGATGAATACTGGCGGCGGGTGTTTGAGTTCTCTCCGTTCACCGTCTGGTTCAACCTCACCGGGCAGCCCGGATTGGTGCTTCCCCTCGGCCAGAGCCCGGGCGGGCTGCCGCTCGCCGTGCAGCTTGTCGCTCCCTACGGCGACGAGGCGACGCTGTTTCGCCTCGGTGCACAGCTCGAATCCGCGCGCCCCTGGATCGGACGTAAGCCCTCTCTGGCGTCCTGAGCAGTACGCAAAATCGGAGGCTAAAGACCTGCGGCCAGTTCCAGCGTGAGCTGCGCGGCGGGAATCTCCTTGCAGCCGCTGGCATTCTGACCGGACCAGAGCGGGGAGAAATCACTGGAGCCTTCGGTTTCGGCTTTGGCGCGCAGGGGCGCGATAGCCGCGGTCGCCAGGGGAAACGCCGGTGCCGCCGTGCTCATCGGGCCCAGTTCTTTCATGACGTAATTCATGATTCCCCGCGCCGGCCGGCCCGTGAACAGGTTCGTCAGTGCGGTATGGCGCGCGGTTTTGCTCTTCAGCGCTGCGCGATGCAGCGCGCTGATGGTGGCTTCCGGGCATAAGAGATAAGCCGTGCCGACCTGCACGCCGGCCGCGCCCAGCGCCATGGCTGCCGCCACCCCCTTCGCATCGGCGATGCCGCCGGCCGCGATCACCGGAAGCTTCACCGCGCGCAACACCTGCGGCAGCAGCGCAAGCGTTCCGACCTGCGTGGTCAGATCATCCGACAGGAACATGCCGCGATGCCCGCCCGCCTCTACGCCTTGTGCAACGATGGCATCCACCCCGCGCGCTTCGAGCCAGAGCGCCTCGTCCACGGTGGTCGCCGAGGCCAGTATTTTCGCGCCCAGGCGTTTGGCCCGCGCCAGCAGTTCTTTTGGCGGCAATCCGAAATGAAAGCTCACCACCGCGGGCCTGATTTCATCGAGCACGTCGGCAGCCTCGGCACTGAAGGGTGCGCGCCCCGGCCCGGCGGGAATGTTCTCCGGATCGATGCCATATTTTTTGTAATAAGGCGCAAGCGCTGCGCGCCAGGCCGATTCGCGCTCCGCGCTGGGCACTGGCGGCACGTGGCAGAAGAAGTTCACGTTGAAAGGTTTATGTGTTCCCACCTTGATCGCAGCGAGTTCGCTTCGCATGGCATTGATGCCGAGCGTGGCGCAGCCGATCGAGCCGAGACCGCCGGCATTGGAAACAGCCACCGCGAGCGCATGGCCCTGCGCGCCCGCCATCGGCGCCTGGATGATCGGCAGTTCGATGCCGAGAAACTCGGACAGTTTCATCGTTTTTATTTCGCCGCCACTTCGCGCGGCGCACTCTGCTGTCCGCGCCCCGCCGAAGTCAGATTCTCGCGTGCCTTGGAAACGAGTTCAATCGAACGCAGACGCGCCGGCTGATCGTGGATGTGCGCGGTGATCATCAGTTCGTCCGGCCGCGCGGATTCGATGAATGCCGCTAGACCGCGCTGGACTGTCTCAGGCGAGCCTACGAACGACACTGCAAGCGAACGTTCGACCATCGCCTTCTCGGCGGGAGACCAGTATGTGTCGATGTCGTCGATCGGCGGCGGCACCTGTCCCGGTGACCCGCGCCTGAGGTTGATAAAGGATTGCTGTTGCGAGGTGAACTGGCGCCGCGCTTGCGCATCGGTATCGGCGGCCAGTACATTCGCGCCAAGCATGGCGTAAGGCCGATCCAGTTGTGTGGAAGGTTCGAAGCGGCTGCGGTAGATTTCGAGCGCCTGCCTCATCAGGTCGGGCGCGAAATGCGATGCGAAAGCGAACGGCAGGCCGAGGATGGCCGCGAGTTGCGCGCTGAAAAGGCTCGAACCCAGCAACCAGATCGGCACCTCCAAGCCGGCGCCGGGCACTGCGCGAATGTGCTGTCCCGGCTGCGCAGCGGCGAAATAGTTTTGAAGTTCCTGCACGTCCTGCGGAAACTGCTCGGCGCTGTCCGCGAAATCGCGCCGCAGCGCACGCGCCGTCATCATGTCGGTGCCCGGCGCGCGTCCCAGGCCGAGATCGATGCGGCCTGGAAACAACGATGCGAGCGTGCCGAACTGTTCCGCGACCACCAGCGGCGAATGGTTCGGCAGCATGATGCCGC
Organism: Betaproteobacteria bacterium; assembly: GCA_031406075.1. Taxonomy (GTDB): domain Bacteria; phylum Pseudomonadota; class Gammaproteobacteria; order Burkholderiales; family JACQAP01; genus JACQAP01. Next base: position 6,121 of record JANOGP010000047.1, read on the forward strand.
CCGAGCCCACGCGGATTGTCCTGGTGCCGCCGGCCACATAGCCTATGACTATCGAGGTTGCGGCACTGGCGATGCCGGGCATGTTGTGATGTTCGGCAATCCAGTAGCGCTTATAGCCCAGCCTTTCTGCGTGCTGCGCGAGTTCGAGCGTGTTGCGCAATGCCACGGCCGCGCTGGCGCCTTTGGGGATGGGGGAAAGATCGAGAATCGAAAATGGAATCATGGGCGCAAGGCTACCAGCTTTGTGAAATCATGGCGTTAAGCGATCAATTCTGCGGTCGCGCGGCGGACGCACAGTAGAATCCGGAAACTCGCCACCAAGTCACGAAGTACACGGAGCAACACAAAGTCCCGGTTGGCCTTTCTTCGTGAATCTTCGCGTCCTTCGTGTCTTCGTGGTGATATTTTCTGTTGTTGTGGAGAAAACCATGAAAGTCAGGAGCATCGAGACGCTGTCCTGCGACGCAGGCTGGCGCAATTATCATTTCGTCAAACTGACCACGGATAGCGGCGTTACCGGCTGGAGCGAATTCGACGAGGGGTTCGGCGCGCCGGGCGTGGGCACGGTCATCGAGCGGCTGTCAGCGCGCGTGATCGGCCAGGATGTCGGCGCGCACGAGCGCATCTACGCCGAACTCCAAAGCGCCACCCGCCCGGCTTCCGGCGGCATCGTCGCGCTCGCCATGGGTGCGATCGAGAACGCGCTGCTCGATGCCAAGGCGAAGGGGCTCGGCGTGCCTGTCTATGAACTGCTCGGCGGCAAGATCCGCGATCGCATCCGCGTGTACTGGTCGCATTGCGCGACGTGGCGGATCAACCACCCGGCCCACTACAAGCCGGGGATCACCGATCTCGACGGGGTCAGGGCGATTGGCCGCGAAGTGCGCGACAAGGGATTCGGCGCACTCAAGACCAACATCTTCATATACGACCAGGACGGGAAGAACGCCCAGGGATGGCGGCCGGGATTCGGTGTGCCCTTCGCACCCGAGCTCAATGTCGAACGCGACGTGCTGCGTAATTTGGTCACGCACCTCGAGGCTCTGCGCGACGGCGCCGGCCCGGACGTGGACATCCTGCTCGATCTCAACTTCAATGCCAAGACCGAGGGCTTTCTCAAGATTCTGCGCGCCATCGCCGGCCTCGACATCTTCTGGGTGGAGATCGACAGCTTCGTTCCGGCAGCCCTGGGTTACATCCGCCGGCACAGCCCGCATCCGATCAGCTCATGCGAGACGCTGCTGGGTCTGCGCGAGTTCATGCCCTACTTCCGCGAGCAGGCGATGGACGTCGCCATAGTGGACACGCCCTGGAACGGTGTGTGGCAGTCGATGAAAATCGCGGCAGCCGCGGAAGCGCACGAGGTCAACGTCGCCCCGCACAACTTCTATGGACATCTCTGCACCATGATGAACGCGCACTTTGCGGCAGCAGTGCCGAACCTGCGCATCATGGAGACCGATATCGACCGCATCGCCTGGGACCACGAGCTGTTCAGTCACGTGCCCGAGTTCGTGGACGGTCATCTGATCATGCCGGCGCGGCCCGGCTGGGGAATCGAGCCGAACGAAGGGGCGATCCGCGCACGCCCGCCGAAGGGGCCCGCGGGACTGCTGAACTACGGACGCAAACCCTGACCGGCATAGAACCCGCACCATGGATCCGCGATTCACGCCCGATTTCCAGCGCAGCACGATACTGAGGATTTCGTGGCGGCTGCTCCCCCTGATCGTGGTGAGCTATCTGGTCGCGTACATCGATCGCACCAATGTCGCCTTCGCGGCGCTGACCATGAACAAGGATCTGGGGATCAGCGCCTACATGTACGGATGGGGGGCCGGAATCTTCTTCATCGGCTATGCGCTGTTCGAAGTCCCGAGCAACATGATCCTGGAGCGAGTCGGCGCCCGCCGCTGGATCGCCCGCATCATGGTCACCTGGGGCATCATTTCCGGGTTGATGGCCGCCACCACGGGGCCGATCAGCTTCCTCACGCTGCGCTTCCTGCTCGGCGTGGCCGAGGCCGGATTCTTCCCCGGTATCATCTTCTATCTCAGCACCTGGTATCCGGCCACGTATCGTGCCCGCGTGATCTCGACTCTGTTCATTGCAGTTCCCGTTGCCAATGCGGCGGCTTCGGTAATTTCAGGCGCGATTCTGGAGATGGATGGCATCTGGGACCTGCACGGCTGGCAGTGGGTCTTCATCCTCGAAGCCATTCCCGCCGTGCTGCTCGCCTTCGTCGTGCTGAACCTGCTCACAGACCGGCCGGCCCTGGCAACCTGGCTCCGCGCGGACCAGCGCGAGTGGCTCGAATCCGAGTTGCAGGCCGAACGTACCCGGGTCGAAAGCGCCGGCCGCCTGACGCTCCTGCGGGCGCTCACCGACAAGCGCGTACTGATGCTGTCGATGATCTACTTCACGAGCGTCATCGCCAGCTACGGCATCACCTTTTTCCTGCCGCAGATCGTCAAGGGCCTCGGGCATTCGAACTTCGTCACGGGCCTGTTGACCGCGATCCCGTATGTAATCGGGGTGATCGGACTGGTGCTTTGGGGCCACTCCTCGGATCGCCGCAACGAGCGGCGATGGCACCTCATCATTGCATCCACGGTCGCGGCCATAGGGCTCGCCGGCGTGGGCTGGTTCACCGGCTCCTACTGGGCACTGGTGGCCATGTCGATTGCCACCATCGGCATCTACGGTTCGCGGCCATCGTTCTGGCCAATGCCCTCGATGTTCCTCACCGGCGCAGCCGCCGCCGCCGGCATTGCGCTGATCAATTCCATCGGCAACCTCGGCGGTTATGTCGGCCCGTTCATCGTCGGCTGGATCAAGGACAGCACAAAGAGCTTCGAGATGGGGCTGTATTTTCTGGCAGCGTGTGCGTTCGCTTCGGCAGTCATCACGTATTTTGCGACCAGGGCGACACTGGGGACGCCGAAGCAGGGCTGAAGAAAACCGGGCAGCCGATTGCCGCCGACTATCGCGGGGCTCGGGCTTGCGTTGACGCGGCCAGGGCGGTGGAATACGCTGAGCGCGAATCGC
>JANOGP010000048.1:0-2681 GCA_031406075.1 Betaproteobacteria bacterium
TGACGTCGCCCGACTTGAGCGAGGTGAGTTCGGAAAGCCGCAGTCCCGAGGAATAGAACATTTCGAAGATTGCCCGGTCGCGTACCGCCAACTCGTCGTTGTCGGCAATGCTGACAAGGCGCGTGGCTTCGTCGGGCGACAACGCCTTGGGCAGCGACTTCGGCGACTTTGGCGCGCGCACACCGGCGCAGGGATTGAGGCTGAAGCCGTGGTCACGCGCGAGATACTTGAAGAAGCCGCGCCACGCGGACAGCAGGCGTGCCAGCGATTTGCCGCCGAGCCCGCGCCCGTGCAACTGGGCTACGAAGCGGCGGATTTGGTGAATCTGCAGGTCCGCGAGCGGGGTCGTCCCCGCAAGCTCGAGCAGCGCGCGGACGTCGTGCGCGTACGCATCGGCGGTGTGGCGCGATAAACGCCGTTCCTGCCGCAATTGCGCCAGGAAACCGGCAAGGTATGGATGTTCGGGCTTGGTCGCCTCTGGAACAGACGGGGATACCGTTGCGTCGTTCATTTACAGATATCTGCCGAGCCCGGCGCTGACCAGCTCGCCGAGACGCTTCAGGTACAGCGTGCCCATTTCGGGGTAAAAGCGCTGTGGGTCTTCGCTGGCGAGTATCAACAGCCCGAACACCTTGTCTGCCCGCAGCGGCACGTAGGCAAACGACTTCACGATGGACTCGGCTTCGCCGAACCACTGTCCGGTTTCGAACATCGGTTTGCCGCAGCAATAAGGATGCTTGAGGCTTTCGGCGAAAACCCGCACTTCCTGGCTGGCCGGTCCGAACTCCGCGACAGACGGATGATCCGATTCGCTCCAAAGGCGAATGCTCACGTGCGGCACGGCAAAGTCTTCGCGCAGATTGAAGTAGATCACGCGCAACATGGCTTCGAGGTCCGGCGCCTTGATCAGCTCTATCGCGGCGCGATGCACCCGATCGCCCAGAGCATCGTTCTCCTCGCCGAATTGCACCAGTTCCCGCAGCTTCACCTCAAGGACCCGAGTTTTTTCGCGCAGGCTGACAACCTGCCGCTCGGAAATTGGTATCGCCCTTCCGCCATGCGGGTGCGGAATGCTGATATGCGCCAGCTCGTCGGCATGCTCTTCGAAGAACTGCGGGTGATCCTGCAGGTACAGGACAACGTCTTCTGGTTTCATTCCGAATCTTTTCTCACAGGACAAATTCTCCCTCGTAAACGGTTTCGGCCGGCCCGGTCATCATCACCGGATTGCCTTCTCCGTGCCACGCGATTTCGAGCTTGCCGCCACGGGTTTGCACTTCCACCGGGGAGTCGAGCAGCCCGCGCACGATCCCTACCGCGACTGCAGCGCAGGCTCCAGTGCCGCAGGCGAGCGTTTCCCCGCTTCCGCGCTCGAAAACCCGCAGCCTGATGCGGCGCCTGTCGTCGATCTGCATGTAGCCGGCGTTCACCTCTTGCGGAAAACGCGGATGCTTTTCGATCAACGGGCCCTCGGTCAGCACCGGTGCAGCCCCGATGTCAGCCACGACCTGCACCGCGTGTGGATTCCCCATCGAAACTGCGCCGATTTCGATTGACCTGCCGCCGACTTCAAGCGCATAGGTCAGTGCGCGACGATCGGCCACGAACGGAATCTTTGCCGGATCGAACTCCGGCGCGCCCATCGCCACCGTTACCTTACCGTCCTTCTCCAAACGCGGCTCGATCACGCCTGAGCCGGTCTCCACCCGGATCGTGGTTTTTCCGGATAGCTCCTTGTCGTGCACGTAGCGCACGAAGCAGCGTGCGCCGTTGCCGCACTGATTCACCTCGCCGCCGTCGGCGTTGAAGATGCGGTAGTAGAAATCTGTTCCGGGCGTGCGTGCCGGCTCGATCATCAGCAGTTGGTCGAAACCGACTCCGAAGTTGCGATGCGCCAGCTTGCGGATGGTCTGCGCTCCCAGACGCAGCGGCTGGCGGGTGGCATCGATGACCACAAAGTCGTTTCCTGCGCCCTGCATTTTGGTGAATTTGACTTTCAAAAGGCGTGAGGAGTGAGGAGTGAGGGGAGAGGGTTGGGAACGGTTAGGCGTGAGGCGTGAGGCGAGAGGCGTGAAGCGCGGATCGGCGCGTCGAGAATCCGTCCTCCGACATTCAACGTTCCTGAATTTTTTTTGCCGATGAAGTTGCAAAGTGACGAACTCGCCTGATACCGGAACCGCATTTCCGCCTCACCCCTCACTCCTTACTTCTTTTGCCATCACGTAATCGTCCATGTAAAAACCACCGCCGATGTCTGTCTTGACCCAGTCCATCACTTCGAATCCGAGGCGCCGGTATGCCGCTATCGAGTCGAAATTGTTCCTGCTGACCCGCAGGCACACCTGATCGCAGCCCTGGGTACGCGCGGACTGCTCGACGTACCGGGACAGCGCCGCTCCACAGCCCCTGCCGCGGAACAGGCCGTGCACGTACAGTTTGTCGAGCTTCACTGCGCGCCGCGCGCGGTCCGCTTCGTAATTGGCGAATCCGCCGAGTTCGCCATTCACGAGCAGCTTTATCCAACTGGCCGCGCCGCTCTTGACTTCGGTGCGAATCGTCTTGGGAGCATAGCGCTCCGCGAGCATGTATTCTATCTGCTTGACCGCGATGATACCGGGATAGTGCTGGTACCAGATTTCACGCGCCAGCGCGGCGAGCGGTTCAATGTCCGACGCCACCAA
>JANOGP010000067.1:0-6878 GCA_031406075.1 Betaproteobacteria bacterium
TCCAATACCCCCTTGATGGGTATTGAAACGAATCTTTGCGCCATTGCGGTGAAAAAGCAGGTCTGAAACAAAAAAGGCGCAGCAAATGCTGCGCCCCGATTCAGGTCTGCCGCTACTTTCCAATTCCCAATCACTCAATCGATTAATCGCTTAATCACCAATCACCGTTCACTTTGATTGGCCGACCAGGTAATCCACCGCGGCCTTTATGTCGGCGTCGGCAAGGGAAGCCGCGCCGCCCTTTGGCGGCATCAGATTTTTCCCCTTGATGGCGCTGGTGTACAGCACATCCTTGCCTTGCGCGATGCGTGGATTCCACGCCGCCTTGTCGCCGGTCTTGGGCGCGCCCGCAACGCCTGTGGCGTGGCATAGGGCACAGGCCGAATCGTAGATTTTTTGGCCGTCTGCCGCGCCGCCTGCCGGCTTTGCCGCCGCCGTCACAGTCTGCGCCTGTCCGCCGGCCATCGTTGCCATGGATTTTGCTGCGGTGACGGGCATGGGAGCGCCGGTTTCTCCGATGACAACCTCGCCGACCGGTTTGAGTCGTCGCGCCACCGCTTCTTCGCTCATCGCCGGATTCTGCGGATCAATCTTCAGTCCGCCGGTGACGAACTCCGCAATCATGACGATCCCGAGCACCGGTACCAGAAAGGCAAGCGCGACGACGACGACGAGTTGCTTCGGCGTCTTTATCGGCGATGAGCGCTCTTCAATATGGGCTTCGGCCATGAAAAAACCTTCGGGTTGACGCCTTGGAAGCGCCGAATTATAGGTCATCCGCGCTGCCCGAAACAGGGCCCCGATGGACGCAAAACCCGGTTTGCCCGTAAACTAGCGCCTCATTGCGCCCGTAGCTCAGCTGGATAGAGTGTCGGTCTCCGAAGCCGAAGGTCGTGGGTTCGACTCCCGCCGGGCGCGCCAGATTCTCTCGCGGTTCCTCCACATTTTCGCGCCGTTCAATTGAACGAATCGATCGGCCTCGGCGCTCTGTTCCTGAGCAGCTTTCTCGCGGCAACGCTGCTTCCGGGCGGTTCCGAACTGGTCTTCGCCGCCGTTCTCGCAAGCGGCGCGGCGAGCGTTTGGCCGGCGCTGGCGGTGGCCACGCTGGGTAATACGCTCGGCGGGATGAGTTCGTATCTCGTTGGGCGGCTGGTACCGGAAAGGAAGATCGGCGCAAAGGCGATCGGCTGGGTGCGGCGCCATGGGGCTCCGGTGCTGTTGCTGTCGTGGGTGCCGCTGATCGGCGATGCGCTGTGCGTGGCGGGCGGCTGGCTGAGGCTCAATCCCTGGTGGGCGGCGTTGTTCATGGCGCTGGGCAAGTTCGGGCGTTACTATGTCATCGCCAGATTGGCGACGTGAAACCCGCCCTCGATCCGGGCGCTGCAGATTTTCCGGATGGCGCGGCGTTGCTGCTTTCTTAGCGCGTGTCGTCCGCGCCACGCAGCCAAGCTGCCTGTAAAGAATCAACCATAGTATTGCCGTGGGAGCTGACGGCTTGGTTCAGCGGCGGAGTCCTCTGCCGGAATCAATTGTTGGCTTGCCGTGGCTTGACGTCAGTCTGCCTGAATTTCAGGTTGCTCCCTAAATATCGGATTGGGATGTCGAACCCAGGAGCTGCGCTCGAGTGTCCAACTGATGTCCCTTGCGTCCACCTGGAACGAGCGCGTGCTTGCCGAGTTTCTCTTCGATCATGAGTTTGGCCATCTCGGCGCAGCGACGCACCAGCGCGGCCGCTCGATCGGCTTTGAATTTGTAGCGCACCATCATTCTCTTCATAATCGGTACCCTTCCTCAAACGCGGCGTCGACGCTCATTTCAGTTTACTAATGAAGCGATAGACTGCAATCAGAAATCCGAATCCGACGTACATCCCAAACAACGCAACAAGCATCAGTTTCGCCATTTCGACGCTTATTGTTTTCGTATTCGCCAGAAAAATTATCGTGCCGGCGAGACCGGAAAACGAAACGACGATGCCGGAGACGATTATTAGCGTTCTATATTTTGGCATCGGTTATGGGAGTTCTCTCGATGACGCCTGAAGGGATGAGGCTTGGCGTGGCGACTTACGATCGTATCAACCGCGCGGACGCGGGCGGGATGAAGCCTCGCACGTGGACGGAACGGTGAATTGATGGGTTGGCACCGGCTTGCCCCGACCCCATTGCGAACGCGGCAATGACATACTACTTCCTGCCCTCTTTTGTTTGGCGCTTGTAGTCTTCATAGGAAGTGTTCGTCTTGCTCATACAGTACCCACGCTCAAGTGGTGCGCTTAGATGTTGAATCCACCATGGTTACCCGACGATACGCAATGCAACGTACGGAACGAGGTTGAAGAGGATGATGCCTACTTTAAAAATCCCCATCCCCGCGTAATGGATGGCATCGAATTGCTCTACCGTCAAACGAAACCATCGACCGTGGAACCGATGAATCCAGTCATGGGCAAACGTGAAGAAAAGAAACCACCAAAGCAGCACGCCATAGTTGATGACGGCACACCAACCGAGGACCTCACGTACTATCTCTATGCTCATCGGCGATTCTCATTAACGGCTTTCTGTCTGGTCAAGCGGCGGGCACCGTCCGCTGCAACCGGTTGTTACCTATCTCCCCGATCGCTCGGCCGGCCTTATTTTGGATCGCGTGTCTCTGTCTGCCATGGCCATCGGCCTTCAACTTCAAGGTGAAGCGTCACGCTAAGAAATGAGCGAATCAATATGATCAGCCCAAGGATGGCAACGTTCTCCAGTGTATCTGCCACAACAACGGTCCGTACGATATCGCCGGCAATTAGAAACTCTAGACCTAGAATGATTGATCGCCCTAATTGCCGCCGGTAAGTAATGTACGCAAAACCCTCAGGCAGATTCCGAAAAGTGCGAATGAAAACGACGGAGGAAATGCACGAACCTACAACGATCACCAGTACGCCAACTGCCTCAATGGCATACCCGGCGATTGAGATGACCTCGGTAAATTGCATGTTTTATCTTATCGCGATACGTTGATGAAGGAGCTGCCTAACGACGATGTAGAAAAAATCTCCAACAATATTGCTCATGTGATGCTTGTGCTGCAAGATCCCGGTATCGAGATTGCCGAGGGTGCATTGCGCGATGGCCCGCTACAAGGTAATCGATCGGTCTGCGAAGTTTCTTCCCGAGATTACGGAGGGGATTCATATAGGAAGGGTTAGCTCCATCGTTTCCTGCGGTTCCTCGGCTGGCGGGAATTCCGGGTATTTCGGCAGCATCAAATTTCATTGGCGGCCAAACGCCAGAGCGAGGTCACTTCGGCTGCCCGCGCGGCGTGCAGCGGATCCCTAGCATCCGACGCCTTGGGATGGCGTGGCTTGGCATCCATTCGGCCCACGACCTTCAGGCCGCCACGCTCGAACGCAGCCAACAGGTCCGCGCGTGAGCGCAAGCCCAGGTGCTCGGCGAAGTCAGACAAAATGAGCCAGCCCTCGCCGCCCGGCACGAGGTGCGCCGTCAAGCCATTCAGGAACCCAAGCAGCATGCGGCTGTCCTCGTCGTACACAGCGGACTCAAGGGGAGAGCCGGGCCGCGCCGGCAACCAGGGCGGGTTGCACACCACAAGGGACGCGCGGCCGTCTGGAAAAAGATCGGCGCGCACCACCTGCACCTGTTTCGTCTCACCCAGCCGGGCGAGATTTTCTCGCGCGCAGGCCAGCGCGCGCGGGTCTTGATCCGTAGCCACAACATGTTCGATGTGGCGACGCGCCAACACGGCAGCAAGCACGCCGGTGCCCGTGCCAACGTCGAAAGCCACAAAACCGGCCTGACCGGTCACAGGCAACGCAGCCGTGGCGACCAGGTCCACGTATTCCCCCCGTACCGGAGAGAACACGCCGTAATGCGGATGAATGCGGTTGTTTGGCGCATCACCCAGCGCGGGAATCTCAACACCCTTTTTACGCCACTCGTGCGCGCCGATTATTCCCAGCAGCTCGCGCAACGACGCCACCGAGGGACCGGCAGCCGTATCCGCCGGGCCCCAGGCTTCGGCGCAGGCTTGTCGCGCATCGGGGGCACGGCGCAGCGCAATGCCATAGTCCGCATCAAAGGCAAGCAGCAACAAGCCCAACACGCGCGCCCGCTGCGACCGGGCCTGGCGATACTGGTGAAAGGTGTCGGCAGGGGATGTCGCTTGAGTTGGTTCCTTTGCCTTCTTTCTTTGCTTGCGTGCGGGCGTCTTGTCGGCGCGCCGCGCCATTGCCTGCAGCAATTGCGTGGCGTTGTGAAAATCTCCGCGCCAGAGCAAAGCCGTGCCCTCACAGGCCAGTCGATAGGCAGTGTCAGCCGTGGTGGTGTCATCCGCCAGAGCGACCCGCTTGGGCGGTGGTGCGCCACGTTCCGAGCGCCAGAGCGCTGAACAACCCTTACCCGCCTCACTCCAGTTGATGGCAGGCAGTGGGTTGTCGAAAGGTTCTGTACCGACACGCGGAGGTGAAATTGGCATCAGTTTGGTAAGGCGCGAAGAAGTGACACCGGCGTTCTTACAGAAATTCGTAACCCATGTCCTCGGACCATTTTGTTACCGATGTCCCTGACGGTTCATCTTTGCATCAAAAGCTCGAGCCAGGCTCGGTAAGGAATGCCAGCTCCTCTTCAGACGATTGGCGCCCGAGCATAGCGTTGCGATGAGGGTAGCGACCAAACCGATCGATGATCGCCTTGTGACGAAGTTCGAAGTCGTGGTTGCTTTGAATTCCGTTCTCGCGGAAGAGTCGTTCGGCAACCTCGTGCATCACCTTCGACTCACTATGCATGTATGGCATGTAGAGAAAGACTCTCTCTTCGGCCGAAAGCGCAAGGTCGGCCTTTGATGCGACGGCTTCCTGGGCTAGCGCCAAGGCCAAAGGGTCAGCTGCGAAGGCGAGTCCATTGCCTCGGTGTATGTTTCTCGAGAACTGGTCAAGAACGATGACCTCTGCCAGTCTTCCTTTGGGATCTGCGCGCCATTCGAAAAGCTCAGACTGAATTGCTCTTCTATGAACTTCTGAGAACCGGGCCGCAATCAGCTGATCAAACTCAGGGTCTACTTTCCACCACTTCGCAGGGGGAATCTCCTGGAACCAGAACTGAAGAACTGATTGGTACACGACGTTCTCGCTTGGTGTGAATTTGTGGCCAACACGTTCGCGATCAGCGGCCGCGAAACAGCCGGCTCACGCCCGCTGTAAAGCGGTCCGCGGCATCGCATGGTTGGGCGTCACGATTGACTTACCTCACCGGGACGATGACCAGCGTACTCGTATTGGGGTCTCGCTGACGAACCTGGCCGGGACCGTACTGCACCACGCGGCCGCCTCGAAGAATAACGTTGTAATCGGTTCGGTCCCGCGACCCGCCACCGATGAGGCGATTGGTGTACCGAAGCACTTCGTAGTTTCCGACTCGTTGGGACTCATCAGGGTTACCAAGAATAGAGACGACTTCGTCTTTCCACATCCCTTCGCGGACGCTCTGCATCCGCTCGCCTGTCACGCAGCCGGAGAGAGCGTGTATCACTACCAGGACCGACAGCAGACGCTTCATGGCGCGATCTCGTTTAACGCCCAACGCAGAGCTAACCGGGCGCCGGCGCGCAAAGCGCGACGGGAACCAAACAGCGCAGCTGTTTGGCGCTCAGGTTGACGCCATGGTTGGGCGTCACTTGGTTCATACTCGCTCACCCGCTCCAGCAGCAAGCCGCAAACGAAGCGCTCGACGGTTCACCGGATTACCTCGTTGGCTTGCAGCAAGACCGATTGAGGAATTGTCAGCCCAAGAGTTTTGGCTGTTCTGAGGTTCACGACAAGATCGAACTTGATGGGCTGCTCGACCGGGAGATCTGCAGGCTTAGCGCCCTTCAGTATCTTGCCGGCGTACCCAGCCGATCGGCGATACAGGTCGTGGAAGTTCGTTCCATAGGAAATCAGTCCGCCATCGTCAACGAATCGCCTCACAGGATAGATGGTAGGAATCCGGGCTCTTGACACAAGGTTGAGAAGCGTCATTCGGTTGTTGTAGGTGACGGGGTCCTCTATGACGTATAGCGCCTGCGCGCGCGCCCGACTGACAGCCGCAACTGCTGGTCCAATCTCCTTGGGCGTTTGCACACTGACGAAACTCAATTTGATCCCCAGCAAGGGTGACTCCGCCTTGAGTTTCTCGATCACCTTTGTGTGGTATGGCGAGGCTGGATTCCACAGCACCACAGCCCGGACGAGCCGTGGAATCATTTCTTTGAGCAGTTGCAGCCGCTTGATGCTGAGCTCGGGGATCATCATCGAGAGCCCCGTAACGTTGCCGCCAGGGTGCGCGAGGCTCGTGACTAAGCCAGATGCAACCGGGTCGGAAGCCATGGCCATGACGATAGGAATGGTGGACGTGGCGCGCTTGGCCGACTGGGCGGCAACCGTACCGTCCGTGACAATTACGTCGACTTTGCTCTGGACCAGATCGTCCACGAATCCTGGTACTCGGTCGTAATTACCGTCAGCAAATCGCCACTCGATCACCACATCGCGTCCCTCGGAGTAGCCCGCATCCAGTAACCCCTGCCGAAACGCCTGAGCCTCTGTGCTCTCGGGCGAAAAGCTCAGTAAGAGAACCCCAATGCGCCGCGGGGCGGTTGGCTGCTGTGCGGCCGAAGCGCCGAGCAGACAGAACGCACACAAAGAAATAGCCGCCCCGGCGACGCCACACGTGAAAGCGCGCCGCCTTATCCGCGTGGTCATGGGATCACCGCATCGACTCGCACATGAGTGAGGTACGCGATCTGCTGTCTTGTGACGCCCAACGTGGTGTTCAGCGGGCGCCGAAGGCGATCCGCTGAAACACAGGGTTAGGTTGCTTCTTCATCGA
>JANOGP010000112.1:0-9482 GCA_031406075.1 Betaproteobacteria bacterium
GAAAAAGGCCCCGATGGGGCCTTTTTCATTTGGCGGAGAGAGAGGGATTCGAACCCTCGATACGGTTTAAGCCGTATAACGCCTTAGCAGGGCGCCCCCGTCGGCCACTCGGGCATCTCTCCGCATGACTTCGAAGGATAGCACATCGTGGCTCGTGGCTCGTGGTTCGTGGTTCGTGGTTCGTGATTCTAGGCTCGGTGTCACCGTAGTACGTATCCCGTACCACGTACCACGTACCACGTTCTTCACTGCGGCTGATCCAGGTCGAATACCTTGTGCAGCTCGCGCACCGCAAGTTCCATGTACTTCTCGTCGATCACCACGGTAATCTTGATTTCGGAAGTCGAGATCATCTGGATATTGATGCCTGCTTCCGCAAGCGCGCGAAACATCTTGCTCGCAACGCCCACATGCGAGCGCATCCCCACGCCGACCAGCCCAACCTTGCAGATCTTGTCGTCGCCGATCACTTCGCGCGCGCCGATGTGCGTGCGAACCTTCTTCAGTATCTCGAGCGTCTTTTTCAGGTCGTTGCGATGGACCGTGAATGAAAAGTCGGTCAGGCCTTCGTTGCCCACGTTCTGCACGATGACGTCCACCTCGATATTCGCGGCTCCGATCGGATCGAGTATCTGATAAGCGATGCCCGGCCTGTCGGGCACACCCTGGACCGTGACCTTCGCTTCGTCCCGGTTGAATGCGATACCGGCTATCTGTGCCTGTTCCATGTCAGCGTTTTCCTCAATAGTGATCAGTGTCCCCGAGACGGCTTCCTCGTCGATCGGGAGCTCCGGCGGGGTCAGGCTCGACAGCACTCGCAGCCGCACCTCGTACTTGCCCGCGAACTCCACCGAGCGGGTCTGCAGCACCTTGGAGCCGAGGCTCGCCATCTCCAGCATTTCCTCGAAGGTGATTTTCTTTAACCGCTGCGCCTCCACCACGACCCGCGGGTCTGTCGTGTACACGCCGTCCACGTCGGTGAAAATCTGGCATTCCTCGGCCTTCAGTGCGGCGGCAAGCGCCACGCCGGAGGTATCCGAACCGCCGCGGCCGAGCGTGGTGACGTTGCCCTGCGCATCCACACCCTGAAAACCGGCAACCACGACCACGCATCCGTCCGCGAGGTCTCGGCGGATGCTTTCGTCGTCAATCTTCAGGATGCGCGCCTTGTTGAAAGCGCTGTCGGTCAGCACGCGCACCTGCCCGCCAGTATAGGAACGCGCCTTGAGCCCCAACTCGATCAGAGCCATTGCCAGCAGTCCGATGGTGACCTGTTCGCCGCTCGATGCGACCACATCGAGTTCGCGCGCGTTGGGATGCTGCTGGATTTCCCTGGCGAGCGCGATCAGCCGGTTGGTCTCGCCGGACATTGCGGATACCACGACCACGAGGTCGTGCCCTTTCGCTTTCCACTTGGCGACGCGCCGCGCGACGTTCTTGATACGCTCGACCGAGCCCACTGAAGTGCCGCCGTACTTCTGGACGATCAATGCCATTTACAGGTTTGCATCTGGAAAAAGGGGACGATTCTAGCGGATTTCACGGCGCGGACAAGAACGGCGCAAGGATCTGAACGACGTCCCGCCCGGCCCCGGCACTCGCACCTCGGCCTTGCTCATCCCCGTCAACCGTCTTTCGTCACTTGTCATTCGTCACCGGTCATCGCTTTTACGCAGCCCTGCCTTTGCGCCAGGCCCAGTATGCGTAAACCGCGACCACGGTCCCGATTTCGTCGGCCATCCAGTCCCAGAACGACGCATCCCGCCCGACGACGAAAATCTGGTGCCATTCATCCGCGGCACCGAGGACCGGTACCAGGATCAGCGGCACGATCAGCCAGCGCAGACCCACTGCATGCGACAGCAATCCGGCCATGATCCCGTAGTAAATGAAATGCGCCGCCTTGTCCAACGGCGGCGGAAACAGCGGCACGCCCACGACCGTTTCCGCCTGAACAAAAAGGGCGGCGGCCATCGACAATGCGGCTGCAAGACAGCCGGCCTTGAAAAGTCTGCTGTTGATCACGTGTCGCCCGAAAACAGACACTCCATCCGAACCCGGTTCTGATCGACCGGATCAGTTGAACGGCGCGCAAGGCGTCAGTGGTTCCGGCATGGCACGGATCAATGCCTGCCACGCCGGACGCGGATCGATTCTGCGGTCACAAGAGAATCCTTGCACCGACGATCAGCAAAATGACGGCGATGGCATTGCGCACGATCGTGTCCGGCGCTTTGGCGCTCAGATGCGATCCAATCCACACGCCGGGCAACGAACCGAGCAATAGCCAGCCCAGTAAGCCGAAATTAACGTTTCCAAGTGCGAGGTGCCCGAGTCCGGCCACCAACGCGACCGGTATCGCGTGCGCGAGGTCCGTGCCCACCAGCTTTGCCGGCGTCAGGCGCAACGGATAAAGATACACAAGCATAACCGTGCCAAGCGCACCGGCACCGATGGACGTCATTGTGACCATGACGCCAAGCGCCGCGCCGGCCAGCACCGTCAATCCTGGCTGCACACGCTTGAATGCCTCCGGCGTGCCGACCCGCCAACGCTTTCCGAGGCCGTGCAGTTTCGTGCGGAAAATCATTGCCACAGCCGTCAGCACGAGTGCAATTCCGAGCGCCGGCATGATCACCTTCCCCGCTTCGCGGCTTACCGAAAGCTGATACATCAACAGCAACGTCAAACACGCGGCCGGAATGCTCCCTATCGCCATGCGACGCACGACTTGCCAGTCGATCGTTCCCCTGGATCCGTGAACCTTGACCGCAACGAGTTTCGTGATTGTGGCGAAGAGCAGATCGGTGCCGATTGCGATGCCCGGCGCGATTCCCAGTAACAGAATCAAGATAGGCGTCATGATCGCCCCGCCGCCAACGCCGGTCATGCCGACAATGAGGCCGGTCAGGAGGCCGGCGATGATGGCGGCGAGTTCCATGCTAAAGGCCGTGACGAGGTAGTGCGCGAGACGAGGTAGTGCGCGTGACGAGATAGTACTCGTGACGAGATAGAACTCGTGACGAGGTAGGACTCGTTACGACGTGAGGCGCGTGACGAGGTAGTGCGCGAGACGAGGTGGAACTCGTGACGAGGTGAAAATCGTGACGCGATGATCACACGTTCTTTCCAGTTCTTACGGAATCGATCAATCCTCGAAGCATCTGCCGTATACGGAGCAAGCCGCGGTCGATTTCGTTGGCTTAGGCTTCCCTGCACAAATTCACCCTCTTCGCGATCTCGATCTGGGTTTCAAGCTCGGCGCTCGAACCGAGCGCAATGTGAAGGTATTGCGCAAACTCCTTTTGGGTCTGCCGGGCAGCACCTTCGGCAATATTGCTTGCGATTGAAGTTGTGCTACGGCGCATTTGCGAACCCATGCCGAATCGCTCTTCCTGCGGAAATTCCTTGGTCAGCGTGTAGACATCCACCGCTAGCGCCACCGCAGCCTTCCAGACATCGAGGTCCTTGTGCGACTTCACGATAGTTTTCCTCCGATCGGATGGGCATCTTTGAGCTTTTCGTCACGCCGACACGTGCTTCACCTCGTCACGCGCCCCACCTCGTCACGGCACTCAAAAATACCCTTCCTTCTTCTTCTGTTCCATCGAGCCGGCCTGGTCGTGATCGATCAGCCGGCCGGCACGCTCCGAGGTCTTCGCGCGCATCAGTTCCTCGACGATCTCCTCGACCGTCGCGGCCTCCGACTCAACCGCCGCGGTGAGTGGATAGCACCCGAGCGTGCGAAAGCGCACTTTTTTCATCGCTGGCTTCTCCCCCGGCTGCAGCGGCAGGCGATCGTCGTCCACCATGATCCACTGGCCGCTGCGCCACACCACCGGCCGGGGCTTGGCGAAGTACAGCGGTACCACGGGTATACGCTCGCGCTCGATGTATTCCCAGACATCGAGCTCGGTCCAGTTTGAAAGCGGGAAGATTCGCATGTGCTCGCCTTCGTGCACCCGGCCGTTGTAAAGGCGCCAAAGTTCCGGGCGCTGGCCACGCGGCTCCCAGGCGGAGTTGCGGTCCCGGAACGAGAATACCCGCTCCTTGGCGCGCGAGCCCTCCTCGTCGCGGCGCGCCCCACCGATCACTGCGTCGTAGCGCCCTGCCGACAAAGCCTGGCGCAGCGACAGCGTCTTCATCACATCCGTGTGTACCTTGCTGCCGTGCGTGAAAGGACCAATGCCGTTTCGCACGCCGTCCTCGTTTATGTGTACCTTGAGTTCGAATTCTAACCGTGTGGTCTCGGCGTCGCGAAAGGCAATCATTTCGCGGAATTTCCAGGTCGTATCCACATGCAGCAGCGGCATTGGTGGCTTCGCAGGATAAAAGGCCTTGCGTGCGAGGTGAATCAGCACCGACGAATCCTTGCCGATGGAGTACAGAATAACGGGACGCTCGAACTGCGCCGCCACCTCGCGGAAAATGTAGATGCTCTCCGCTTCGAGCTGGTCCAGATATTTCATTGTCATCTGTTCACTCTCGATTTCCGTCGCGCGCTTCACCTCGTCGCGCGCTTCACCTCGTCACGCGCTTCACCTCGTCACGCGCCTCACCTCGTCACGTGCTTCACCTCGTTACGCGCATTATCTCGTCACTTCTTCTCCATCATCAACGCGACGATGCGGCGCACGCACGCATCCAGCGACTCCACTGAAGTATCCAGCACCAGCTCCGGATGCTCCGGCGGCTCGTAAGGCGAGGAGATGCCGGTAAAGTCCTTGACCTTTCCGGCGCGCGCCAGCTTGTACAGTCCCTTCGGGTCGCGCTCCTCGCACGTTGCCAGCGGCGTACTTACGTACACTTCCACGAACTCGTCGTCGGCGACAAGGTCGCGTACCATGCGCCGCTCCGCCCGGAACGGAGAAATCAGCGACACCAGCACGATCAGCCCCGCGTCCACCATCAGCTTGGCAAGCTCGCCCACCCGTCGCGTGTTTTCGATGCGGTCCGTATCTCCAAAGCCCAGGTCCCGCGAGATGCCGTGACGAACGTTGTCGCCATCGAGCAGATAGGTGTGCAGCCCTTCCCGATACAGCGCCAGTTCGACTGCATTGGCCAGCGTCGATTTCCCGGCCCCGCTCAACCCGGTGAACCAGACGATCCGTGAACGCTGGCCCTTGCTGCGCGAGCGCGCCGCCTTGTCAATCGTGATGTCTTCCCAGAACACCTTGCGCGGCTCGTTTGCACTGACCATCCCGGCGGCCACGGTCGCATTCGAAATCCGGTCCACGAGAATGAAACTGCCGGTATCCCGGAACGCCGCGTACAGGTCGCACTGCACCGGGCGCTCCGTGATGACCTCGCATTCACCCAGGTCGTTCTTGTCGAGTTGCACTGCCGCTTCATGCATCATGGTCTGAAGGTTGAGGCGATGAATCAGGCGCCTGACGGTGGCGGGAACCGTGGCGGTGCCGATCCGCAACTCGTAGCGCCGCCCCGCATGCAAGGGTTGCTCGTCCATCCACACCAGCTTGGCGTCAAACTGGTCCGTCACCACCGCGGAGGCGTCCTGCTGCGCGACGATGACATCACCCCGTGTTACGTCAATGTCTTCGGCAAGCGCGACCGTAACCGCGTTCCCCGCCACCGCTTCATCGCGCTCGCCGTCCAGGGTCACGATCGAAGCGACTCGGCTGCGCACGCCCGATGGCAGCACCGTTACCGCCTGCCCCTTGCGGATGCCGCCCGACGACACTGTCCCGCTGTAACCCCTGAAATCGGCGGTCCGGTTTACCCATTGCACCGGCAGACGCAAGGCCCGGTTGGTGGCGGCGCCGCTGGCCTCCACGGTCTCGAGGTAGTCAAGCAGCGTCGATCCGGTGTACCAAGGCATGCGCTCGCTGCGATGAACGACGTTCTCGCCATGGATGGCCGAGACAGGAATAAACACCGGCTCGGTCACACCGAAGGGCCTGGCAAATCCGAGAAAGTCGCGCTGCAGGTTGATGAACGCCAGCTCGTCCGACTTCACAAGGTCCATTTTATTGACGACTACGACGACGTTTTCGATGCCCAACAGGCGGGTGATTGCGGTGTGCCGCCGCGTCTGCGGCAGGATGCCTTTGCGCGCATCCACAAGAATCAAGGCCAGGTCGCACTGCGATGCGCCAGTCGCCATGTTGCGGGTGTACTGTTCGTGCCCCGGCGCGTCGCCGAGGATGAATTTTCGCCGTGGCGTATGGAAGTAGCGCCAGGCGACATCGATGGTGATGCCCTGCGTTCGCTCGTCCAGCAGACCGTCGAGCAGAAGCGAGTAATCGGGCATGCCGCCGGTCTGCCCGCGCTGCGCGCTCAGCCGCTCGACCGCGGCCCATTGATCCTCGGGCACCAGTCCGGCGTCATACAACAAGCGGCCGATCAGCGTGCTTTTGCCGTCGTCCACGCTGCCACAAGTGAGAAACCGAAGCAGCGTTTTCGCCAGCACTTTTTGAAGAATTGATTCCCGCACTATTTCCCCGAGCTTATCGTTATCAAGCTATCGACGCATGCCGACCATCCGAAGCTTAATCTCCCTCGGATGGTATTCGCCCCACCGAGACCTGCCCCCTGTGACTGGCCGCGGAATGGCCAGAAAACAGGTGAAAGGTTAAAGAGGAAAGAGGAAAGAAGAGAGAAAAGATAAGAGCGGGTGCTGCGTGCTGGGTGCGACAAGTGCCGGGGCGGGGAGCGAGGGCCGAGGTTAGAGGGTCGAGTGACATTCAAGGAACCAACCCGTGGAACTTGAAGGCTTCGAAAAAAACATAGGATACGAGCGAATGTCATCGGCGATTTTGTTCTTCGACGTTACTCGGACCTTAAACCTCGGCCCTCGCCCCTATCGTTGCCGTCTACACCGGCAACGTGGCCAGCCATGCGCTGCCGGCCACAGCGCCGAGCAGAACGGCGAGGTGGAGCCATGCCCAGATCAGGTAACGCCTGGAAAGCTGCGCAGGATCGATGTTTGATATCAGGAACAGGCGCCCGTCGCGCGGTTGGTGCAGTAGATGCGTGCCTGGTTGTGTGCGCAGTTCGTTGTGGGTCTTCTTAACGTCACGCCGCGCCTGCGACCTTGCCAGCATCCATTCCTTCTCACTGATCTGCCCATCGAGGTCAAGGTCGAAACGCGCCAGCAGCGCCGGGTGATCGCGCTTCCACTCTGCCAACAGCGCGGAGACGTCGCGTTTCAGATCGAGTTCCTGGTTCTCTCCGCCGAGCGTGGAAAACTCCCCCAGCGCGTACACCGTCTCGTGCGTCAGGATCAGCCACTCCGTGTACCGGTAGTCGCCCTGGTGCCAGACTTCCTTGCGGCGAGGCACGACTTCCGCGTGCTCCGGGTCCACCAGACACTCACCGCTTCCGTCCTCGAGGATGAAGCTTTCATTGCTCCGCCCGCTGGCGACGCGCTCCCATTTGTTGTTACCGGTGCGCTGCTCGACGATGTAGCGATACCAGAGGCACGGCAGATGCGTGAGCTTCGATAGCACGGGAAAATTCGGGTGGTGGCGTCCGTGCCCGACCAGCTCCACGTAACCCTGCGCGGCCGAACCGATCCGCGAAGTCGGCGTATCTGCGGTCCCCCGCGCCCGGCGGAAACTCAAGATCCAGGCGAAGAACGCCACCGGCACCATCAGCGCAAGCACCGTCACCCATCCCTCGCGGCTCTCCACTTGGACGCCGATAACGAGCAAACCCAGGTAGCCTCCCAGAACAAGGGGATCGACGACGCGTTCGCGCAGATTTCGGAACATTCGATCGACCGCTGATCGTGATTCGTTGTTCGGGGTTAGCGTCAATAGAACGCGAGCGTGAACTGAGCGATTTTTCGCAACGCGCCGGTCCTGCATTGACGGTTGCCGCCCCCAGGACCTTGCGCTATCGTACGACAACATCATGCAATCGTGGATTATTGCTTTTATTTCACGAACCACGATCCACATACCACGGAGGTTTCATGAGTGTATTTTCAATGGTCATTCTCGCAATCGTCGTTGTCACGGTGATCTGGACGATCATGACCTATAACAACCTGGTCAACATGAAGCACGCTGTCTCCAAGGCCTGGTCAAACATCGACGTGCTGCTCAAGCAGCGCCATGACGAGCTGCCCAAACTGGTGGAGACCTGCAAGCAGTACAAGCAATTCGAGCAGGCGACGCTGCAACAGGTAACCGAGGCCCGCGGGCGGGTGCACGAAGCCAGAATCAAGCAGGATGTCCCGGCGCTCGGTCAGGCTGAGTCCGCGCTACGTGCCGGTCTCGGCGGAATCTTTGCGACGGTCGAGGCCTACCCGGAACTGAAGGCCGTCGAGACCTTCCAGCATCTCCTGGGGCGGATCACCGGTCTCGAAAATGCAATCGCCGACCGGCGCGAGTTTTACAACGAATCGGTCAACGTCAACAATGTCCGTGTCGAGCAGTTCCCGGACGTTCTCATCGCCAGCTTCTTCCGCTTCAAGACCTTCGACCTGCTGCGTTTCAGCGATGCGGAGAAGAAAGACGTCGATATCAAGAAGATGTTTACGTGAGACGGAAAGGCGGTGACACGTAACACGTGAAACCTGATACGAAAAGGAGAATCACGAACCAGGTCCCACCGCTTTCCGCGCCTAACTGTCCAAATTATCTCGATTCGGCCGTGGCGAGCAATTCGGCAACCTCTTGATGTTTCGTCTCCGCCGCAATCTGCCGCGCGGTTTTGCCGCGCTTGTCCTTCAGCATCGGGTCGGCGCCTTTTTCCAGCAGTAGTCTGACTGTGTCCACTTTGCCGTAACCCGCCGCCCACATAAGTGCGGTGAGGTCGTTCTTGTACTGTAGGTCCACGCCCACCCCCGCTTCCAGCAGCATGCCGACGATTTCGCTGTGGCCCTGCCCCGCGGCGTAGATCATCGCGCTCTTGGAGAGCTGGTCCTCGGCGGCCACATCGGCGTCATGGTCGAGCAGCGCACGGGCGATGCCGGCGTGGCCGTGGTACGCAGCCATCATCAGCGGCGAAACCTTTTCGAGGTTGCGCAGGTTCACGTCGGCGCCTTTGCCGAGCAGCAGGTCCACCATCTGCGCGTTTCCCTTGCGGATGAGGATCAGCAGCGCCGTCTCGCCGGCGCGGTTACGGGAGTTCGGCGCTGCGCCGGCCTCGAGGGCGCGGCGCACGAGGGCTTCGTCGCCATTGCGCGCGCCGGTCAGGAGTTGGGCGTTCAGAGACTGGTCGGCGGAATTTTGCTGCGCAAAAGCAGTGCCGCCGAGCAGGGCCGAGGGCAGAGTGAAATTCAAAATCCGATTCTTGGCGATTCGAGATTGCAAAAATATTAGAATCGAATGAACATCATTGGCGATTTTTGTTCCTCGCGGGTACTCGGCCCTCGTACCTCGACCCTCGGACCTGATCTCATGACGGCCCTCGAACCTCAGGTCGAAGGGCCCCGGACCCGCAAAAAGCAGGGCGAACAAAAGGCTGGATACGACGAATCGCATGTTATTGAGTACCTTGAACTTTTTCAAAAA
>JANOGP010000141.1:0-2475 GCA_031406075.1 Betaproteobacteria bacterium
GCCGATCACGATGACGCGCCTGCCGATGTCTCGCCTGCCGAACTCGTTCACCTGCAGCAGCAAGCTCAGGCCGTGCTCGATCCCCGCCAATTCCTTGCCGGGCAGCTCCAGCACATTCGGCCGCAGCGTTCCCGCGGCCAACACCACCGCGTCGAATTCTTCGCAGAGCCGAGCCAGCGTCACGTCGACACCGACCGCGACGCCGCAGCGGATGGTCACGCCTATGTCGGCGATCTGACGGATCTCTCGATCGATGATCGAACGCGGCAGCCGGAACGCCGGGATGCCCTGGTTGAGCATTCCTCCCGGAGTCCGGTGTTGCTCGAATACGGTGACGCCGTGCCCGGAGAGGGCCAGTTCACGCGCCGCGGTAAGCCCCGCAACGCCGGCGCCAATCACTGCAACCCTCTTTCTGCTGGTGGGAAAATCCGGCTTGAGGACCACAGGCGCGCGGGAACCGAAATCCGCGGCCGAGCGTTTTGAAAAGCAGATCGCCACCGGTTCGCCATTGCCTTCCCACCCGTGCCGGCAGGCATCTTCGCAGGGCCGCGAGCATACGCGGCCAAGCACTGCCGGAAAGACGTTGTCGCGCAGATTGATCTCGTAGGCTTCCGCGAACCGGCCGTGGTAGATCGCCTCCAGATAACCGGGAATGTCGGTGCCCGCCGGACAGGCCGCCTGGCAGGGAATGTTTTTCTCCAGCCAGTGCAGGTCCCGGGCAGCGGTGCTTTCACCGGCAGCGATCGAAAGAGCGGTGGCGGATTTGAAGTCGGGTCCCAAGCTCGTTACTCTTCAGTTCAAAATCAAAATCATCAACGATGAATAAATAAACATCTCACCGCAGAGGCGCAGAGAGCGCAAAAGAACGCAGAGGAAAGCAAATCGGGAGATATGAAAAATCCGGAATGAAGTAATCACGGTGCAGCGCTTCCTGCTCCGATAGGCACAATCCAATGCGCTTCTTCAAGCTGCTTCCGCGTGCAGGCGCACGCCTAGCGCACGTGCCACCTTGAAGACAGTGGCGAAGCTCGGATTGCCGTTCTCGCTGAGAGCCTTGTACAAACTTTCCCGGCTGAGCCCGGCGTCACGCGCGACCTGCGCCATGCCTTTCGCGCGGGCTATGTCGCCCAGGGCGCGAGCAATGCCCGCCGCATCGTCAGGTGCCTCGGTTAGCCAGGCATCGAGGTAGGCAGCCATCTCTTTGGCAGAGCGCAGTTGTTCCGCCACGTCGTAAGGGACGGTCTTTGTCTTCGCGGAAGCTTTCGTTACGGTCTTGGGCATTCCGAGACAGTGAATTCTATAAAATACGACTGTCAAGCCTAAGCTCGGGAAGCCGAGATCCGCTACCCGAAGATGAGCTAAAGACGGCGTACTTGCGGGAGAGCGCCCATCTTGCGGTCGAGCGTGAGCGTGATGAGTTCGGCGCGGCGATAGTCGTCGGCAATCAGACGGTCGAGCAGGCCGCAGCCCGCGTCGGCCTCCAAGGCGGCGAACACGCCGACCCCGTTTAGCGGCGTCACCAGACCGCTCTTGAGTACGCTGGCAAGCGCGGTGCGTGCATCGGGTTTGGACACGCCGTAGTGATGTTGCAGGGCGACATAGGACTCGCCGATAACCTGATTCGATGCGAACACCTCGGCATCGTCGCGCTCGACGAGCGCGGTCAACTTGCGTACGCAGTGTTCGAAGCCGTCCTCGGGATCACCGGTCGCCAGGCGAACGAGGATCGAGGTATCAATCCCGAAGCGCGCGGTCATGGGGCTTGTTGCGGAAGGCTTCGAGATCGAAGGTGCCTTTGCCACGGCGTAACTTGCCGCGCAGCGGCGCGAGGCGCCCCCGGTCGACGTGTCGCGCGCGCAAGACAAAACCGTCAGGTCCTTCCTCGAGCTCGATCCGGTCGCCAGGCTTCACGCCCAGCGTCTCCAAGACGCGAGCGGGAAATGTGACCTGACGCTTGGCGGTAATCTTGACGAACATGGTGTCGATCTCCATTCGAAGTACCTTACCAGAACTATATATTGGTAAGGTGAGCGCGTCAAGCCGCGGGCCGATGGAGCGCCGCCTGCAGTTCATGGACGGCTTTCATGAAACCGTCCCGTCCGCCGAAGGTCCCGAGCAGTTCGGTTAAAGGGTAGCGTCCGCAATAGCACTCAGCCATGCCGGCAGGCGTCCTCGCAGAGACGCTAGCACACCCGGCCCAGAACCGCCGGAAAGACGTTATCGCGCAGGTTGATCTCGTAGGCCTCGGCGTAGCGGCCGTGGTAGATCGCCTCGAGATCGCCGGGAATGTCGGTTCCCGCCGGACAGGCCGCCTGGCAGGGGATGTTCTTTTCCAGCCAGTGCAGGTCCTGCGCAGCGGTGCTTTCACCGCTGGCTACGGAAAGTGCGGTGGCGGATTCGAAATCGGCTCGCAAGGTCGGCGCTCGTCCGATGAAATTCAAAATCTCAACGCAGAGGCGCAGAGAACGCAGAGGG
>JANOGP010000190.1:0-26230 GCA_031406075.1 Betaproteobacteria bacterium
AGCATTGCGGATGCGCTCGACGCCGTGTCGAAGATCCGGGAGGGCATTCCGTCCGCATTCTGTTTCGAGCACGGCACGCTGCAGGTGAAAATGTACCGCCCTGCCGGACAGGATCCGCAGAAGCCACATACCCGCGACGAGATCTACGTGATCGCGCGTGGCTCGGGATGGTTCGTCAACGGTGCCGAACGCCATCCCTTCCAGTTCGGCGACGTGCTGTTTGTCCCGGCGGGTGTCGAGCACCGCTTCGTCGAATTCACCGACGATTTCTGCACCTGGGTGATGTTCTATGGGCCCGAGGGCGGCGAAGCCGCCTGAGATTTCAATCTCTTGACCGCAGAGGCGCAGAGGAAACGCAGAGGAAAGCAAAGCAAAATTGGATGGAAAGGCAAGAATATAGACGGATACTCGCGACTACGGTGATTCATCGACTCGGTGGGGCAATCGGAATCCTCTCGCATTTTGTCACGTATCGTCTGGTTTTCTCTGCGTTTCCTCTGCGCCTCTGCGCCTCTGCGCCTCTGCGGTAAGGTGTTCTTCGGTGAGGTGTCAATGGCACAAGACAGTTCAAAATCAGACTTCTGGGAAAGCCGCTACCGCGACCACGTGACGCCTTGGGATGCGGGTAAAGTGCCGGACGCACTGCACGACTACTCAAAGCGCATCAAATCTGGAAGCCGGATTCTGATTCCGGGCTGCGGATCGGCGTACGAGGCCGGTTACCTGGCCGAGAAAGGCTTCGACGTTCTGGCGATCGACTTCAGCCCCGCAGCAGTGGAACTGGCAAAGAAGAACCTCCCCCGATTCGGCGCCATCGTCAGGCTCGCCGACTTCTACGACTTCGACTACGGCAAGCCCTACGACGTGATCTACGATCGGGCATTCCTGTGTGCGCTGCCGCCGCGAATGTGGCCGCAGTACGCGCCGCGAACGGCGCAACTTCTCCGGCCGGGCGGCGAGCTGGCCGGATTCTTCTTCTTCAAGGCAACCGAAAAAGGCCCACCCTTCGGCACTACACCTGAAGCGCTGCATGCGCTGCTCGACCCCTACTTCGATTTGGTCGAAGACAAGGCGGTCACCGACTCAATCCCGGTGTTCCAGGGCTCGGAGCGCTGGCAGGTCTGGCGCCGGCGTTAATGTCAATTAACCACAGAGGATTCTCTTCAATACCGGCTCGACGGGTGCCGTTGAGCGATACGCAGAGATCACGGAGAAGATCGCAGGGACAGTGATGTCAGGACTGAGATATTGCGATTTAATGCATCCGCGGCACCTTGCCTTGCGCGCCGCCTTTGGCGGCCATTCGCTCAAGTGGTGTCACGGCGCGACTGATAGCCGAAATATCGCGTTTCAGGCGCCGACCCACTTCACTCAGAGTCGCGTTCCCACCCAGGGCGGGAGCCAGCCGATCAGAGCGCCTGCCTGTGATGACTGTGACCTTGCTGCCTGACTGGTGCCCTGCGCGTGAAGCTACTAATCACCGCCCGCGTCGGCTCCGCCGCCACCGCCATGTTCAAAACCACCTGTCTGGACTCGTGTGTGGCCGTCCTGGCGAGTTTTGGCGTATTCCGCAAAGTCGGTCGTGACCTTTGGCGGTTCAGTGACTTTGGCAACGGACCAACAAAGGCATGCCCCAATGACCGGTACAAACCATATTAGAAAAAGTTGGGCAATCTTTTGGCGCCGACCATAAAAGTGACTTCGGCCAACGAGAACAGACGCGTAAGCGTTAAGACCAAGAACGAGCAATACGACCACGGCGACGAGTAGCTCCATTTCTGAACCCTAACAACGGTGCGCATCAGCCGCCGGCCAACGCAAGCGAAATGAGCTCTGGATCGATTGAACAGGTCGGACCACGCTAAGCCCTCATCGCTTCGACATTTTCGTTCATACCAACGGGCTAACAGGATCTGCGACGCGATCGCACCGCACAGTGCGAGGAACGTGTCCCACTGCGTATCCGAGATGTCTCCCTGGGTGGCGGAGTCGCGGATCTACCTCTTGCCCGCAAAGTCAGGTCTGCGGTTCACGGCCGTTGCATGGCACACTTGATTTGAGGAGCGGTGTCCTTTGCCTGGATGAGCGCGTCGGTTTTCCAGCCGAAACCGGTGCCTTCGGCATCGTGCTTGACCCCGGGTTGTCCCGCCTTGACGAAACTCATGATGTATAGCGGGGCGATCATCTGGTGGTCTTCGGCGCGCATCCAGGATTCACCGGTCGGCCCAGCGTATTTCATACCTTCGAGCGCATGAGCCACCTTCAAAGGATCTGCCGATCCGACGCTTTTCATGGCGTTCGACAACATCTCGATCACTCGAAACGGCGGGATATAGGCCACATCGGATACTGCCTTGTACTTTGCTCCGTAGTCGAGCAGTCGCGTTTCCCAGGCAGGGTCTGCGGCATTGATATGCCACGACCATACGGTGTTCACCCGGTCGGCTCCCGCTGAGCCGATCGCGGCCGGGGTGCCAAAGAAGGCGCCGAACAGCGTGTAGTAGGTCGCCTTCAGCCCAGCCTCCTTGCTGGCCTTGATCAGCAGTGACAGATCGTTCCCCCAGTTTCCTGTCAGCACCGCGTCCGCCCCGGATGCCCGGATCTTTGCGACGTAAGGCGAGAAGTCCTTGACCTTACCCAGAAGGATCAGATCGTCCCCCACGATCTGGATATCCGGGCGCTTAGCCGTCAGCATCTGTTTGGCCGCGCGCGCGACCGACTGACCGTAGGCGTAGTCCTGGTTGAGCAGATACACCTTGTGCAGTCCCTGCTGCTTCGCCATGGAGTCGGTCAGCGCGTTTACCTGCATGTCGGTATGAGGCTCGAACCGGAAATGCCAGAAACTGCACTTGGATTCGGTAAGGGCGGGGTCGAGTGCGTTGAAGTTGAACAGCAAGATAGGTTTGTCCGGGTTACGGGTGTTGTACTTCGAAAGGGCATCCGAAATGGCATGAACGACGCTGGAGATGGTGGAAGCCACGTAGCGGATATCCTGATCCATCACCTGCTTCAGCACGATCAACGCGTCTTGAGGATTGGCCTTGTTGTCGAAGGCTACGATCTCGATCCGCTTGCCCCCGAGAACCCCGCCGCGGGAGTTCGCCATGTCGGCGGCGGCATTGAAGACCTTCAACTGCTCCTCGCCCTGAAGGGCGAACGTACCGCTTAGGCCCCCGATGAAAGCGATCTTTACGGTATCCGCGGCAAAGGCGCAGCCGAGCTGAAATGCGAGCGCCAATCCAATGACGATGCGAGACGAAACAGAAGCCATAAGCGCCCTCCTCCCCTCCGACGCGCACTCTCCCAAGGATGCTACTCCAATCTCCGGTCTCATTTCATTGACGCCAGTTGCCTGTCGTGCCAGCTAGTCAGAATGAGCTGCGACGCGATCGCGCCGCAGAGCGCGAGGAACATGTCCCACTGCGTGAATGAGTGAATGAGTGAAGGGTGAAGGGCAAAACAAATTCGGCTCTACAGGGTTCCTTCGCCTCTCGCCTCTCGCCTTCTACTTCACTACCTCCACTTTCAAAAACACCCGCCGATCATCCTGACCGCTGACGCTACGCCGATACACCGCACCGCTGTCGCGCTGCACGCTTTCCTGCGCAATCCCGCCCAGTTCGAGCCACTCGCCGAGCCGCCCGGATACCACGGTATCGACGCGCTGGACATTCAACGCTCCGGTGTTTGGATCGGCGACGCTGTCGCGTCGCGTACTGATCGAAAGAGTGACCTGATTGCCGCTGACACGCGGCTTCACATAAAAACCGGCGCCGGCATCACGATACTGCACCGTTTCTGAACCTTGCGAGGACTGGCTTCGCACCGGCACCGATTGGCCGACCTGGATGAAAGCCTCGTTGCCTTCCATTACCTGTAGGGTCTGCACGCTCCTGTCGGTCGCGGCGGATTGCGATTGCGAAACCCGGCCGCGAACCTGATCGTCGCCGCGCCGAATCACCACGGTCCCGCCCTGATTGCTGCTCGTGCCGGGCACCGTTACGCGCGCCCGATCGTTGCCGACAGATCCGGAGACTTCCGCCTCGGACCCCGTTCCGCTCGCGGTACTTTGCTGACTGACCGATATCAGCAGCTTGCGCGGCATGGCATCCACGACATCCAGAACCTTGCGCAACTCCGCGAGGTTCTGCGGTGTGGTGCGGACGATGATGCGATTCTGCATGCCACTGATGGTGCCGCCCGGCGCCAGCAGCGGCTTGAGGATCGGGATCACCTGATCGGCGTTGCGGTAGTTCAGCTCGATTACTTCGAGCACGGTCTGCTGCGCCAGCGCCGTCAGCGCCAATGCCAATATGATCATGAAAACTATTGTGCGCATCCTCAAGCCTCTCGCCTCACGCCTCACGCCTCTCGCCTCACGCCCTACCTCCCAGCCTCCACTCCCGCGGCAGCTCGCGGCTCGCAGGGTCCTGGCGGTAGAACTCGGTCAGCTGCGCATACACCGCGGGATAAGTCTCGCGCACGATGTCGGGAATCTCGAAAAAGGCCTCGCTGACCACGGCGAAGAATTCTCCCGGCGCCTCGGTTGCGTACGGATCAATGTCGGTGTCTTCGCCTGCTTCAACGCGTTTGCAGAGATCCTTGTAGGCGTCGCTGAATGTCTGCGCCCATGCCTCCCGGCTCATGCCGGCGTGCAGCGGCGGAAACCCGTTGGCATCGCCGTTGAGCATGTCGAGCTTGTGCGCAAACTCGTGAATCACCACGTTGGCTCCGTCCGCATCTCCGGCATTTTCGACGTCGGCCCAGGACAGGATCACGGGGCCGTGCAGCCAGGCCTGGCCGGCATACGAGGTTTCGTCGGTCTCGACCAGGCCGTGCTCGTTGCGAATCTCGTGGCGCGGGACGAACGCATCCGGATAGACGATGATCTCCACCCAGCCGTCGTAGTAGTCGATTCCCAGGTGAAGCACCAGGATGCAGGCCTGGATCGCGATCCCGAGCTTCATCTCCTGGTCCAAAACCAGCCCCCCGGCAGCGGAAATCTGCTTCTCGTGCAGGAACAGCACCGTCAGATCGCGCAATTGCCTGCGCTCGTGTTCGTCCAGCCGCACGGCGAAAGAAAAGCGGTTGACCGCGCGCTGCCACGTCGTGTCGTCCACCCCGCCGCCCCGGAGAACGCGCTGCCTTCGCCACTGCCTGAATCCGAACATCAGTGCCCTAGCCCGGATAATTCATGAAGACGCCCCGTTTGTGGACAATCGATGGCGTGCAATGTCTATGAGCAAGCTCTTGCGCGGTACTGTGTGTCGCATCGGGCTACTCGGGCGCTGGCGGCCGATTTCCGGCCATTTGCGGCATGCCTGCCGGCCGATAGAGTAATCTGTCGCTGTGGCAGTCGAGCCGCAACTGCCTCGGAACTTGACTCGCCATCATCCCGAGTCCCTCATGAATTATCCAGGCGAGTCCGTGCTCAGGAACGGGTTTCGCCAGACCCACTTTCGTCTTCCTGCGGCGTATCCAGCAAGGCACTCTCGAACTCGCGGACCTGCTCGAGCTGATCGAGCTCGACGCGCTCGATCTGGTTAAAGCGACGGGTGATCTTATCGCTTGAGACGCGAACGTCTTCGGCATCCTGGTGGGCCATGCGGATGTGGTCTGCAAGTTTCTTCATTCGCTGGTCGAATCGGGCGAAGTCCTTGCCTAACTTGCTCAGCTCGTCCTTGATGATGTGGACCTGCTCCCGGGTGGCCACGTCCTTCATCACCGCCCGCGCCGTGTTCAGCACCGCCATCAGCGTGGTTGGCGAGACGATCCAGACCCGCCGCTGCATGGCGAAATCCACCACCTCCGGATGATAAGCGTGAATCTCCGCGAACACCGCCTCTGCCGGAACGAACATCACCGCCCCGTCGGAAGTCTCGCCGGGGATGATGTACTTGCCGGCAATGTCCTCGACATGCTTTTTCACATCGGCGCGGAACTGCCGCTGCGCCACGGCACGGTCCGCCTCGGAGACCCCGGGCTCGAACATGCGGTGGTAGTTTTCCATCGGAAACTTGGAATCCACCGCCACCATGCCGGTCGGCTCGGGAAGCTTCAGCACGCAGTCGGCGCGCGCGCCGTTCGAATTGAAGGTGTACTGGAACTCGTAAGCGATTTCGGGAAGGATGTTGCGCACCAGGTTTTCGAGCTGAACTTCGCCGAACGCGCCGCGCGCACGCTTGTCGCCCAGCAGTTCCTGCAGACTCACGACGTTGGTGGTCAGTCCATCTATCTTCTTCTGCGCCTCGTCTATAGTGGCAAGGCGTTCCATCACGCTGACGAAAGTCTCGTTGGTTTTCTTGAAACCCTCTTCCAGACGCTCGCTGACGCGCCCGCTGATCTGCTCCAGGCGGCTGTCGGTGGTCTTGGAGAGCAGCTCCATCGAAGCGGCAAGCTGTGCGGTCGCATTGCGCATGGTGGTCTGAATCATCTCCTGCTCGGCGCGGTTCTGTTCCGCCAGCGTCTGCAGGATCCTCGTGAGTACTTCGGTACGCAGTTGATCGTGCTTGCCCTGCAGCTCCGTATTCATCTGCGCAAGACGCTGCGTGAGGGTTTCGCGGTTGGCCGACAGTTCCTCCGCCTGCTTGAGTTGCAAGGTCGCGAGCGCGGTCCGGGTCTGGATCAGTTCCTGGGAAACGGTGTTGCGCAGCCGCTCGGAAAGTTCGGCCTGCGAGGCGGAGAGCCGGTCGCCGAGATGGTTCAATCCGGCGTTCAGATCCTTCAGCATCGCCAGGTGCTTATCTTCGAGTACGCGGGCGAGCGACTCGGGATGACTCACCTGCCGGCGCGCCATCGACGAAACGATGAAGATCAGAACGATGACCGCGAACAGCGTCGCGGCGGAAACGATCAACGAAACCGAAAGATCAGACATGAAAAGAGTATAAACCACCTCACCCCGGCCCTCTCCCCCCGGAGGGCGGAGAGGGAGATGCAAACGCAAACGGGCGACTTGGTCGCCCGTTTTCTATCGATGCCTTTGGTTCCTTCTCCGCCTCCCTCAGGGAGGGGGAGAAGGCTAGGATGAGGTGGCGGGTGGTTACGCCGCCGCCGGTGTGCTGTCGCGCGATGCGCGCTTGCGCTCGTGCTCCTTGAGATGGCGCTTGCGGATGCGGATGGATTTGGGTGTGATTTCCACCAATTCGTCGTCGGCGATGAACTCCACCGCTTTTTCCAGCGTGAGTTCGATCGGCGGTACCAGGCGCACGGCTTCATCGGTGCCGGACGCGCGCACGTTTGTCAGCTGCTTGCCCTTGATCGGGTTGACGACCAGATCGTTGTCGCGCGAATGGATGCCGATCACCATGCCCTCGTAAAGCGCATCGCCCGGAGAAACGAACATTCGGCCGCGTTCCTGGAGTTTCCACAGGGCGTAGGCGACGGCTTCGCCAGCGTCCTGGCTGATCAGGACGCCGTTGCGGCGCTCTTCCATCTCGCCCTTCACCGGACCGTAGTCGTCAAAAATGTGGCTAGCCAGCCCCATCCCGCGGGTGATCGTGAGGAACTCGCCCTGGAATCCGATCAGCCCGCGCGCGGGAATGCGGTACTCAAGGCGCACGCGGCCCTTGCCGTCCGACTGCATGTCCTGCAGGTCGCCGCGGCGGCGGCCGAGTTCTTCCATCACGGCGCCCTGGTTGGCGTCTTCCACGTCCACTGTGAGCAGTTCGTACGGCTCCTGCTTCTCGCCGTCGACGGTCTTCATCACCACCCGCGGGCGGCCCACCGCCAGCTCGTAACCTTCTCGGCGCATGTTCTCGAGCAGGATGGTGAGGTGCAATTCGCCACGCCCGGATACCACGAATGTATCGGAATCGGCGGTGAACGCCACTTTCAGTGCAACGTTCGATTGCAGTTCGCGTTCGAGGCGTTCGCGGATCTGGCGGCTGGTTACGAACTTGCCTTCCCTGCCCGCCAGCGGCGAGGTATTGACCATGAAGTTCATGGTGAGCGTGGGCTCGTCGACCTTCAGCAACGGAAATGCTTCCGGCGTCGCCGGGTCGCAAACGGTGACGCCGATGCCGACCTCGTCCACGCCGTTCACCAGCACGATGTCGCCCGCCTGCGCCTCCTCAACAACGGTGCGCTCCAGACCCTTGAATACCATGACCTGGTTGATCCTGGCCATGACCGGTTCGCTATCGGGCCCATGCATCACGGCAACCTGCTGGCCTGAGCGAATGCGTCCGCGCGCCACGCGCCCGACGCCGATGCGGCCGACGAAGCTGGAATAGTCGAGCGAACAGATCTGCAGTTGCAGCGGCGCGTCGGGATCGGCTTCGCGCACCGGCACGTTTTCGAGAATGGCATCGAACAGCGGCCGCAGGTCCTGTCCCGCCTGGTCGTGCTTCAGCGATGCCCAACCCTGCAGCGCCGAGGCAAAGATCACCGGAAAATCGAGTTGTGCCTCGGTGGCCCCGAGCTTGTCGAACAGATCGAAGGTCTGGTTCACCACCCATTCGGAACGCGCGCCGGGGCGGTCCACCTTGTTGACCACCACGATCGGCTTGAGTCCCAGGGCCAAGGCCTTGCGGGTGACGAAACGGGTCTGTGGCATCGGCCCTTCGACCGCGTCCACCAGCAGCAGGACGCTGTCCACCATCGACAGCACGCGCTCGACTTCACCGCCGAAATCGGCGTGGCCAGGAGTGTCGACGATGTTGATGTGGGTGCCCTGATACTGCACGGCGCAGTTCTTGGCGAGGATGGTGATGCCGCGCTCGCGTTCCAGGTCGTTCGAATCCATCACCCGTTCGGTGACGTGCTGATGGGCGGCAAAGGTACCTGCCTGACGCAGCAGCTTGTCCACCAGCGTGGTCTTGCCATGATCCACGTGGGCGATGATGGCGATGTTTCGAACGTTGCGGCTCATGTGATGCGATTCCCTGAAAAACGGTCGCGAATTTTACCACAGGCATCGTTGCAATTCATTGAATTTTCGCGATTTGCCGTCTAAAGAAGGACTTTCACCGCAAAGACGCAAAGAACGCAAAGGAAACCCGGATAACGGAAAAGAAACGGTCCATATCGTTCCATACTTGGATAGCCGATAGTCGCGACGAAATCGGGTTATGTACGTCAGCGGGGGCCTCCCGTCTATTCCGTTCACTTTTCTTCGCGTTCTTTGTGTCTTTGCGGTGAACGAATTTGATCTGCCTAGGCGCTGGCGCGGAAAACTTGCATCGGCGGAGTGCGCAGCACCTTCGCGGTTCCAAGCAGGCCAGCGGTCGCCACCCCAATCGCACCGGCGACCAGTCCCACCAGCCAGATCCAGGCATCGATGCTGTAGGGCACATTGAGCACCTGTTTGGCGAGCACAAATCCCACTGCGCTCGCGCCCAACGCGGCAAGCAAACCGGCCAGCGCGCCGATCAGCACGAATTCCGCCACCTGCACCGCGCGCAGCTGCCCGCTCGACGCCCCGAGCGTGCGCATCACGGCGGCATCGAATACCCGTTCGTCGTGCGTGCTGCTGACCGCGGCGAACAGGACCAGCAGTCCGGCGGTGAGGCTGAACAGGAACACGAACTCGATCGCCCGCACCACCTGATCCATCATGCGCTGCACCTGCGCCAGAATTGCCGCCACGTCGATTACCAGCAGATTCGGGAAGCGCTTCACGATCTCGTCCATCACGACTGATCGCGACGGCGGAAGGTGCAGGCTGGTGACGAAACTTCCGGGATAGTGCTCCAGCACACCTGGAGGCGTGATCACGAAGAAGTTCACCCGAAATGAATCCCAGTCCACCGTGCGCAGCGAACTGATCTTCGCTGTCAGGCGTGACCCGCCGATGTCGTAGGTCAGGTCATCCCCGAGCTTCAGGCCCAACGTTTCGGCAATGCCTTCTTCCACCGACAGTAGCGGCTTGCCCGCATCGGATGCGGCAAACCAGCGGCCGGCAACGATCACGTTGTCCGCCTGCATCTTCTCGGTCCACGACAGGTTGAACTCGCGGTCGATTAGGCGCCGCGCCCGGTCTTCGGCGTAGTCCTTCGAAGACACCAGTTTGCCGTTCACTTCAACCAGGCGCCCGCGGATCATCGGAAACAGCGTCGGCGGCTGCAATTGCCGGCCGGCGAAAAAGTCCGCGATCTCACCGATCTGGTCGGCCTGGATGTTCACCAGGAATCGATTCGGCGCATTTGGCGGCAGGCTTCTCTGCCAACTTTCAAGCAGGTCCGAACGCACCAGGGTGAGCAGGATCAACGCCATCATGCCCAGTCCCAGCGCGATCACCTGGATCACCGTACCCATCGTGTGACGGCGCAGGTTCGCGAGCCCGAAGCGCCAGTTCAGTCCCGCGCCCCGGCTCACCGATGACAGCAGGCGCAGCACCAGAAGCGTCAGCACAGCCGAAGCCATCATGGTGCCAAGCACGCCGCCGAGCACGTACATGCCGAGTTTCGGATCCTGCGCCTGCCACA
Organism: Betaproteobacteria bacterium; assembly: GCA_031406075.1. Taxonomy (GTDB): domain Bacteria; phylum Pseudomonadota; class Gammaproteobacteria; order Burkholderiales; family JACQAP01; genus JACQAP01. The sequence continues at coordinate 10,428 of JANOGP010000190.1, forward strand.
GGATCAGTCCCGACATCACGGCGCCACCGAGCAGATAGGCGGAGATTCCGAATGAGTCCGGCACGCCAAGGTCGCGGCGTAGCACCCGTAAAGTCGGCACTTTCCTGAGCGCGAACAGCGGCGGCAGCGCGAAGCCGAGGAGCAGCACGAACCCCGCGATCAGCCCCTGCAGCACGGGCAGCCAGCCCGGCGCGGGCAGGCTGACCGAGACGATGGGCGCAAGTAGCGCCGCAAGCAGGTACTGGCAAAGAAAACCGATAAAGCAGCCGATCGCGCTGGCGATCAAACCGACGATCGCGAACTGCAGCACGTGCAAAGTCAGAATCAGCGTCTGGCTCGCGCCTAGGCAACGCATGACCGCGCAGGCGTCCAGATGCCGCTGCAAATAGCGGCGCGCCGCCAGCGCCACGGCAACGCCGGCAAGAATGACCGTCAGTAGCGCGGACAGTCCGAGAAAACGCTCCGCGCGGGTTAGAGCCGAGTTGATTTCGGGACGCGCTTCGCGGATATCCTCGACCCGCTGTCCCAGCCGGATCGTCCGTGCAGCGTAATTGCGAAACGCCGCCACGCCTTGCATGTCGCCGGCCACGAACAGGCGGTACGAAACGCGGCTTCCAACCTGCACCAGGGCCGTGGAAGCGAGATCGTCAATGTTGAACATCAGCCGCGGGCCGAGATTGAGAAATCCGACGCTCGATTCCGGCTCCTCGCTTACGACCCCCGCCACCGTGAACTCGCGCTGTCCGAGATCAACGCGATCGCCTATCCTTAGATCGAGTCGGCGCAACAGACGATCGTCCACCCAGACGTTGCCCGGCGCCGGAATACGCGCGGGATCGAAGTCCGGCCCGTCCGCGCTCTCGCGAATGCGCAGTCTGCCCCGCAGCGGGTACCCCGACGACACCGCCTTTACTTCGGTCAGCAGTGCGCGATCCTTCGCCTGGGCCATGCTGGGAAAGCGCACTGCTTCCGTGACGGCAAGGCCGAGGCGGCGCGCCTCGTTGCCGAATGATGCCCCGATCGGAGAGTCGGAAACTACGACAAGGTCGGCGCCGAGCAACTGGTTGGCTTCGCGTGTGAGCGTGCGTCCCACCCGGTCGGCAAAGAAAGCAACCGTGGTCAGACTTGCCACCGCGACTATTAGCGCGACGGCCAGCACACGCTGCTCGCCCGCGCGCCAGTCGCGACCGAGCATGCGCGCTGCCAGGAGAAGAACGGCGCCTGCGCTCAGGCGATCAACGGTGCTCATCGCTGGTCAGCCTCCCCGCAACGAGCTTGAACTGGCGCGGACAGCGCCGGGCAATCGCTTCGTCATGGGTCACCAGCAGCAACGTGGTGCGGCTTTCCCGGTTGAGCGCAAACATGAGCGAGATGATTTCCTCGCCGGTGGCAGAGTCGAGGTTGCCGGTCGGCTCGTCCGCGAACAGCAGCCGCGGCTCGGACGCGAAGGCGCGCGCCACTGCAACGCGCTGCTGCTCCCCGCCGGAAAGTTGCCGCGGATAATGTTCGAGCCTCTCGGCCAGGCCCACGCGCGTCAGCCAGGCCGCTGCTTTCGCGCGCGCGCCGTCGTTGCCGGCGAGTTCGAGCGGAAGCATCACGTTTTCCAGCGCGGTCAGCGCCGGAAGCAACTGGAAGGACTGGAACACGAAACCGACCTGGTTGCGGCGCAGGCGCGCGCGGCCGTCCTCGTCGAGGGCGAAAAGGTTGGCGCCGTTGATGTGCACTTCCCCGGCGCTGGGCACGTCCAGTCCCGCCAGCAGCGCAAGCAGTGTAGTCTTGCCTGAGCCGGACGCCCCGAGGATCGCGCAGGCTTCCCCGATCGCGATTTCCAGCGAGACATCCTGGAGAATGGTGAGCGTGGTGGGGCCGGTGGAGACTTGCTTCGTCAATCCGACCGCCCTCACAATTGGCGGAGAAGGGTCCTGAGACATGTGGCTGCGATTTCTTCTGCTGTTGGTCTTGACTGCGGTTACGCCCGCGCATGCGGCGCGGACAATACTGGTGTTCGGCGACAGCCTGTCGGCCGGTTACGGGCTGCCAAACGGCAGCGGCTGGGTGAGTCTGCTCGAACAGCGGCTCAAGCGCGACCGGCTCGACTACACTGTCGTCAACGCCAGCATCAGCGGCGAGACTACGCTCGGCGGCCGCAATCGCATCGTAGCCACGCTGGCAGAGCATAAGCCGGCGGTAATCATCGTCCAGCTCGGCGCCAACGACGGCCTGCGCGGCAACTCCATCGATACAACCCGCCGCAATCTCATCGCCATTGTCGAAACCTCGCGCAACGCCGGAGCCAAAGTGCTCGTGGTGGGAATGTGCATCCCGCCCAACTACGGCAAGGTCTATACACGCCGCTTCGAGGCGGTGTTCGCCGAGGTGGCTAGACAGCAAAACGCATCGCTGGTTCCGTTCATGCTGCAGGGGTTCGCCGACAAGCGCGAGTGGTTCCAGTCCGACGGCATTCATCCCGCCGTCGAAGCACAGCCCCGGATTCTCGACAACATTTATCGGCGTTTGCGTGCCCTGCTCGTGCCGCGGAGGACCTGACCAGCGAAAAAATTGCCCGTGGCCGCGCGTGTACACTGATGCCTCCCGCGCCTCCGGTAATGCGGTTCAGAGTATGGATCAGGACAAAGTCACGGTAGCACAGCTTTCCGAATTCGACGACATCGTGGATGTGCGCTCGCCCGCAGAATTTGACCTGGATCACATTCCCGGCGCGATCAACTGTCCGGTGCTCGACGACGACGAGCGGGCGCGCGTCGGCACACTTTACGTTCAGGATTCCCCGTTCAACGCCAGGAAAATCGGCGCGGCGCTGGTAGCGCGCAATATCGCCCGGCACATGGAAGCCGGTTTCGCCGACAAGCCGAAGACGTGGCGGCCGCTGGTCTACTGTTGGCGTGGCGGGCAAAGGAGCGCAGCGATGTGCCACGTGATGCGCCAGACCGGCTGGAACGTGAAACGGCTGGCCGGCGGATACAAAGCCTACCGCCACGAGGTCATCGCCGGCATAGAATCTCTGGCCGGAAAGTTCGACTATCGGGTCATCTGCGGCCTGACCGGTTCCGGCAAAAGCATCCTGCTGCGGGATCTCGAGCGGCTTGGCGCCCAGACCCTGGACCTCGAGGAACTGGCCGCGCACCGCGGCTCCCTGTTGGGCGAATTGCCCGGGGAGTCGCAGCCTTCGCAGAAAATGCTCGAAAGCCGGCTATGGCTGAAACTCAAGAGCCTCGATCCGCGGCAGCCGGTGTTCATCGAGTCGGAAAGCCGCAAGGTCGGCAACCTCAGGGTGCCGGAGCCGCTGATCGCGAGCATGTGGCAGAGCGAATGCGTCTGGCTGGAGACTGCCTCCCCTGTGCGCGTGGCGCTGCTGCTGCGCGACTACCGCCACTTTACCGAAGGATCGCAGGCGCTTTGCGCCAGACTCGATTGCCTGGTGGGGTTGCACGGGCACGAAAAAATAGACGCCTGGAAGGACAAGGTTGCCAGTGCTCAATGGCCGGAATTCGTAACAAAGATACTCAGTGAGCACTACGATCCGGCGTACATCAAATCCATTGCCCGCAACTATCGCAAACTCGATGGCGCCACTTGCGTGCGGCTGACCGACGGCAGCGACCGGGACTTCGAGCGCGCCGCGCGCTCGCTGTTCGAGCCCGTCCTTGCGGAAACGGTCTAAGGCATTTTCACCGCAAAGACGCAAAGAATGCGAAGAAAAGCAAAAAAAACTAGCTGTGAAAAGGCAACCTATGAAGTGGATAGTCGCGACACCGCGAATTGTCGATCGGATGGCGGCAAATCGGAATCCTCCCGCATTTTGTCACCCATCGTCTGGTTTTCTCTGCGTTTCCTTTGCGTTCTTTTCGTCTTTGCGTTGACAAGGTTTAACAATGAAACTGGCGCTGAAAATCGACGTCAACACCTACCGCGGCACCCGTGACGGCGTGCCGCGGCTTATCGAAATGCTCAAGGCGCACGGTGCCGGCGCCACTTTCCTGTTTACTCTCGGTCCCGACCGCTCCGGCCGCGCCATCAGGCGCCTGTTTCATCCCGGCGTGTTTTCCAAAGCGTGGCGCAATCAGACGGTCCGCAATTACGGATTGAGGACGCTTTTCTACGGCACATTGCTGCCGGCGCCGGACATCGGCGCGGAATGCGCCGGCATCATGCGCCAGGCCCGCGATGCGGGCTTCGAGGTCGGCATTCACGGCTACGATCGCGTACTCTGGCAACACCGGGCTGCCGGCGCCGACGCCGAGTGGACGCGCCGGCAGATGGAGCTCGCCTGCAGCCGTTTCGAGGAAATTTTCGGTGAACCGGTCCGTGTACATGGTGCCGCCGGCTGGCAGATGAACCGCTACGCCTATCGCCTTACCCAGCGGCTGGGTTTTGGATACTCCTCGGATACCCGCGGGAGCGGTCCGTTTGTTCCGATATACCAGGCCGAGATCGTCGCCTGTCCGCAACTACCGACCACCCTGCCGACGCTGGACGAACTGATCGGACTCGATGGCGTGACAGCAGGCAACGTGGCCGAGCGGCTGCTGGACCTCACGCGCAAGCCGCCTGATACCGGCCATGTGTACACGGCGCAGGCTGAATTTGAAGGCAGACGGCTCGCCCCGGTTTTCGAAAAGCTGCTCGAAGGATGGCGTGCACAAGGATACGAACTGGCCTCACTCCACGACTACCTGGAATCACTGGCCACCCGGGATCTGCCGCGCCACGAGGTGGCGCAGGGCCCGTTGCCCGGCCGCAGCGGGGCACTGGCCTTGCAGGGACGGGAGTTCCTCGCCGGCGCCTGATTTCCCCCTCCAACCATTCACCGCAAAGACGCAAAGTACACAAAGGAAACCCGGACAACGAAAGGAAGACGGTCCATATCGTTCGATACTTGGATATCCCATATTCGCGACGAAGGCGGATTCTTCAAATTGCAGGTTTGCCCGGTCTATCGCTCGCATTTCTTTGTGTTCTTTGCGTCTTTGCGGTCATGCATGATCTTGGTATTGCTTTCGGCGAGGGTTTCGGTAAACATAGCTCGCAGGAATGGAATCAACCCTGGTGGGTCTCAAGGTTCCTGATTTCGAGATTGCCTCGACCGGGAACCGGACGTTCAAGCTTTCGGCAGAGCTGGGAAGCCCGCTGGTCCTCTACTTCTATCCCAAGGACAACACCCCCGGCTGCACCACGGAAGGTCAGGAGTTCCGCGACCTCCACGATGAATTCGTCCGCCGCAGCTGCGCCGTCTACGGCATCTCGCGCGACAGCATCAAATCGCACCAGGGCTTCAAGACCAAAATGAGCTTTCCCTTCGAGTTGCTGTCCGACCCCGACGAAAAGGTCTGCACCCTGTTCGGCGTCATGAAGATGAAGAACATGTATGGAAGAAAGGTGCGGGGCGTGGAACGCAGCACATTCGTCCTTGATCAGGCAGGCATGGTTCGCAGGGAGTGGCGCGGGTTGAAAGTGCCCGGCCACGCCCGGGAGGTTCTCGAATTCGTAAAGTCCCTTTAATCTTCAGTCACAGGAGCGCGGATGATCCGTCGACGGAGTAGGCCTTCCATTCACTTTTCTCGCCTTGCCGGGGCAGCCCAATGAACCAGCGCAAATCCGGACCTACGTTAGTCACCAAGCTGCAACCCCTCACCAAGCTGTTCGTCCTCGACACCAACGTGTTGATGCACGATCCCACCAGCCTGTTCCGCTTCCAGGAACACGACGTATATCTGCCGATGGCTACGCTGGAGGAACTGGACTCCAACAAGAAGGGCATGTCCGAGGTCTCGCGCAATGCCCGCCAGGCCAGCCGTTTTCTCGACGAGATTGTCTCCAAGGCCGTGGAGGATATTTTCGCCGGCATTCCGCTGGAAAATGCAGGCGCCAAAGAGGCGACCGGACGCTTGTACCTTCAGACGGAGGCGATCAACGGCGAGCTCCCGGCGCGGCTGGCCGCCGGGAAGGTGGACAACCAGATCATCGGCGTGGTCAAACACCTCCAGGAGGGACACGACAAGCGCGAGGTAATCCTGGTCAGCAAGGACATCAACATGCGCATCAAAGCGCGTGCGCTGGGCCTGGCGGCGGAGGACTACTTCAACGACAAGGTGCTGGAGGACACCGACCTGCTCTACACCGGCGTACGCGAGCTGCCCGCCGACTTCTGGGACCAGCACGGCAAGGAAATGGAATCCTGGCAGCAGGAAGGCCGCACTTTCTATCGCGTGCGCGGGCCGCTGTGCGCAAGCCTGATGGTGAACGAATTCATTTACCACGAAACCGACAAGCCGTTCTACGCGCAGGTCAAGGAGCAGAGCGGCAAAACCGCAATCCTGCAGACCATCAGGGACTACACCCATCAGAAGAACAACGTGTGGGGCATCACCGCGCGCAATCGCGAGCAGAACTTCGCACTCAACCTGCTGATGAATCCGGATGTCGATTTCGTGACCCTGCTCGGCCAGGCCGGCACCGGCAAGACGCTGCTGACGCTCGCCGCCGGGCTGATGCAGACACTCGAAGACAAAGTCTACTCGGAAATTATAATGACCCGGGTCACCGTCCCCGTGGGCGAGGACATCGGCTTTTTGCCCGGCACCGAGGAGGAAAAAATGACGCCATGGATGGGCGCGCTGGAGGACAACCTCGATGTGCTCAACAAGACCGACGACGAGGCGGGCGAATGGGGGCGCGCGGCAACCCGCGACCTGATCCGCTCCCGCATCAAGGTCAAATCGCTCAATTTCATGCGCGGGCGCACTTTCATCAACAAGTTCCTGATCATCGACGAGGCACAGAACCTCACCCCCAAGCAGATGAAGACACTGATCACGCGCGCCGGGCCCGGAACCAAGGTCGTGTGCCTTGGCAATATTTCCCAGATCGACACGCCCTATCTGACCGAGGGCAGTTCCGGACTGACTTACGTCGTCGATCGCTTCAAGGGCTGGGCCCATGGCGGCCATGTGACCCTGATGCGCGGTGAGCGGTCGCGGCTGGCCGACCACGCCGCCGAAATTCTGTGACGTCCCGCTCGGCGTTCTGATCTCGCGGGCGTAAACGACCCGGTGACGGCCGCGGGAGTTTCCTGGCCATGGTGAGCACTTGGGTCGCAACCGGTGTTCAACCATCGGGAACATTCGATTTTCTTTGCGCCTTTCCTTCCCCTTTGCGTACCCCTCAAGGAGGTATTGAAAAAAAATCTTTGCGTCGATCTTTCTTCACGCCGGCCAGCGGCCGGCTGACCCGCCGCATCCAGCCATGCGCCGGGCATTGCACAGCCTCCGCCAACAGACTAAACTGCGGGACACAACATATGGTGCGTATGCGCTGAAACCCTACAATATATAGATTAAAAGCGAGTGCATAGACCGATCCCACCACTACTTTGGGCGTGGCAGGCGATTACGGCCTTCGTTGGGTTATTCACCCTTGTTTCCGCGCTCGCCGATCCGGTCGACCTGTGGCGCATCACCGTCCGCTCTCATCAGGGTGAGCCGCTCAGAGCGATGGCCACGCTGAAGGCGCTCCCGGAAGAACGCATCACCCGGGAATGCCTGTCCATGGGCCCGGAGAGCGACGCTCCTGGCTCCGATGCCCCTTTCCTGAGCGCTGCCCGCCTCACGCTGAACGCAAAGGGCGACGCAGTCGAAATTTCAACCGACTTCCCCGTTTCCTCCCCCACCCTGGCACTGGTCCTTCGGGTCCAGTGTCCAGGGGCTTTTTTTTACGCGCGCCATTTCACGGTGTTGATCCCGCCTGCCCCGAAGGCAGCGCAGGCATCGCCGCAAGGGACGCTGCGGGGATTCACGCTCAGGGTCGGTACGGATGAATCGGTTGATAGCCTGGCCGTCTCCATTTATCCGCACAACAGCAAATTGCGGCAAATGCTGGTCGATGAAGTCGTCAGGCTGAATCCACGAGTCTTCCCGGATGGAAAACTGAGTCCGGTCGCGGCAGGGACGGTGCTATTTTTCCCTGAGCTTCGCGGCTTGTCCGAACGCGCCGGCATGCCGGCGACGAGAGGCGGTGGTGCAGCGCCATCAGCGCGGCGAACACATACTGCGACGCGGCCTGGCGCGGAAACTTCGACCCCGGTCAAACAGCGCGTCAAGCGACGGTCCGGCGACGCCGCGCCAGGCGAACCGGTCAGGCTGCGCCGGGCTCTCGAGCTTGGCGAGAGGCCGGGTCCTCTGGAATGCCGGGCTTTGATGCCGTTATGCGGCGTCGAGCAAGCGCTGGGCACGGTCCCGCCCGCACTCGAGGACCGGGCCCGCGGCATCGAGTCCGGCGTGCAGGCATTGCGCTTGAAGCAGGAGAGCATTGACAGTCAACTCGCCCGGTTGGAGCAGTCGCTGGCGACGCTGAAGAAAGTCGTAGATGCGCCCGCGCGGCCTGCGCCGCCGGCGCCGGCGCCGAAGCCGGAAATCCGCACCGTGGTCAAGACCGAACCGCTGCCGTGGTACTACTGGGCGGGATTCGCCGCGATAGCCTTGGTCTGTGCCATCGGCGGCTTTGCCTTTGGTCGCAGGCAGACCTACGCCGGGACATTGAGCCAGACCGACGACCGCCTCGATGAGATGCTGGCGTCGGCCGCGACCGCCATACGCGAACTCGACGTCGATCCGGCGCTGCCGTCCCAACGTACTGCTGCACGGCCCGAGCGGTCACCGCCGAAAGCATTACCAGAGCGCGCCTCTGTATCTGCGGCGGGTACCGGGGCCGCACCGTTGGCGCAGCGCGAGCCCCCTGATGCCAACATCAAGCTCGAACCGGGCGACGCGGCGATACAGCCCGGCACCTACGTGGACGTGGAACTGGAAAGCGAACACGTTGCGCATTCGGTAGGACTATCGAGCAAAGTCCTGTTCGAAATGGATCAGGCGCTGGACAACACGCGCTCAATGTTCACCGATGTGGACCGCTTCATCGCGCTGGGACGGACGCAGAACGCCCTCAGCCTGCTGCAGTTCCAGGTCCACAGGGATCCAAAGGACCGCGACTCGTGGATCAAGCTGATGGCGATTTACCGCCAGGAGAAAATGGATGCGGAACTCGCCGGCGCAGCACGCGAATTCAAGAGGCACTTCCCGGGAGAAGATACGATGGCGGATTAGTCCGGTCGAACGATTTCAGAAACGGCCGGGATCGGCGAAATTGGCGAAGCGGGTGTACTCGCCCTGGAACACCAGGGTCACGGAACCGATCGGGCCGTTGCGCTGCTTGCCGATGATGACCTCGGCCTTGCCCTTCTCGGGTGAGTCGGGGTTGTAGACTTCGTCGCGGTAGATGAACAGGATGACGTCCGCGTCCTGCTCGATCGCCCCCGATTCGCGCAGATCCGACATCACCGGCCGCTTGTTGGGCCGCTGCTCGAGGCTGCGATTCAATTGCGAAAGCGCCACCACCGGCACGTTCAATTCCTTGGCCAGCGCCTTGAGAGAGCGCGAGATCTCAGAAATCTCGGTGGCGCGGTTCTCGCCCTGCGCGCTCGCCGACATCAGCTGCAGGTAGTCCACCACAATCAGGCCGAGCTTGCCGTATTGGCGGTGCAAACGGCGCGCCCGCGCGCGCAGTTCCAGCGCGTTGAGCGCGGCCGTCTCATCGATGTGTATCGGCGCCTCGTTGAGCTTGCCGACAGCATCGGTAAGCCGGCGCCAGTCTTCGTCCGCCAGCCGCCCGGTGCGCACCTTGTGCTGGTCGAGCCTGCCGACGCTGCCGAGCATGCGCATCACCAATTGCGTGCCCGACATTTCCATTGAAAATACGCCCACCGGCAGTCCCGCCTCGAGCGCCACATGTTCCGCGATATTCAGGGCCAGCGAAGTTTTGCCCATCGACGGCCGCCCGGCAATGATCACCAGATCGCCCGGCTGCAGCCCGGAGGTCATTCGGTCGAGATCGGTAAATCCGGTCGGGACGCCGGTGACGTCCGAGGGATTGTCGCGGTTATAAAGGAGGTCGATGCGCTCGACCACTTGCGTGAGCAGCGGCGGCATCTCCATAAATCCCTGCCGGCCGCGCGCGCCTTCCTCCGAAATCGCGAACACTTTCGACTCGGCCTCGTCGAGAAGCTGTCCGGCCTCCCTGCCCATCGGATTGTAAGCGGCGTCGGCAATTTCGGTGCCCACCTCGGCAAGCTTGCGCATCACCGCGCGTTCCCGGACGATTTCCGCGTAGCGGCGGATGTTGGCGGCGGTCGGGGTGTTCTGCGCCAGCGCACCCACATAGGCGATGCCGCCGACGGTCTCCAGATCTTTGGTGCTTTCCAGGCTTTCCGCGACGGTGATGACGTCCGCGGGCCTGGAGTGTTCGATCAGCCTGGAGATGCTGCGATAGATGAGCCGGTGGTCGGCGCGGTAGAAATCAGACTCGCTGATCATGTCAGCGATTTTTTCCCACGCGGTGTTGTCGAGCAGCAACCCGCCGAGGACCGATTGCTCGGCCTCGACCGAATGCGGCGGCAGCTTGATCAGCTCGACCTGGGTGTCCGCTACTCTTTGTGTTGCGAACTGCGCCATTTGTGCCGGGGATTTTTCGAATGGGTGAACAAATGTGGCGCAAAACTGGAACCGCCGCCGACTATTATTCGTAACGTGATGAGGTGCGCAAGCGGAAAAATAAAAAGGGCTGTTTTCACAGCCCTTTTTTTGTGACAAAGACCCGCGGATTCAGCCGACGGTCTCTCCCAACACCGAAACGGTGATGGTCGCCGTGACATCGGCATGCAGATCGAGCGTGATCGGGTAGTCGCCGACCTGCTTGAGCGGCCCTTGAGGCATCCGCACCATCGCCCTGGTCACCTCGTGGCCCTGCACCTTGAGCGCCTCGGCGATGTCGTAGTTGGTCACCGAGCCAAACAGGCGCCCATCCACGCCGGCGTTCTGGGTGATCTGGATCATCAGCCCTTCGAGTGCGGTGGCGCGTGCCTGCGACTCCGCGAGCGCCTTGCCCTGCTGCAGCTCGAGTTCGGCGCGGCGACCCTGGAACTCGGCGATCGCACTGTCCGTGGCCCGCTTGGCCTTGCCTTGCGGAATCAGGAAGTTGCGCGCGAAGCCGTCTTTCACTTTGACGATGTCGCCAAGCTGGCCGAGGTTATGCACTTTTTCCATCAGAATGACTTGCATGGCTAAGGTTCCTCAGTGCAGGTCGGTGTACGGCATCAGCGCCAGGAAACGCGCGCGCTTGATCGCAACCGACAACTGACGCTGGAAGTGCGTCTTGGTGCCGGTTATGCGCGCCGGAATGATCCTGCCGTTCTCGTTTATGAAATCCTTCAGTATCTCGATGTTCTTGTAATCAACTTCCTTGATGCCTTCGGCAGTGAATCGGCAGAACTTGCGGCGGCGGAACAACGGGCGATTGCTACGGTCCTTTCCCTTGCCCTTGTCCTTTCCCTTACCTTTGCTACCTCCAAATCTTGGCATGGTTCTCTATCCTCAATTCAAGTCGAATCTGTTCACATGCAATACCGGTTGTCGGGACAGCTTGCTTCTCGTCGCTAGAAAGCCTTCGAACCTGTATTCGGCCTCCTGCACCACTTTGCTCAACTTCTGCGCCACTTCGCCGAGCGCCACCCCTTCAATCTCGAGGATGACGCTTCTGGACCTGCCTGCTTCCACCTGTTCCGAAACATGACTGATCCGGAAATTCAGCGCCGCGAGGCCGGCGGGCGTGTGCCGCAGTTCGTTGCGATCGATCAGCGTGCCTGTCAGTACAACCTGGTTGCGATTCACTTCGTTACTGGGCTGCGGCGGTCGCCGGTTTTTCCGCCGCGGCTTCCGGCTTGGCGCTATCGCCCACCACGGTACGCGACTTCTCTTCCTTCATCATCGGCGAAGGCTCGGTCGCAGCGCGAGTCATATTCACGATCAAGTGGCGCAGCACCGCGTCGTTGAATTTGTAGGCGTGCTCGAGCTCGGTCAGGGTTTCCTGATCGCACTCGATGTTCATCAGCACGTAATGCGCCTTGTGGATTTTCTGAATCGGGAAGGCGAGTTGCCGGCGTCCCCAATCTTCAAGGCGATGGATGTGGCCGGCACGGGAAGTGACCAATTGCCGGTAGCGCTCGATCATCCCGGGCACCTGCTCGCTCTGATCGGGATGGACGATGAAAACGATCTCGTAATGCCGCATCAATATGTCTCCTCGTGGGTTTGCCCGACGGATCGGGCGGAAAGCTTCCCGGGATGCGGACCCGGTGAAGCAAGGAAGGGCGGGATTATACCGATTTCGGCTTGAAGATCAATCACCTTTTGGCACGGCTGCGCGCCTGAGCAGGAGTTCATTCAGCGCCAAGGTGATCAGCCAGATAATCAGCGCCGTCCAGAGGTTATGGGACAAGAAATGCGCGCCCTGTGCCACCCGGCCCATGCCGATGACCAAACCCAGTAGCAGCGATCCCACGAGCATTACCGCAGCCATGCGCCGGCGGCCCAGCTTCAGGGCGGCGAAATAGAACGCAAACAGACAGAAGCCGGCCGACGCGTGCCCACCCGGCCAGCATTTTCCGGGCTTCACGCCTTGTGGAAGCCGCTCCAGCAGGCCGACGAAGGGAACGGTTCCGCCGTATTGCTCAAGGTCATACGGGCAGTGCTTGCCGCTTGCGCTCTTGATCAGGCTTATTGTCGTCGAAGATGACACCATGGCGACGAACAGAAACAGCAGCAGCGGCCGCCACTTCGAAACCCGCTTCAGCCGGAACGAGACCATCCAGGCGGCCAGCACCAACAATCCCACAACCACGACGGCGTTCCTGGCGCCGACGTGCATGAGTTTTTCGAGGAACCAATCGTCCCTCAGCGGAAAACGCCCGAGTTCGGGATCGAAGAAGAGGCTGGAGACCCACCAGTCGATGCGGAACCTCTCGACAACCAGCAAGGCCGCGGCGGCCAGCACCAGCGCAGCGCCAAGATGCAGCAGGTAGAACCGCCCCGCCGGCAGTGCCCGCGACTCGACCATGAGGTTTCTTACCGGTCCGCCGCCACGCGATAGAGCCGCTCTTGGTACAACTCGAAGGCCTCCTGAAACACGGTGATCGCGTCCTTCAGGTGCTCGGGATCGATCTCCACGCGCGTCTGCTTGCCGGTGACCGGATCATAGAGGTACTCGGCAGCGGTCTTGCGGAAACCGATCTCAATGATGTGGGTGCCGTCGAACAACGCGACGTCGCGATTGTGGTTCATGGGAATGAACCGTCCGGGGCGATTGTCTCGCAGGACATCCCTGCCGAAAAAAGTCGAGTCGTAGCTGAACCCGAGCAGGCCCAGCACTGTGGGCGCGATGTCGATCTGGCTGGTCAGGGAATCCACCTTGCCGGGTTTAACGTGCTTCGGCGCATAGAACATCAGCGGGATCTCGTAAGTCGCTACCGGGATATCCTCGCGCCCGTACACCCGCGCACCGTGGTCGGCAACGATCACGAACACGGTGTTTTCGAACCAGGGTTTGCCGTGTGCCGCGGCCAGGAACCAGCCGATCGCGTAGTCCGCATATCGGATACCGGCATCGCGACCGCCGCCTTTTTCGGGCACGCCCGGAACCCCCGGCGGAAAGGTGAACGGCTTGTGATTCGACGTGGTCATGATGATCGAGAAAATGCGCTCGCCTCGCTCGTTCTGCTCGTCGAAAACCTTCATCGCATGTCGAAACAGATCTTCGTCGGATACGCCCCAGATATTGGCGAAGCGCGGACGCTCCATATCGGTGCGGTCGATGACGCGATAGCCGTTGGAGCCGAAGAACTGGTTCATGTTGTCGAAGGTTCCGTAACCGCCGTAGATGAAGGTCGGCGCATAACCGTTCTTCGCCATCACCGTTGCCCAGTTGAACAGGCCCGCGTTGTACGGCCTCTTGACGATAGACTCCGCAGGCACCGGCGGGAATGAAGCGGAGACCGCCTCCATTCCGCGCACGGTCCGGGTGCCGGTGGCGTAGGCGTTGGTAAAGAGCAGGCTTTGCTTTGACAGCCAGTCGAGGTTTGGCGTCAGTCCGCGGCTGTCGCCGTACGCGCCGACGAATTCCGCGCCCAGCGATTCCTCCAGCAGCACCACCACGTTCAGTCGCTTCGCTGCGCCGCTGCCGCGGACATGCCGCTCGATGTGGTCGGAATCGGGGAAGAAGTTCGAATTTGTTTCCTTGATCAGACCGCGCAATCTTTCGTCCGCCTCATCGTCGGGCAGCGAAAGATAGTAAGCGGGGTAATCGAGTTCGCTGTGGAGCGCGGCGTTGAAAAACGAATACACCCCGTTCGCGGCCAGCTCGTTTACGACGCGATTCTCAGAGTAACGTCCGGTGTTGACCGTGAGGCCGGCCTGCACTACGCCGATTGCTGCCGCGAGAACGATAAGCACGGCCAAGCGCGTGCGCAGCGGATCCGGGTGTCCGTCCGGACCGAACAAGCGGTCGCGCAACGCCAGGAACACGACCACTGTCAAAGCCGCGCTGGCGATCAACACCTTTGCCACCGGATACGACTGCCAGATGTTGACGAAAACCTCGTGCGGATAGATCAGGTACTCCACCGCCACGAAATTGAAGCGCGCGTCGAACTCGTCGAAGAAGAAGAATTCGACCGCCCCGAGATAGAGCAGCCCGAAGACCGACGCTGTGAACAAGCCGGCAACCAGCCTACGTTGCCACTTGTTGCGGTACAGGCGCGCGGGAAGCAGCGCCAGGTACAGGGGCGAACGGCGCGAACAGGTACAGCGTAGCCGCCAGGTCGTAAACCGCGCCCACCGCCAGCACTGCCGGCAAATCAGTCCATGCCGCCATACCCGCGGCCATGGAGACCCCAATCAATACAAAGCGGGTCAGCGTTGAAACCGCGAGATAAATAAAGCCAAGCAGGAGCCACGGACGAAAGCGGCCAAGATGCAGAGCGGCGCCGATAACGCGCAAAAAACCGGCGCCGATTGAGACGGATTCGTGTTCAGTCATTTTTTGCAGGATGGTTGGTTCGCGCCATTAACGCCTGAACGGTATTGCCGTTTACCGCACAAACCGGGAAATGCGCCGGCGCACATCTGTTGCTGGCCGGCCGCCGTATATCAGTCAGCAAGGAGGCTGCCATGCACGTCCTGCGGCTTTTACTAGTTCTGCCCACATTGCTTTTCGCGGCGGCCACGGCCTTTGCCGCGCCCGCGATCGACTGGCAGCCCTGGTCGGACTCAGTATTCGAGCGCGCCCGCACGGAGAAACGTTTCGTTTTGCTCGACCTCGAGGCGGTGTGGTGCCACTGGTGCCACGTGATGGAGCGCGAGACCTACCATAATCCCGCGGTGGTGAAACTGATAGAGCGGCACTACATCGCGGTCAAGGTGGACCAGGATGCGCGCCCGGACCTGTCGCGGCGCTACGAAGACTACGGCTGGCCGGCGACCATCGTGTTCGGTCCCGACGGCAAGGAGATCGTCAAGCGCTCCGGTTACATCCCTCCCGATCGTTTCGAAAAACTGCTGCAGGCCATAGTCGCCGACCCGAGTCCGGTTAAATACCGCGACAGCGAACCGGTCAGGCAGTACGCATCGAGTCCGTTGCTTCCCGAAGGCCTGCGGCAAACGCTCAGGAAACAGATCGTCGACAGCCACGATTTCAGCATCGGCGGATTGAAGCAGCAACAGAAATTCATGGACCGCGATACGGTCGAGTACGCGCTGATACAGGCCAGGGACGGCGACACACGGTCGCGCACAATCGCCACCCAGACGCTCGAAGGATCATTGAACCTCATCGACCCGGTGTGGGGCGGCGTTTACCAGTATTCCACCGACCGCGACTGGAAGCACCCGCATTTCGAGAAG
>JANOGP010000197.1:0-21322 GCA_031406075.1 Betaproteobacteria bacterium
GGCACGCGCTGGGATTCGGCCGCGATCCTGCAGGTGATCGAGGACATGAACGGGCGCGCGGGGTGATCCCGCTACCCGGAGCTTGCCTTCCGAACCTGAAATGCCATACTTTGCCGATCAGCATATTTGAATGCCGGCATCGTCTCCCTAGCGCAGGTGTTCCTCTGTATAGAGCGATAGCTCTATCAACCGGTCCAGCAGCTGATCCGCGGGGAGGCCGGGAAAGTTCTTGCGCACCATTTCCTTGGCGTAAAGACGCACCAGATAACGCAGCTTGAGTGCCTTGGCGCGCGAGGCGTAAATGAAGTCGCGGTGCCCGCTGTTGACGACGATCAGGTTCTGCTCGGCGTCGTAGCGGGAGCGCCACAGCTTGCCCGGCGCGTGCTCCAGCGTGTACCCCGGCAGACCGTGGCGGGCGGACAGCCGATCCCTGGCTTCTGGCAGCAGGCTGTCGGTCACCGTGATCAATGCCTCTGCATTGCAGATCATGTCGCCTTGACGCGCAGTGACTCCGATGCGCACGAGGCATGGTTCTTCGGGGGCAAAATAAGTGACGTACTGCGCGCTCGCATCCTCCAGCCGGCCCGCCCCGTCGAGCAGGCGCCAGAAGTAATCCACCCCATCTGCGATGGAGCGCCGGCTGAGGTCGCGCGCGAGCGCCTCCAATTTTCGTGATGTGCCCACCGCTACTGTGCATGCCGCCGGCGCAATGCGCACGCTGTAAAGCGGCCCCGCATACTCGAAAAACTGGCGTTGCGGCGGCATGTCCGCGTTCTCATCCGCGAACGGGATGCCTTCGGTTTCCGCGCCATCCGCCGAAGGCGGCTTTGCACCCTCGCTCGCGGCGCCTTTCTGGCGCGAGTTGATATCGAACCAGTCGTACTCCTCAGCGGGCAGCGCGAACATGGCCTCGCGGAATGCGCGCTGGATGGTGCGCAGCGTATCGCGACTGCTGCGTTCCTCCTCGGCTCGCTTCTGCGCGTCGAGAAGAGCCGCAAGCTTTTCCTCCACCGGTGACATCGCCGCCGCAAAGGACTCAAGCGCGGCGTCGTGAATCACGCCGGTACGGGTGGCGGGAGTGAGGTTCAGGAACGGTACATCGATGATGCCCTGCAGGTAACCATCGGTCCAGGGCGCTTTCTGGAACGCGTCGAGCTCGGTAAGCGAACGCAGAATGCGCGTGCCGGAACGATAGAGTCCGACTTCGTTCCCCGGATCTGCCGGGTTCAGATATAACTCCATATATACCTCGCCCAACGCTGGCGTCGGTGCCGGCAGATGATGCAGCAGCTCGCCGGTGAACTGCCGGGGTTCGACGTTGAATTCCTTGCGCGCCTGCTTGTCGATCACCTTGATGTGTGCACCCGACTGGCGGATGCGTTCGCGCAATTCAGAAGCCAGATACCACTGAATCTTCTCGCCGGAAAGCTGCCGGATCCCCGGCAGAAGTGGGGAAATCTTGAGGCGGGCGCCGGCTTCGGGCACCAGTGAATTACGGCTGGTTACGCTGTAGCTGGGGTCGCCCTTGCGCATGTGCATTTCATAGACGCGTCCGTCGGTGCCCGACGAGGTCATCGCCAGTTCTTCTCCCACGGTCCAAAAAGACAGCAATCCGATGCCGAACTCGCCTTGAATGCCTTTGCTGCCGCTCATCTTCAGTTGGCGCTTGATTGAATCGCAGATGTGGGTTGCCACAAAACGGAAGTCCGGCGCACCGTCAGCATCCTTGGGCACGCCGCCACCATCGTCGGCGACCATCAGATAGTGCTCGCCGCGTTCCCGGCCGCGTGTAATGGTGATGGTCCGGGCGCCCGCGTCGATGCTGTTCTCCACGAACTCCGCGACGGCTTTCAGCGGGTTGTCCTGGGACAGGGCGATGATGGTGATGGCATTCCAGTCATCGCCGATGCGCAACCTGCCGCTTGCGGCGACTCGGGCACGTCCGGACGAGCGATGCAAGGACTTGGAAGGTTTCATGAGTCTTGCTTATGAGTTGTTGGTAAGAATGATTCTAGTCCGCTGCAGCGAACCCGAGAGGGATCAGACAGCCGGTCCTGCACGTTAATATGCCTCATTGTTGGTTCGCAGCCGGCCCCGCCTGATAGTTATACTAAGTATGAAGTTAGTTTAGTATAACTGTTATACTAAAAATGTATAAAATCCAAGCCAATCTCATGGCTATTTCGGGTCTTGACCTTCAGACGCAAACACTCTATGCCGAGCTCCTCGAGCGCGTCATGGCCGATACCATTGGGCCCTTCGTAAGCAAGCTCGAGACCGCTTTCGTGCCGAAAACGGTGAAGGGGCACAAGTACTGGTACCTGCAGTACCGGGATTCGGAGGGCATGCGGCAAATGTACCTCGGCCGCGAAACGGTGGAGCTGCTTGCGCTCATCGGGGGACTTCGCGAGCAGGCGAAAGCGGTTGCTGGCAGCCTCGACAAACGCCGAAAACTTTCCGCCGCACTGCAGTCGATGGGATTTCCGGTTTGGCCAGGCCCGTTGATGCAGGTTTGTGAACGGCTTGCTTCCCACGGCATGTTTGCCAACGGCGCCATTCTCGTGGGTACGCTTGCGTACTCGCTGGCCGGCGGCGTCCTGGGTTTCAGATTGGGTGGTTCGAGTACCATGACCAACGACGTCGACCTCTCGTTCGGCTCTGGCGTGCAGCTTGCGCTTCCCGATACACCTGAAACGGACGTCCCCGGGGTGCTGGACGGCCTGAAAATGGGCTTTTTGCCCGT
Source organism: Betaproteobacteria bacterium (assembly GCA_031406075.1). Lineage (GTDB taxonomy): Bacteria > Pseudomonadota > Gammaproteobacteria > Burkholderiales > JACQAP01 > JACQAP01. The sequence goes on from JANOGP010000197.1 coordinate 2,744, forward strand.
GCCACAGCTCGATTCAAATGAGCCGTTTACTTCCTTCAAGGTGCGCGACAGCGACCTGAGAGTTGACTTCCTTACCATATTAAGAAGAAAGGCCGGGCCGGTGTACATGCCCAGATTCAAGACGGCCGCACTGCCGCTGCCGTTCATGGATTACCTGATCCAGGAGCCGGTGAAGGCGGTCGTCCCGTTTAACACGGGCATCCTCGTCAACATTCCGAATCCTGCACACCTGGCCGTACATAAAATCATTGTAAGTTCGGAACGCACGGTACGGGAGCAGGCCAAGTCCAGGAAAGATATCGACCAGGCCGGCGATCTGTTCATGGCGCTTCTCGGCACTCGACCACGTGATATCGAAGAAGCATTCCACGATGCCTGGGGCCGCGGGCCAAAGTGGCGAGCGGCGTTGAAGCAGGGATTCAGACAGCTTGCCATTCGGCAAGCTGTCTTGTTCAAGGACATGGCTGTTTCAATTTCTGACATCGGACGCATGCTCGACACCAAGCGCACTTCCACAGCCAACCGCGGCAGGAAAAAGGCTTGAGCTGTCTTGATACCATCTCGGAGCTGATGCAGACGCCTATAGTCCAAGATTGCCGCCCTCATTTCACTCGCCGTAACTCTTCCGATACTTTCCATGTCCTCGCCCCGAGCGTCACCGCGTACGGCTCTTGGAAATGATGACTGGCGCGAACTGCGCGAAACCGTCGATCGCGGCATGCTGCGCGCGCGCGGCCCTCTGCTCGCACGTCTCAAGCAGCTCGATGAGTCGGCCCGCGGCGGCAAGGACGTGTCCGCCGAGCGCGACAAGCTCGTTGCCGATACGCGACGCTCAGTCGAACAGGCAGAGCAGCGACGCGCGCGGCTGCCGCGGGTCACGTTCCCTGAAGAATTGCCTATCAGCGCGAAGCGCGGCGACATCGCGGACGCGATTCGCGCGCACCAGGTGGTGATCGTCTGCGGCGAGACCGGTTCCGGCAAAACCACGCAACTGCCGAAGATCTGTCTCGAGCTCGGGCGCGGCGTGCAGGGCCTGATCGGCCACACCCAGCCGCGCCGCATCGCCGCGCGTTCGGTCGCCGCCCGGATCGCCAGCGAGTTGCGGACCACGCTCGGCGACGCAGTCGGCTACCAGGTGCGCTTCAACGACAAGACCAGCAGCGAAAACTTCGTGAAGGTGATGACCGATGGCATCCTGCTCGCCGAAACCCAGGGCGACCGCTGGCTTGCCCAGTACGACACGCTGATCATCGACGAGGCGCACGAACGCAGCCTGAACATCGATTTCCTGCTCGGTTATGTCAGGCAACTGCTGCCGCGCCGGCCGGAGCTCAAGCTGATCATCACTTCCGCGACCATCGATGCCGAACGTTTCTCGAAACACTTCGGCGATGCGCCGGTGATCGAGGTATCGGGACGGTTGTACCCGGTGGACGTGTGGTACCGCCCGTTCGACGAAGACGACGAGGACGAGCACGAGATCGACTTGCCGCAGGCGATCGTCGATGCGGTGGACGAGGTGACCGCGCGCACCAGCAGCGGCGACGTGCTGGTGTTCTTGCCGGGGGAGCGGGAAATCCGAGAAGCCGCCGAGGCCCTGCGCAAGCATCATCCGCAAGGCGCGGAGATCCTGCCGCTGTTCGCGCGGCTATCCGCCCAGGATCAGGACCGCATTTTTGCGCCCGGGGGTGGCACGCGGCGTATCGTGCTTGCCACCAACGTGGCGGAGACCTCGCTCACCGTTCCCGGCATCCGCTTCGTGATCGACTCGGGGCTCGCCCGGATCAACCGCTACAGTTATCGCAACAAGGTCGAACTGCTGCAGGTCGAAAAGATTTCGCAGGCCTCGGCCAATCAGCGTGCCGGGCGCTGCGGGCGGGTGATGAACGGCATCTGCGTGCGCCTCTACAGCGAGGAGGATTTCAAGGCCCGCGCAGAATTCGGCGACCCCGAAAACCTGCGCTCCTCTCTCGCCTCGGTGATCCTGCGCATGGGCGCGCTGAAACTCGGCGAGATCGAGGATTTTCCCTTCGTCGATGCGCCAGGCTCGAGAATGATCGCCGACGGCTATCAACTGCTGGCCGAACTCGGCGCGGTGGACGAGGCGCGCAAGCTCACTGCGGTCGGTGAGCAACTGGCGAAGCTGCCGATCGATCCGCGCGTGGGGCGCATGCTGGTCGCGGCGAAACAGGAGGGATGCCTGAATGAAGCGTTGATCATCGCCGCGGCGCTGTCCGTGCAGGATCCGCGTGAACGGCCGATGGACAAACAGGAAGCGGTGACGCAGGCGCATGCGGAGTTTCTCGACGAGCGTTCCGATTTTCTGTCCTATCTGAGCATATGGAAGTGGTTCGAGGAAGCGCTCAAGCACAAGAAGTCGAATCGCCTGCTGGTGCGCGAGTGCCACGAACGTTTTCTGTCGTATCTGCGGCTGCGCGAATGGCGCGAACTGCACGGTCAGTTGCACGCGCTGGTGGCGGAGATGGGCTGGCGGCTGAATCAGAAGGCGGCGCGCTACGAGGAGATCCATCGCGCGCTGCTGGCTGGACTGCTGGGCAATATCGGCTTCAAAACCGAGGAAGCGGGAATCTACCTCGGTGCACGCCAGATCAAGTTCGTACTAAGCCCGGCCTCGGCGCTGAAGAAGAAGGGGCCGAAGTGGGTGATGGCGGCCGAGCTGACCGAGACCACGCGCCTGTTCGCGCGTTGTGTCGCGGCGATCGAGCCGGAGTGGATCGAGAAACTGGGCGAGCATCTGGCCAAGCGCAGCTATCGCGAGCCGCACTGGTCGAAGGACTCCGGCAGCGTGGTCGCCTACGAGCAGGTGACGGTGTACGGCCTGGTGGTGGTGCCCAAACGACGGGTGCAATACGGCCCGGTTAACCCTAAGGAAGCGTGGGAACTGTTCATCCGCGGTGCGCAGGTTGCCGGTCACTATGCGGGAAGCGCGCCGTTCCTGGACCACAACCGCAGGCTTATCGAGGAAGTTCAGGAACTCGAGCACAAGTCGCGCCGCCATGACATACTGGTGGACGACGAAGCCCTGTTCGCGTTCTACGGCGAACGCATTCCGCAGGGGATTTACAGCACGGTGGATTTCGAGAAATGGCGCAATGAAGCCGAACGCGACAACCCGAAGCTGCTCTTCCTTACCCGCGACTACTTGATGCGCCATTCCGCAGAGCAGGTGACCGAGAATCTTTACCCGGATGCTCTGGCGGTTGGGATGCAGACTTTCGATCTTGCCTACCGGTTCGAACCCAGCCATTCGCTCGACGGCGTAACCATGATCGTTCCGCTGCACCTGCTCAACCAGCTTGATGAACGCCGCTGCGAGTGGCTGGTCCCGGGGCTGTTGCGCGACAAGATCACATACCTGATCAAGGGGCTGCCCAAAGGCTTGCGCAAGCATTTCGTGCCGGTGCCCCAGGTTGTCACCGAATGCATGGAAATCCTCGAGCCCGACAGCGGGCCGCTTACTGAAGCGCTGTCGCAGGCATTGCTCAGGAAGGCCGGAACGGAAGTGCCGGTCGAGGCGTGGGATCTGGCCGACATGCCGAGGCACCTGCTGATGAATTTCAGCGTCGTCGACGAACACGGCAGTGAAATCGCATCCGGACGCGACCTGCCGCAACTGCGCGGCCAGCTCGGCGTCAAGGCGCGGCGCACGTTCACGGCGGCAGCGAGTGCAGGTTTCGAGCGCAAGGGGCTCACGTCCTGGGACTTCGACGAGTTGCCCGAGCAGGTCGAGGTCGATCGCGGCGGGCGCAAGCTGGTCGGCTATCCGGCGATCGCCGACGAGGGCAGGTCGGTGGCGCTGACGCTTCTGGACACTGAAGCCGAGTCCGCGTCGGCGACCCGTAAGGGACTGCGCCGGCTGTTCCAGCTGGCGCTGCCGGAGCAGATGAAATTTATGGCACGCAATCTTCCGGGGTTCACCGAATTGCAGTTGCGTTACGCGCTGCTCGGTGAGCGCGAGGGCGGCAAGCACGACAAAGGCGGCCGGCACGACAAGGGCGAAGTGGCCGAGCGCTTGCGCGAAGAGCTGATCACCGCCATCTGCGATCGCGCTTTCTTCGTCGAGAACGAGCCGGTGCGCAACCGCAAGGCGTTCGAGGCGCGGGTGGCGAAAGGCAAGATGCGGCTGATGGACGTGGCGCAGGAGATCTGTCGCATCGCCGCCGAGATCCTGGCCGAGCACCAGGCGCTGCGACCCAAGCTCGAACAGCCGCAGTACACGGCATGGCCGCGCGCGGTCGCGGACGTCCGCAGCCAGTTGCGCGAACTGCTCGGGTCGGGATTCCTCGCCTCAGTGCCGTTTGAAAGGCTCAAGCATTATCCGCGTTATCTGCGGGCGATCGCGGTGCGGCTCGACAAGATTGCTTCGAACCCGGAACGTGACACCAACTGGCAGCAGCAGCTCGCGCGCTACTGGCAGGTTTATCAGGAGCGCCTTGCCGCCGACTGTTCCCGCGGATTGCGCAACCCGCAGGTGGAGGAAATGCGCTGGATGCTGGAGGAGTTGCGGGTGTCGCTGTGGGCGCAGCAGTTGAAAACGCCCTACCCTGTTTCCTTCAAGCGCGTCGAGAAATACTGGAGCGAGATATGACGAGGGCTGATAGCATCGCAAGACCCGCACAGGACGCGGGGCAAACGTTCGGAAAGACGTGATGGAAAAGTCCTTCAAGAGCGAAATAGAACTGCTGCGCCTGGGAAACGGTCAGGTCTTCCACGGCGAAGGCATTCTCGCCATCACCAAGGCATTGCTGCAGTCCGGCGTGGCCTATGTCGGCGGCTACCAGGGGGCGCCGGTTTCCCACCTGATCGACGTCATGGTCCAGGCGGAGGATTATCTGGGCAAGCTTGGCGTCCATGTCGAAGCCTGTTCCAACGAGGCCTCCGCCGCGGCCATGCTCGGCGCGTCGATACACTATCCGTTGCGCGGCGCAGTAACCTGGAAATCCATCGTCGGCACCAATGTTGCTGCCGACGCGTTGTCGAATCTTTCGTCGCCCGGCGTAACCGGCGGCGCGCTCATCGTGGTCGGTGAAGATTACGGCGAAGGCGCCAGCGTGATCCAGGAGCGCACGCATGCGTATGCGCTCAAGTCCTCGATGCTGATGCTGGATCCGCGGCCGGAGCTCTCGGCCATGGTGCGCATGGTGGAAGAGGGCTTCCGGCTTTCCGAGGCCTCGAACATGCCGGCCCTGATGGAGTTGCGCATCCGCGCCTGTCATGTGCGCGGCAGCTTCGTGTGCAAGGACAACGTCGCACCGGCCATTTCGACCCGGCACCTTATGGAGGAACCGGCAAAGTTCGACTATTCGCGGCTGGCTCACCCACCGGTGACGTTCCGTCACGAGAAGCTCAAGGTCGAGGCGCGCATCCCGGCGGCCCGGCGCTACATCGCCGAGCAACGTCTGAACGAATTGTTTCCCGGCAGCCGCGACGACGTCGGCTTCATCGTGCAGGGAGGGTTATACAACTCGCTGATCCGCGCGCTGCAGCAGTTTGAATTGGCCGACGCCTTTGGCGATTCCGATCTGCCGATCCTCGTGCTTAACGTGACCTTCCCGCTGGTGCCGGAGGAGATTGCGCAGTTTTGTCTTGGCAAGCGCGCGGTGCTGATCGTGGAGGAAGGCACGCCCGAATATATCGAACAGGAAATTCTCGCCGCGCTGCGTCGGCTCGACATCAACACGCCGATCCACGGCAAGGACATGTTGATGGCCGCCGGTGAATACACGGTCGAAGTCCTGGCCGGTGGCCTGGAGAAATTCGTCGATCGCTATCTCCCCGGCAGTGCGGCCGAAGCCGGAAAGGGCTGGTTGCACAGCAACGCGAAACGCCGCCAGGAAATTGCGCAGGAACTCTCGGCGCCGTTACCCGTGCGGCCGCCGCAGTTCTGCGTCGGTTGCCCGGAGCGCCCGGTGTTCGCCGCGCTCAAACTGTCCCAGCGCGATGTCGGTCCGACACACATCGCCGGCGACATCGGCTGCCATTCATTCGCGACCTTCGAGCCGTTTTCGTTCGGGCACTCGATCCTCGGTTACGGCATGAGCCTCGCGAGCCGCGCCGGCGTATCGCCGATGATGAAGCGGCGCGTGCTGTCGGTTATGGGCGACGGCGGGTTCTGGCACAACGGACTGCTCACCGGCGTGCAATCGGCGTTGTTCAATGGCGACGACGCGGTGCTAGTGATATTCAAGAACGGCTATACCGCGGCCACCGGCACGCAGGAGCTGATTTCGACGCCCGACGAGGATGTGAAAGTCGCGGCTGAAGACAAGCAAAAAAGCCTTGTGCACCGCAATCTCACCATCGAGAAGACCTTATCCGGCATGGGCGTGAAATGGATGCGCACCGTCCACACGTACCACGTGGACAAGATGCGCAGGACTTTCGACGAAGCCTTCACCACGGATTTCAGCGGGCTCAAGGTCATCATCGCCGAAGGCGAATGCCAGCTCGAACGGCAACGCCGCATCAAGCCCTGGATCGCCGGCCTGCTCAAGGCCGGAAAGCGCGTGGTGCAGGTGAAGTACGGCGTCGACGAGGACGTCTGCACGGGTGATCATGCCTGCATCCGCCTGTCGGGCTGCCCGACGCTGACCCTGAAAGACAGTACCGATCCGCTCAGGGTCGATCCGGTGGCCACGGTGATCGACGGCTGCGTCGGCTGCGGCCTGTGCGGCGAAAACGCGCACGCGGCCACGCTGTGCCCGTCGTTCTACCGCGCCGAGGTGATTCACAATCCCAGATTGCACGAACGCATCATCGACGGGCTGCGCGGCTCCATCATGCGCCGGCTGCAAATCGCATGAGCCTCGCCGCCCGTCGTCCCGTGACTTTGTTGATTTGCGCGCTCGGCGGCGAGGGCGGCGGCGTGCTGGCCGAATGGCTGGTGGAAACGGCGCGGCAGTGCGGCTACAGCGCGCAGAGCACTTCCATTCCCGGCGTCGCGCAGCGCACCGGCTCGACCACATATTATTTCGAAGTGTTCCCGGTGCCGATCGCGGAACTGGCCGGCCGCAAGCCGGTATTCAGCCTGTATCCGGTGCCGGGCGCGCTGGACGTGCTGGTGTCCTCGGAGTTGCTGGAGACCGTGCGCCAAATCGGTAACGGCATGGCGTCGGCCGACCGTACGCTGGTTGTCACCTCCAGTGCCCGCACCCTGACCACGGCCGAGAAGCTTCAGCTCGCCGACGGTCGCGCGCCTTCCGGGGAATTGTTGAACGTTGTGAAGCGCTACAGCCGCGACGCCCGCATTTTCGACATGGCGTCGGTCGCGCAGGAGACGGGCACCGTGTTGAGCGCGGTCTTGTTCGGCGCGATTGCAGGCAGTGGGGCATTGCCGTTTGCGCGCGAAGCCTTCGAGCAGACCATACGGAAATCCGGCAAAGGCGTGGACGCGAGCGTGCGCGGCTTCGCGCGTGCCTGCGAGATCGTGGACCAGGGGCCGGCCGTGCTGACACCGGTTGCCTCGAAGCCGCAGGCGGTTGCCGCGATGCCTGATGAACTCGCGCGTGAGTATCCCGCGGCGACCCATGAGATGCTGGCCGCCGGCTACGCCCGCATGCTGGAGTATCAGGATCACGACTACGCGGAACTTTACGTGCAGCGGCTGACCCGCATACTGGCCACCGAGCGGGCGGTCGATCCGTCCGGCCTGGGGAATTTTGCGACCACCAGCGAAACGGCGCGTTACCTGGCGTTGTGGATGGCCTTCGACGACATCGTGCGCGTGGCTGATCTGAAGTGCCGCGCCAGCAGATACGAGCGGGTACGCGCGGAGGTCAAGGCCGCGCCGGACGAAGTGCTGCGCATCTATGACCACTTCAAGCCGGGGATACCGGAATTCGCCGCGCTATTGCCGGCCACGCTCGCGGCCGCTCTGATCCGCTGGGACCGGCGCCGTCAGCAGGCTGGCAAGTCCGCGCTCGCTCTTCCGCTCAAGCTCGCCACCCACACGCTGTCCGGTTTGCTGATACTGCGCACCCTGGCCAGCCTCAAGTGGTTGCGCAGGCGCGGCAGCCGCTTCGCAATCGAGCAGGCCATGATCGAACGGTGGCTGGCGGGCGTGGAACAGGGTACGCGCAGCCACTGGCAGCTTGGCCACGAAATCGCGCTGTGCGGTCGCCTCATCAAGGGCTACGGCACCACCAACGAACGTGGCAAGGAGAACCTGTTGCACGTCCTCGAGCATCTGGCCAGCGCCGCGCCGTTCCCTTCCGCCGGGGCGCGTGCCGACGCGATTCGCGCGGCGCGCGTGGCGGCGTTGGCCGACGACGCGGGAAAGGCGCTCGACCACGCGCTGGTCCAGCATGGCGCGCCGGCGCGCCCAGTCATTGCACAGCCCGTCATGTGGGTGAAAAAACGGCCGGGCCAGCCCGCCTGAGCGCGAAGCTTGCGCGCGGATCGCGTTGACAAGTGCGGCTTGTGGTCTAAACTGGGCCGAAAATAATCAAACACGGGGTTGCTTCGGAACAGGGGGAGATCATGAAAACAATTCAACAGTTTCTGGATTCGAAACGCCCTCGCCTCGTTTCGGTTTCGCCCGAAACCACGGTGCTGGACGTGCTCAGGCTGATGGCGGAGAAGGAAATCGGCGCGGTGCTGGTGCTCGACGGCGACCGGCTGGCGGGGATTTTTTCCGAGCGCGATTACGCCCGCAAGGTGGTGCTGCAAGGCAAGGCGTCGAAAGACACGCCCGTGCGCGAGATCATGACCGACAAGGTGGTGTGCGTTCACCCCGAGCAGAGCATCGAGGATTGCATGGGGCTGATGACCGACAAGCGCATACGCCATTTGCCGGTGCTCGAGCACAATAAAGTGGTTGGCGTGGTATCCATCGGCGACGTAGTGAAAGAAATGCTCTCCGAAAAGGATTTCGTCATCAAGCAACTCGAAAGCTATATTCACAACTGAATGTTGGCGCCGTCGTTCGCGGCGCGCAGATCCAGTCTTGGCGGCCCACACTTCCGGTTTCCCGAAATCATGTTCAAAGGAATGCTTCTGGTCATCGCACTGGCGGGCTTTGCTGTGGGTTGCAAGACCCAGACCGGCCTCACCGCCGGAGCCACAGGCTGCGGCGTGACCGATCTGGACGTGATCGAAAGCCGGTACTCACGGGAGGGCACAACCACCGCGTGGTGCGCGAAGTGCACAGACAAGATCTATCACTGCGTGTCCAATCCGGAGCGCAGCCGCGTGGAGTGCCGGCCGGCCAAAGCCTCGGACGCGTGCGGCTGATCGCGCTGCGTTCCGGTGGTCCGTTCCCGGCCGCAATCGTCTAGAATCGCCGCTTTCGTTGGTTCTTTGCGGGCCAGGCGCCGGGTGGAAGCAGGCTGCATCCATGTCACGACCGGCCGCAATGGCGCAGGCACTGCCTGGCGTGCTCCTGGTGTCGAAGAACAAGCATGAATATCCGCCAGCTTCCAACCACTCGTCATCCATCACCGGTCCGTCCCATGTTCGGCGCCTTGATCATCGGGGATGAAATCCTCTCAGGGAAACGCCAGGACAAGCATTTTCCGAAAATCATCGAGATACTGAAGGTGCGCGGACTGGACTTGGGCTGGAGCATGAATTTGCCGGACGAGCCGGCGGTGATTACCGCGGTGCTGTCCAGTACCCTGGCGCGCTCCGATGTCGTGTTCTGTTTCGGCGGCATCGGCGCCACGCCCGACGACCACACCCGCCAGTGCGCGGCCAATGCGGCAGGCGTCGAGCTCGCGTTGCATCCGGATGCCAGGCGCGAAATCGAAGGGCGCTTTGGCGCCGAAGCCTATCCGAAGCGCATCGAGATGGGCGTGTTTCCGGTCGGCAGCCGCATCGTTCCCAACCCGGTCAACCGTGTTCCCGGTTTCAGTTATGCGCGCCACCATTTTTTCCCGGGTTTCCCGGAAATGGCCTGGCCGATGATGGAGTGGGTGCTCGACAATGAGTACCCGCAGCTCAAAAACCAGCAACCGCCGGTGGATGTGGCGATCGTGGTGAAGGATGCCGGCGAGAGTCAACTCATCGATCTGATGAATGCCTGCATAGAGCGCAATCCCGGCGTGAAGCTTTTCAGCCTGCCCAGCATGACTCCTGCCGGCCGCCGCATCGAGCTCGGCGTGAAAGGCGAAGCAGAACTCGCCGATGAGGCGCTAGCGTTCCTGCAGAAAGGTGTCAGCGCGCTGGGCTTTGCCTGGGAGCCCCGAAGATAGGGACGAGGGGCGAGTAAAAAAGTCTCGTACCTCGTTCTTAAGAGTCAGTCGCGGGCTTTCGCCCTCGCTCCTCATCCCTCGCCCCTCATCCCTAACACTTAACCCCATTTACCCGAAGCGTCCGTTTATAGCCGGTGTCCCTCTTGAAAGGAGAGCACCATGCGACGCTTCCTGCTGTTTTTCTGTCTTTTCCTCAATGCTGCCCCGGCGTTCGCGGCCGGGAGCCTTGCCGATGTGCAGATTTACGACCGGGCAAGCGGCCGTACGCTGTCGGTCTACCAGAGCGGCGGCCGCTGGTTCGTCGCCGGCAAACCCGGCAACGAGTACCAGGTCACGGTTCGCAATCGTGCTGGCGGTGATCTGCTCGCGGTGGTATCGGTGGACGGCGTCAATGTCGTCAGCGGCGAAACTGCGGCTGCGTCTCAGAGCGGCTACGTGATCGAGCGTGGCCGCAAACTGTCGGTCAGCGGTTGGCGCAAGAGCCTGGAAAAAGTGGCAGCGTTCTATTTCACCGATCTGGGCGATTCCTACGCGGCGCGCACCGGGCGCCCCGATAATATCGGCGTGATCGGCGTTGCGCTTTTCAAGCGCAAACCCGCACCCGTGCTCGAACTGGACGAGCCGCAAACCCGCGGCGAACCGGGAGCGGCGGCGGACCACGCCGCGCGGTCGGCGGCGCCCCGCGAGGCGGAGAAAAGCATCGGCACCGGCCATGGCCGCAGCGAAGTTTCACAGGCGCGCTATGTCGCGTTCGAGCGCGAATCCGACACCCCTAACGAAGTTGTCGTCATTCACTATGACACCTACGCAAACCTGGTGGCCCGCGGGGTGATTCCGCAGCCGCCGCGCTGGCCCTCGCCGTTTCCGGGTGGGTTCGTTGCTGATCCGCCGGGGCGGGGTTAAGGAAGCTCTGATCAGGTTCCGCGCCGGTGTCGCGCGTCGTGTTGAGGTTGATTACACTTGAAGCTGGAATGGACCAGCCGGCCTCCGACGAAGATCTGATGCTGCGTTATCGCGATGGCGACGTGCGCGCGTTCGAGGATCTGTACGCGCGCCATCGCGGTGGCGTGTTCCGCTACCTGCTGCGGCAGGTCGGCTATCGCTCCGCCGCCGAGGAGGTGTTCCAGGAAGTGTGGACCAATATAATTTCCTCGCGTGCCCGCTATCGGGTCGAAGCCCGCTTCACCACGTTTTTGTATCGTGTGGCGCACAATTGCATGATCGACCACTTCCGCCGCAAGCCGCCGCTGCAGCTGATTTCTCTCGACGACGACGCGGAAGAGGCGATGCAGGTGGCAGGCCCGCAGCAGGAACAGCCGGAACGCGCCGTGGCCCGGCGGCAGATGGCAAGGCAGCTTCTGCGGGCGTTGGCGCTGCTGCCGGACGATCAGCGCGAGGCTTTTCTATTGCACGAGGAGGGCGGATTGACGCTGGAGGAAATCGCCGACGTCACGGGGGTCGGCAGAGAGACGGTGAAAAGCCGTCTGAGGTATGCGCTGGTCAAGCTGCGGCAGGAATTGAATGGATCTGGAATGAGCCATGAAGCCGATGTCGCCTGAAGAGCGGGAAATCGAGGATCTGCGTTCCGGCCTCTCCGGGCGCTACCGTGCCGGCTCGACCGAAGAGCCGCCCGCGCATCTGGACGCCGCGATCCTGGCGGCCGCCCGGCGCGAGGTGGTGCGCTCACGCTTCGCTCGCAACTGGCACCTGCCGGCGTCGATTGCGGCCGTGCTGGTAATCGGCGTCAGTCTGGCGTTGATGACCAGTGAAATCGAAGATCCCTTGCCGCCGCCGGATCGATCGGTCGGCATCGGGGCAGATGAGGCCAGGCCGGCAGCGCCCGCGCTGGGGATGAAGCAAGAATCTCTGGCACGGTCCGCGCCGCGCCGCGATATCGAGCGCGACTCGCCGCCGTCGCGCGAACGCGGTGCACGCAACGACCGCATGGGGGAGGTCCGGCTGGATTCGGCTACCGGGCATGCCGATGCGACTGCGGGGGCGTCTTCGATCGCGGCACCGGCCCCTGCGCCGGTATTGCAGCAGTTCGAAGCTGCCGCGCCGTCTGAAATGGTGGCGGAGAAAAGGAGGTCGCTGGCGGATTCCGCGAAAGAAACGAGCACCGTCGAGGCACTTCGCAACGATGCGGCGCCATCCTCCGCGAGGCCAGCCGACGCGCCTGAGCAATGGCTGAAGAAAATCGGGGACCTGCTGCGCGAAGGCAAGGCCGCACAGGCGCGCGAGCAATTGGCGGAATTCAGGAAGAGCTATCCGGACTATCGCCTGCCGGAGACGCTTCGTGGGCTGGAGGCCGTGACGAAGCAAGACCCGCAATAAAAAAGCCCCGGATGTCCGGGGCTTTTGCTACTGCGGTGAAACAGTCTTACGCGGCCTTCTTCCTGGTTACCACGCCAGCTTGCGAGGCGGCGGTGGTGAGGTTGGCTTCGGTCATCGCGGCCAGCTGCTTGCTCGCCTTGGCGATGCTTTCGTACACCGTGTTCGCGGTGCCGATCACGGACCTCACCGCGGCGACTGCGGGCTCGGAACCGGCGGGGGCGGATTTCAGCGCCGCGTCCAGGGCAACGACCACGTCCTTGCTGAAATCGGCGATCTGCGCTTCCAGAACGGCGCTGAATTCGGACTGGGTGCCGGCGGCAACTTCATACAGGCTGCGTGCGTAGGTGGTGGCCTTGTCGATGCCCGGCTGGAATGTGGAGCTGGTCCAGGTCGGCAGTTCGGAGAAGTCCTTCACCTCGGCAAGTGCCTTGGCGTTCTTCATGCCTTCGTTGAACACCGACTTGCTGTTCTTGATTTGCAGGTCGAACAATTTTTCGGTGCCTTCGGCCGCGATGGTCACGAAGCGCAGAGCGGTTTCCACTTGCGCCTTGCCAAAAGCGGATATCTGTTCCTGTACGGTCGTCATATTGGGACTCCTTGAAAAACAATGAATAAAATTCTCTGCGTCAGCAGAAGACAATCATTATGGTGCAATGCAACAATGCAATTGTCCGTATAAAACCAATCAACGTCAAGGGATTCCGAGGAAAAACGCAAAAAAATTATTGCGACGCACAACACCACGTCGCGCGAGACCCTCTGGCGTGGACATAAGCATTTGAAAACGCGAAAAAAATTAGACTAGAGCTTGAGGGCGAGACTGAGGCCGTCGCCGATCGGGATCAGGCACAGGTGCACCCGGCGGTCGTCGCGGAGGTGCTTGTTGAAGTGGCGAATAGCCTGGGTGTCCCCGTCGCGCGCTTTTGGATCCGCCACCCGGCCCTCCCAAAGGGTGTTGTCAACTGCAATCAGCCCGCCAACACGGACCAAAGTAAGCGCCCGCTCGTAATAGTCCGTGTAGCTGGTCTTGTCGGCGTCTATGAAAGCGAAATCGAAACTGCCGCCTGCGCCTCCGTTAATCAGGCCGTCCAGCGTCTGCAAAGCCGGAGCCAGCCTGAGGTCGATCTTTTCCGCGACGCCGGCCTCGGCCCAGTACCGCCGGGCGACCTTGGTCCAGGTTTCCGAAACGTCACAGGCCACAATACGGCCTTCGGCAGGCAGGGCGAGCGCCACGGCCAGGCTGCTGTAACCGGTGAATACCCCGACCTCGAGGTAACGACGGGCGCCCATTAGCCGGACCAGAAGCTGCATCAATTGCCCCTGCTCGGGGGCGATCTGCATGCGTGCCATGCTGTCCTTGGCCGTTTCCTCCCGCAGCCGCCGCAGGATGTCCGGCTCGCGCACCGAGTTCTCGAACAAATACGCGTACAAGTCGTCCGACAGCGTGAAGGTCTTATTGGACATGCCTAGATTTATGCCTTAGATAGTCAGCCAGTTCGGACCCGGCTGCGCAACCAGCCGGGGTTGGAATGGTCAGGTTAATGGGGATACAGGAGAAAAGACAAAGAAATGTGCCAGCTGCTGGGGATGAACTGCAATGTTCCCACCGACATCTGCTTCTCGTTTCGGGGCTTCCATCAACGCGGCGGGCGTACCGGTGACCACGCCGACGGCTTCGGCGTGGCTTTCTTCGAAGGGCCCGGCTGCCGAATGTTTGTCGACGCGCGGCCGGCGGTGGACTCTCCGGTGGCCGAGTTGATCGCCAACTACCCGATCCGCAGCCAGAACGTCATCGCGCATATCCGCAAGGCAACAAGGGGCGAAGTCGCGCTGGTCAACACCCATCCTTTCATGCGCGAACTGTGGGGGCGTTACTGGATCTTCGCACACAACGGCACACTCGAAAATTTCCATCCGGAGTTTGGCAACCGCTACCGGCCGGTGGGCACGACTGATAGCGAGCGGGCGTTCTGCTACCTGCTGGACACCCTGGGCCTGCGCTACCCCGAGGGACAGCCGCAGCCAGCCGAGCTCTACGGCACGCTGGCCACGCTGTCCAGCGAGGTCGCCAGGCACGGCCGGTTCAACTACATCCTCTCCAACGGCGATTACCTGTTTGCGCACTGCACCGACAATCTTACCTATGTGCTGCGCCATGCGCCGTTCGCCACGGCGCATCTGAAGGATCAGGACATCGAAGTGGATTTCAGCGAAGTCACGACCCCGATGGACCGCATTGCAGTGATCGCCACCGAGCCGCTGACCGACAATGAGACCTGGGTGAGGTTTGCGCCCGGGCAGTTGCTGTCGTTCCACGACGGCGCGCCGCTCCTGCTATAGCCGGCCTTCGGCCGGCGACCAAGGCGTTCGACGCAAAGAATTCTTTTCAATACCCCCTTGAGGGGTACGCAAAGGGAACGGAAAGACGCAAAGAACAGAAAGGTTGTTTGGATTAGCCGTCAGGCGCGGTGATCGCGCTGGCGCGAGGAAGACTCTCGCGCCGCCAATTCTGAATTGCCCAGGCCCAGAGTTCGCGCAGATTCGCACCGCGGATTTCCGTGGGAGGCGGGAAGCCAAGGAATTGCAGCACGCGAGCCAGCGTCGGCTCTGGATTGTCGCTATCGATTGCGCGCGCAAGCGTCTGCTTCGAGAGTTTTTCTCCAGCGCCGTTCACCGCTACCGGCAAGTGCAGGTACGCGGGCGTCGGCAGCCCCAGCAGATCCTGCAGATGGATCTGTCGCGGCGTGGAGGCAATGAGGTCGGCGCCGCGCACGACATCGGTGATGCCTTGCTCGGCATCGTCCACCGCGCAGGCGAGGTGGTAGGCGAACACATGGTCTGCACGGTAAACCACGAAATCGCCGATTTCGGCCTGCAAATCCTGGCGCACGTGCCCCTGTAATCGGTCGTCGAATTCGACTACGGCGCCGTCGGTGCGTACCCGCAGTGCGCGCGCTTCGCGCCCGGCTGCCAGGCCTTTGCGGCAGGTGCCGGGGTATACAGCGCCTTCCATTCCGGCCAGGCCCGCATCGCTGATCTCCTTGCGACTGCAGGCGCAAGGATAGGTGCGGCCTGACTGCCGCAACCGATGCAACGCCGCGTGGTAGGCGTCGTTGCGCATGCTCTGGCACACCACCGTGCCGTCCCAATGCAGGCCGAATGCTTCCAGGCAGCGCAGGATCGCGTCGGCCGCCACGGGATCGGTGCGCAACGGATCGAGGTCGTCTATGCGCACCAGCCAGGTGCCGCGGCGCGACCGGGCGTCGAGAAAACTGCCTACCGCCGCCACCATCGAACCGAAGTGCAGCGGCCCAGAAGGTGTCGGCGCGAATCTCCCACGGTAGATTGTCACGAAGATCTCGTCCGAAACTGGAACTCGAAATCTTCACCGCAAAGGCGCAAAGACGCAAAGGAAACGCAAAGGAAAACAGATCGGGATGATTGTTGTTAATGAATGGTCCGTACGCGTCATCTCCCTTTCTGCGCCGATCAGTTTTTCGCCCAGTCAAGTTCTTCTTTGCGTTTCCTTTGCGTCTTTGCGCCTTTGCGGTAAAGAGATCTATTGCCGCAGAGCGCGAGTGAACCGGGCATAGAAAATTGCGGCGGTAAAGAAGGTCACCGAAAGGGCGATCTCGGCAATCGCCAGCGCCTGGCTGGCGCCGCGTTCGCTCCAGGCGCGAACCACGCCCTCGGTGAAGTAGGCAAGGATCAGCAACGACGACCACTGGTAGGTATAGCGGTTTCCCCGCAACACGCCGAACAGCGGTACCAAGAGCGGCAGCACCTTGAATGCCAGCGACGACCCGCCTGCGCGCAACGGCGCCAGCCACAGTTCCCAGGCCAGGCACAGGAAGATCAGCGCCACCAGTGCGCCGCCGGACACGACCCGCAACAGGCGCATCACTGGCGGCTCGCGTTCGCCAGATTCACCAGTTTGGCACGCGCTGTGCCGGCATCGTTCACTTCACCCTCGAAGTCAAAGCGAAGTACCTCTCCAGCTGCGAGCACATCGAAGCCGTCGCAGTCGATGCCGATCATCTGCGCGCTGTCCGCGGTCCGGTTATGCACGTGCCGGCAGTAGTCGCGCAGGTTTTGGGCGTGGTCGGCGTTCATGTGGGCGAGGATTTCGCTTTCAGCCGCGCTTATCGCGAGCTGAGGCGCGAGATAGTTTTCGCCCGGGATGCTATGGATGCTGCCGAAGCCCGCGATATAACGCAAAGACAGGGGCTCGAGGTGGAAAAAGCGGAAGCCGCCTATGCTCAGATAACGACTTCCGTCCGGAAAGTAGCGCAGGTAGCGCGCCGCCACCGCGGCGTCTTCGGTCGGTACCAGGTCGCCGATCAGCGTGACGCGCGCCTGCTCCTGCATTTGCGCGCCCGAAGGCGCGATCAGGAAACTTGCGCGCCGGTCGTGGTCGGCATTCTGAGTGTGCTCGGCGAGGTGGCTGATCAGCACCACCACACGGCCCTGCTGGTCGGTTCCGAAGGGCAGGGCGGAGGCGTAAGGATAGCCGGGGAATTTCAACGACTGGGTGGCAAGCACGCCGCTGCGAAAATGGCGCACCATTCTGCGCGCCTCGGTACCGCGATTCATTTCGACAGCTTGAGCGCCACGTCGGCCAACCGCGTCCCCAGCGCGATGCACAGCCGCCGCTCCGCTTCGCTGATGGGCTGGTCGGCGTTTGCTCCGGCGAGATGGCTGGCTCCGTATGGCGTGCCGCCGCCGCGGGTGCTCATCAGGTCGGCTTCGGAGTAGGGCAGGCCGACAATCAGCATGCCCTGATGAATGAGTGGCAGCATCATCGACAGCAATGTGGCTTCCTGGCCGCCGTGCAGCGAGGCGGTGGAGGTGAAAACCGCAGCAGGCTTACCCGCCATTGCGCCCTTGAGCCACAGTGCTCCGGTGCCGTCGAGGAAGTATTTGAGCGCGGCCGCCATGTTGCCGAAACGCGTGGGGCTGCCGAGCGCCAGTCCGGCGCATTCCTCAAGGTCGCCCAGTTCGACGTAGGGGGCGCCCGTATCGGGAATCCCGGCTTCGGTGGCTTCCGTAACCGTCGAGACCTTGGGCACGGTACGCAGCCTGGCACGCATGCCCGGCACCATTTCGATCCCGCGGGCGACCAACTGCGCCATCTGCCTTACGGCGCCGGTTTGGCTGTAATACAGCACCAGGATTTCCCGCATCGCTATTTTCCCGCCGGAGAAGCCCGTATTATATGGGCGAAACCACATCCGACCCCGATGAAACTCCGGCTCAGATCGCTCCTGGACATCGTGCGCCAGTTCAAGTTGCTGGCGAATTTCGTCGTGCTCGTGTACCGGCGATTCAAGGAGGAACGCTGCTTTCAGCTATGCGGCAGCCTGACCTTCACGACGCTGCTGGCGTTGGTGCCGCTGATCACCATCATGCTCACCGTGATGACGGCATTTCCGGTTTTCGACGACATCGTCGAGACGCTGCGCAACTTCGTCGTCATCAATCTGGTGCCGGAGGCATCCTCAAAGCTGATCGCCGTGTACATGCAGCAATTTGCGGAAAATGCCGCGCGGCTCACTGCACTGGGCATCGTATTGCTGGGCGTGACATCGATCATGCTGATGCTCACGATCGACCGCGCGTTCAACACCATCTGGCGGGTGAAGCGGCCGCGGCCGCTGATCCAGCGGGTGCTGATCTACTGGTCGGTTCTGACGATAGGGCCGACCCTGGTCGGTTCAAGCCTGTCGATGTCGTCCTGGCTGGTGACCCAGTCGATGGGGCTGGGCAAGCAGTATTCCGAACTCATGGTGGCGGCCTTCAAGCTGCTTCCGCTGTTTTTCACGTCCCTGGCGTTTGGCTTTCTCTACCGGACGGCGATGTACCAGACGCGCTCCGCGCCCGGCACACGCAGCTCCTGCATGAGCTTCTTGCGCGCGGCATCCTGGTCGAGCAGCGGATCGAGCTTCGGTTCGAGTCCATAAGAGCCGATTTCGAGCGAGCGCAGCGATTTCTGGAACGACTCCTGAAATGTCCTGCCAATCGCCATGGCCTCGCC
>JANOGP010000203.1:0-3424 GCA_031406075.1 Betaproteobacteria bacterium
CTGATCAGGAATCCGTGGTGATCGATCAACAAACGCTTGAACACCTTGGCGTTCGGCGGCAGTCCGTGATCGCGCTCGAGGTCGCCGTCGTACAGCGGCATCGGAATATCGCGCAGATCGACCTCTGTCACCTCCGCGCCGGCGGCACGCGCGCCGGCCGCGGCGATCCTGATCAGCTTATTGTTGAACGATGCGCCGCGCACGCTTCCGGCGAAGGCGACGATTCTGACGTTGGACATAACCCCTCTTCCCGCCGGGCCGAAGCGCTCATGAACGGGCGAATCGCGGCTTCAATTAAATAAGCGCTGAGCACCACCCGCGACGGTTCGCGGGTCGTGACCAGCGCTTCGCTAGACGGCTTTTTTCTCCAACTGCCCTGTGATCAACTGTTCCAGCTGCCGGACGGTGAGCGGCTCCCCGAACAGATAACCCTGCGCGTACTGGCAACCGTACGCGTTCAGGAAGGCGAGCTGGGCCTCGTTCTCGACGCCCTCGGCGATCACCTTGATGCCGAGACTGCGCGCCAGCGTGATGATCGCGCGCACGATCGCCGCGTCGTTCGGATCCGAGGAAATGTCGCGCACGAACGACTGGTCGATCTTGAGCACATCGAGCGGCAATCGTTTCAGGTATGACAGGCTTGAGTAGCCGGTGCCGAAATCGTCGATCGCGATCTGCGCGCCCAGGGCGGACAGGCGTTCGAGCGTGACGATCGAGGTCTCGGCGTCGTTCATGACCGCGCTCTCGGTGAGTTCGAGTTCGAGGTTTTGAGGCAGCGCGCCGGTCTCGTTCATGATTTCCATCACCAACTCGGCGACATCGTACTGCTGGAACTGGCGGGCCGAAACGTTCACTGCCACCTGCAGAGCAAAGCCCGTGTCCTGCCACTCGCGGATCTGCCGGCATGCGGTGCGCAGCACCCATTCGCCGATCTGTCCGACCAGTCCCGCCTCCTCCGCCACCGGCACGAAGCGAGCCGGGGAAATCATCCCGAGCTTGGGATGGACCCAGCGCAGCAGCGCCTCGGCACCGTAGATCTGGCGCGTGGCAAGATCGATCTTCGGTTGATACAACAGGCTCAGTTCGTCGCGCTGGATGGCGGTGCGCAATCCGCCCTCGATCAACATGCGTTCCTGCACCTCCTGGTTCAGATCGGTGGTGAAGAACTGAAAATTATTACGTCCCAGGTGTTTGGCGCTGTACATCGCCGCATCGGCATGCTTGATGATTTCGTCCACGGTGGCGGCGTCGTCCGGGTACAGGCTCAGGCCGATGGAAGCGGAAACGAACAACTCCTGCCCGTCGCTGGGAAACGGCTTGGCCAGGTCATGGAGTATTTTCTCGGCGGTCGTGGACAGCGCCTGAAGACTGGTGACGTTCGGCAGCACGATGGTGAACTCGTCGCCGCCGACCCGCGCCACAGTATCGCCTTCGCGGGTGGATTTGCGGATGCGTTCGGCGGCCTGCTTGAGCAGCGCGTCGCCAACATAGTGGCCCAGCGTCTCGTTCACCACCTTGAAACGGTCCAGATCGATATGCATGACCGCCACGCGCAGGCGGTTGCGGTGCGCCTGCGCCAGCGCCTGCGTGAGCCGGTCCTGCATCAGGAAGCGATTGGGAAGTCCTGTGAGCACGTCGTAGTTGGCGAGGAACTGCGCCCGCTCTTCGGCGCGCTTGCGTTCGGTGATGTCTCGCGAAGTCAGCACGATGCCGCGAATTCCCGGGTGCTCGAGCAAATTATTACCGAGCGCCTCGAGATGAATCCAGGAACCGTCCGCGTGGCGGAAACGCAGCAACAGCGGTGACGGCGGGGTTTGGCCGCGCAGCAAGGCATTAAACGCCTCGCGCGAGCGCGCCACGTCCTTGGGATGAAGGGTCTCGAAAGGGGACTTGCCGATCAGCGTGCCGGGTGGATAACCCAGCACACGCGACGCCGCGGGTGACTCGTAGATGGTCACTCCGTTTTCATCGTGGATGGTAATGATGTCGAATGAATTCTGGACCAGCGCCCGGAAGCGCGCTTCGCTTTCCTGCATCTGGTCGGACTTGCGACGGTCGCGCGGGGAGTGCTCGAAAGGACCGGATCGCATGAGTCAGGCCTGCGCGCCCGGCATCGCCGCCACAGGGGCGCGGCAGCGGCACGGCAGCGAAATGAAACGCGCCCGGCCCAATGGGCGACGGGCAGATATAGCAGATATAACAGCGGCGTCGTTCAGCATGCTGCCACCGTCATCGCGACGGCGGGCACCTCCTGTTTGTTCCGTCTTGTCCACTTGTGCGTTCGCCGAGGAAAACGCGCCCCTCAAAGGCCGGAAATCCGGCGTTCCCTTGTTCGTATAGTACTGGAACTGTTATGGCGTTGTTATTGATTTAGCGCATTTTAGCCTGACTTTTCGGCATCGCGCTTGATCTTCTTGAAGCCCACCCGGCTGCATGGGTCGGCGCAACCTCGAAAGGCGGCCTCGAGTGCGCCCGACACGACTTGGGAATGGCCTGGCGTGAGCCGCCGAAACGGCTCCACCATTTTCATTATAGACCCTGCCGAGGCTCTGATTTTTTTACGAATTTCCTGTTTCGACATCAGGGTCAATTCGTTACAATCAACAGCCCTGAAGCCCTTGGCCCCCCTATTCCCAATGATTCGAATCGTCCCCCCGGTCTGCGCGGTCGCCTCCCTGTTGGCCTGCGCGGCTCATGCCGCCGAATTCGACTGCCTGATCGAGGCACGCCAGCAGGTGGAAATCCGCAGCCCCGTGGACGCGGTGATCGAATCGGTACTGGTCCAGCGCGGCGACCTGGTCAAGAAAGGCCAGGTCATCGCCACCCTGGAATCCGGTCCCGAGCGCGCGGCTCTGGAGTTGGCCCGGTCGCGGGCGACGATGCAGGGCGAATTGAAGGCCGCCGAAGCGCGCGTGGATCTGGCGCAGAAGAAGATGCTGCGCGCCGATGAGTTGTATAAGCAGAACTTCGTTTCGGTCAACGCCCGCGACGAGGCGCAAGCCGAATACCGGTTTTCCAGCGAACAACTGCGCCAGGCAAGGGAAAATCAGAAACTGGCCGAGCTCGAAGTCAAGCGTTCCAGCGAGGTGCTGGCCCTGCGCACCATCAAGAGCCCGTTCTCCGGCGTCGTGGTCGAGGTCCTGCAGAAACCAGGGGAATTTTCATCGACAAACCTCAAGGATCCGATCGTGAAGCTTGCCGAGGTGGATCCTCTTTATGTCGAGGTGATTCTGCCGGTAGCATTTTACGGCAAGATCAAAATCGGCCATCGCGCAACGGTCCTCCCCGAGCAGCCGATCGGCGGACGCTACTCGGCGACGGTGAAAGTGGTGGACAGGGTTATCGACGCGGCCAGCGGCACTTTCGGCGTAAGGCTCGAGCTGCCGAACCGCCAGCGGCAGATTCCGGCGGGCGCACGCTGCCG